>NZ_JBFNEO010000223.1:0-4428 GCF_040797585.1 Clostridium sp.
GCCTTTATCTATATTATTACTAATCATCGCGCCTACTAAATTTTGGCATACTTCTCTTCCTATTACTAGTTTCTTAATATCACCTTTATTTTCTATTGTCTCTAACTTTTCTTCTGAATCAAATCTCTTACATTCAACATATGTTTTCTCTTCATTTTTATCTATTAAAATTAAATCCTTTCCTCCATCACCTCTAGCTTGTGTGATTTCTACATATTTATATTCTCCAGTACCTTCAAAAAGCCATCTACAAAATGCTTCAAACTCTATACCTGTCATACTCATAATACTCTCTTTTTTTACATCCATAGTAAACTGTATTTTTTCATCTTTAAATTTTAATAACTTATCTATAATATATACTATTGTTTTTGTTACATATGCTAAGCATAAAATTATTATAAAACCTTTTACTGTAAACATTTAATCACCTCTTACAAGGAATTATTTCCAATTTAATATGTTTTATTCCATAAATATTAGAACTTATAACACAAAAACCATGGAACTCCCTTTTTTGAAATTCATCAAAGGGAATTACATGGTTTTTAATCATTAAAAATCATTGTTTCAATATTAATTTGTTTGTGTGTTAAAACACTTATGAATTCTTGAAATTACTAATCATACTATGCTTCTAATAAAAATGCATGGTATCCTCTCATAGTTTCATATATGTCAGCTTTACTTGCTATTTCCCATGGGGCATGCATGTTGTGAAGAGCAACTCCACAGTCTATAACTTCCATACCATACTCTGCTAGTATATAAGCTATAGTACCACCGCCTCCTTGGTCAACTTTTCCAAGCTCTGCTGTTTGCCATGTAACACTATGTTTGTCCATTATAGATCTTATCTGAGCTACATATTCAGCATTAGCGTCATTACAGCCTGACTTACCTCTTGCACCTGTATATTTATTAAATACTATACCCTTACCAAAGTAAGCAGCATTCTTCTTTTCCATAACTCCTGGATAGTTTGGATCAAAAGCAGCACTAACATCAGAAGATAGCATCTTAGAGTTAGCTAAAGCACGTCTAACCTTAAGTTCACTATATTGTCCTAATCTATCCATAATCTCTGCTACTGCATTCTCAAAGAATCTTGATTGCATTCCTGTAGCTCCTATGCTACCTACCTCTTCCTTATCAACAAGTAAAGTTACACAAGTCTTATCACTTTCTTTTATTTGAAGCATAGCCTCAAAGGAAGTGTATGCACATACTCTATCATCTTGTCCATATGCCATAACCATACTTCTATCTAATCCATACTCTCTTGCTCTACCTGCTGGTACTAGCTCTAACTCTGCTGATACAAAGTCTTCTTCAATAAAGTCATATTTCTCATGTAATAATCTTAAAATATTTAACTTTACTCTATTCTTTGCATCCTTGTCCTCTACTGGAATAGATCCAACAAAAACATTTAAGTCTTCCCCTTCTATTCCATTAGAAAGCTTCTTCTGCATTTGATCAGCAGATAAGTGTATAAGTAAATCTGAGATTCCAACTACTGGATCTTTTGGATCTTCTCCTATAACTACCTCTACAGAAGTGCCGTCTTTTTTAACCACAACTCCATGTATAGCAAGAGGTATTGTTACCCATTGATACTTTTTAACTCCACCATAATAGTGAGTTTCCATCATAGCCATATCTGTATCTTCATATAAAGGGTTTTGCTTAAGATCTAATCTTGGAGAGTCTATATGTGCTCCTAATATTCTCATACCTTTTTCTAAAGGATCTTTTCCTATTAAGAACATAGCTAAACACTTGCCCATGTAATTTACATAAACTTTATCCCCAGCCTTTAACGCTTCTCCATTTTCAATAATATCTTTTAAGTTCCTATAGCCCTCTTTTTCTGCAAGAACTATAAGATCATTTACACATTCTCTTTCTGTTTTACATCTTGACATAAAGTCAATATATCTTTCTGAAAGATTAAAAACTTTTTCTATATCTTCCTTGGAATACTTATCCCAAGCATATGGGTAATTTTTTGCTAAATCTTTTAATTCCATGGTATTGCCCCCTAATTTAAGAATTATTCTACTATATTTTAAGCTATTTTTGGTAAAAATACAAACCTATTCCCTTCTAATCTGTTATGATACAAGGCACTAAAAAATCATTTTCTTCTCTTGGAACCTCTTCAATTATCTGAAATGAATAGGCTATAGCTATTTTTTCACTATCTTTTCTTAAAAGCGGTAGAAATCTATCATAAAATCCTCCCCCATATCCAATTCTTCCACCTTTCCTATCAAAGGCAACCCCTGGTATTATAACTAAGTCTATAGACTTTTCATCTATTATATTACCCTCTTTAATTTCTGGTTCTAATATACCATAGTTACTAGGAGTTAATTCATCTAAGGATTTAATCTCTATGGCTTTCATTCCAGCTTTTTTAGATATGACTTTAGGAACACATATTCTTTTACCCATATTAAGACTATAATTTATTAAATCATGGGTATAAACCTCACTTCCAAAGCTTACAAATATAAATATTACCTCACTATTTCTATACTCCTCTGTGGAAATTATTTTATTAAAAATAGTATGGCTATATTCTTTTAAATTTTCTATATTAACCCCATCTCTAAGAGCTATCATATCTTTTCTTAGAGCATTTTTATATAAATTCATCTGATAAGCTCGCCATTCTTTGTTCTATTATATCCACAGGTGAGGTTTTAGAAATAAGGTTATATCTATAGTTAGCCGCTGCTGCCTCTATTATAACTGCAATGTTTCTACCAGGCCTTATTGGAACTCTAAGTCTTCTTACAGGAACATTTAATATATCTATGTATTCCTTATCTATGCCTAATCTATCATAGTTACCATCATCTTTCCAATGCTCAAAGTGAATTATAAGAGCTATGGTTTTTGAATGAATAACAGAACTAAGCCCATATAAAGCTGGCACATCTATTATTCCCATTCCTCTAACCTCAAGCATACCAGAAGTTATACTAGGAGATGATCCCTTTAAAATCCCATCTATTTCTTTTATATCTACTGCATCATCTGCAACCAGTCTATGACCTCTTTTTATAAGCTCTAAAGCGGTTTCACTTTTCCCTATTCCGCTCTCTCCAGTTATTACTATTCCTATACCATAAACGTCTACAAGTACTCCATGGATTCTTGTTTCTGGAGCTAAGTTTTCAGCTAACATATTTGAAAGTTTATTTATGAACTTTGTAGATATCATATCTGTTCTTAAAACCCATCTTTTATTCTTTTTTGCATATTCTAAAAGTTCTTCATGAGGTTCTAAGTTTCTAGTAAAAATTATACAAGGTGTTTCAAGAGACATAAATTTCTTGAGTCTTTTTCTTCTTATTTCAACTTGCATATCGTCAAGAAAGCTCCATTCAGCTCTTCCTATAACTTGTATTCTTTCATTAGCAAAATAATTATAAAATCCTGATAACTGAAGTCCGGGTCTATTTAAATCACTAGTATCAATTTCTATATTTTCTTCTCCCTGTACTAGGACTTCAAGGTTAAATTCATCCACTAGCTCTTTTATTTTTACTGTCATTATTCTCAACCCTTTCAAATTCTAAATTAAGATTTTTTCTTAACAGTATTAAGCTGTGCTTTAAAATTCTTCTTTATATTGTCTATATATTCTCTTCTAACTTTTTCTTGCTCTTTTTTCTCTTCCTCTGTTAATCCCTCTTCTTGACTTTTTTTATATAAATAATTTATTCTTTCAATTAATTTTTCCATATTTACTTTCTTCATTCCTTCCTATTTATGTTACTATAATCATATTTAATTTTACTTCATGTAAGGTAGAGTAATCAAGGATAAATTTATGTTACTTATGGATTTTAAATTTATTTTTTTCTTATAAATTCTATAGCAATTTCTCCATAAATTCACTAATCTTCTCTTAAATTTATGACTATATTCTACATATTATAGTGTATATACACGCCCTTTATTCAACATATAATACATTTTAGAGGTTTTTCCATTTATTGTAATTATTTTTTTTTTAATGTTTTTGTGTTTCTTTGAAGCTTTTTGTATATATATGGCTTATTTTTTCAAAGGTTTCCAATTTTATTTATTATTTTTATTATTTTATTTGTTTTATTAGGATTAGGAGGAGTGATTGAATATGTTAGAAAGGTATTCTATTGAGAGAAAAATTGAGGATTTAAGATGTGAATTAAATTCTCTAACCTGTAGTAATAGGTTAACAGATGATATTGTTATACAATATAGTGAGGAACTAGATGAACTTATAGTTCAATATTTTAACCTTATGACTAAATTTTGTAATATAAGTTCATATTAGATTTTTTATATTAAACATATCTTCATAAGCTTTTATAAAAGCTATTATTAAAAATATACTTTAAAATGTACCCTATAGAGTAGACAATTTAA
>NZ_JBFNEO010000224.1:0-4391 GCF_040797585.1 Clostridium sp.
AATTACTTTAGCCTATGAAAATATATGGAATAATCCAGCTATGACATTAAACTTATTCAAGAAGAAGGTATTTAGAGAGAGTTTTTCTCACTCTTTAAAACTTCCAAAATTTATGCTAAATCTAGGTAAAAACTCTTTTAAAGATAATTCTTCTTCAAGCAAAGATAATTCTTCTTCAAATATAGATAAGATAAAAAAGGGATTATTTATATCTATACCTGTTATATTTATTCTTACTCTCTTATTATCTTCAGCAGATTCAGTTTTTGCCTTCTATCTAAAAAATATAACAAAGACATTTGAACATTTAGATATGTTTAACATATCTAAATTCATCACTTTAGTTTTATTCTCTCTATATATATTTGGATTTATATGGAGTCTTAGATATAAAAATTTAGCTTCTAACAATATGAATGTGAAAAAAACATTTCATCCTGTAACTATAATTACAATTTCTATAGTAGTTACACTTTTATATCTTATTTTTACTAAGGTTCAATTCACCTATCTCTATGGTGGAAACCATGAGTTTATTCCTGGAGGGTTATCCTACGCTGAATATGCAAGGCAAGGATTCTTCCAATTGATTTTTATAGCCTTAATAAATGCTTTAGGTATAGTTGTAATCAAGGTAAAAACCATGTCTATCACAGAAAAATATAATAGTATTTTAAATTCTATTTTATCTGTTATAACTCTATTAACCTTTAATATGTTATTCTCAGCATTCTATAAAATGAGACTATATATTGATGCTTTCGCTTATACAAGACTTAGAGTATTAGTCTCTATATTCTTAGTATTCTTAGCTATTTCTCTAGTTATGCTTTTAGTATATATATGGAAAAACTTTAACATCTTGAAGTTTGTAGTTACACTGGGACTATTGTTTTATATGGGAATAAACTTCTTTAATATAGACAAGTTTATAGCAGAGAAAAATATTGAAATCTATTCTAAGGGTGGCAATGCAGGTATAGAATATTTGACACAATTATCCTATGATGCTATGGATCCAATAAAAAAGGCTTATGATGAAAAAATAATAGGCTATGATGTTTATATCACCTGGAAAAGTAATAATAAAATAGATACCTCTTCAAAATGGTATGAAACTAATTATTTTGAACTAAAATCTAGAAACTTGTATTAATAACAGTTACAATAAATACAAATAGATTATGTGAAAGGATGGTATTAATGAAAAAGAGATTAAAACCTATATTTATTTTTCTAACTTCTATTGCTACCATGTTTATACTTTATATGTCTAATGCTATTTGGACCCATGCAACAGGCCCACTAAGCGAGAGTCGACTTCCTGAAACTGAAAAAATGGCTATAAATGCTACGGTAGAACACTTTAAAAAAGAAAAGAATTTAGATGTTGTAGTTACTAACACAGGATTTTCAGGAGAATTTATGGGTTCTGATTTTTACATTGAAGGACATGCTAAAGATGATGAAAACAAAAAGTTTTCTGCAACTGTAGATTGTGATGATTATTCAGTTGAGGTAGATCCTAAAAATGAATTTAATGGAATGTGCCACTAATAATTTATTTACTTAATATTAAGTTATAAAAGTTAATATTGAACTAGAAATTCTGTAATGAAACAATAAATTTTATGAGTTTCTATAATAATTATGAGATTAATTAAAGATTAAGAGAGTGCACCTAAATGCACTCTCTTATTATTCTATATTCTTTATCTTTTTTCTTACTTTCTTTAAAACTTATTTAAACCTAGCATTGTTCTATCTAAGCGATTCTTAATTTCTTCTTATTTCTAGAATACATTTTATATATAATATATCCCATTATATTAGTAATGAATACAGATATTATCCATCCCTTACTTCCTTCTTCATAAAATATGTTCGTAGCTGCCCAGACTCCAAACAAACACCAAAATACTGCAAATATTATAGCACAAAAGATATAATATCCAAATGAAAATACTTTCTCCTTAAAAATAACATCAATAACCTCATCAGAATCTGGTACTGGTTCAGAATAATGAGTTGTTATTTCAGCAAATATTAACCCTTGCTTATCTCTAAAATAATTCGAGTCTTTAGTTTCTTCATTTAATGGATATATGTAATTATAATCAAATTCAACGCCTCTTCTAAAATGCTCAAATCCACCATAAGTTATACGCCCATCTTTATATCTTTCCACCTTTGATGTATATATGGCTGCTCCTTTAATATGCATATTACTATCTACTATATTATTAACCTCTTTCTTTAGTTCCTCTGTAACAAGGTTTTCTAATGTCATCTTACTAGAATCCATTAATTTATCTACAGTTTTATAAAACCCAAATCTTCCTCTATCATGTATTATTCCAGTGGTAATAAGTAAAATAAATATGCTTAACGACACTAAAGCTATTTTCAATATATTCTTACCTATATTTATCTTACTTTTATATAATCTATTAATCTCTTTTTGAAGAACCTCTGTATTGCCAAACCTATCTATAGCGGTATTTATAGCATCATCTTCATCATATCCTATTTCCATAAGATCCTTTATACTCATAATAAGATTAAAGGTTATTTCTTCCTTAAACTCTAAAATCTCCTTAGAGCTTTTATCCAGATTATAGGTAAGTTTGCTAATATAATTTTCAACACTTTCTATTCCTTTATTACTTATGATATATTCCTTCCCCATAGGACTATACCTCCCTTAAAAATTTATCTATTAATCCCTTCATGAAACTCCATTCTTGTCTTTTGTTTTCTATGTAAACTCGTCCTTCTTCAGTAACTGAATAATACTTTCTTCTTCCCCCTCCACTTTCTCCATCATGCCAATAGGAAGTTACATATCCATTTTTCTCTAATCTTTTTAATGATAAATATAATGTTCCTTCCTTCAGCTCAAAGGTTTCTTCACTTATTTCTCTTACGCTTTTTGCTATCTCATAGCCATACATGGGCCCAGTTTCTATCAAACTCATAAGTATGGTATCTATATATCCTTTAAGGACTTCTTTATTAACTTCCATATTATTCCCTCCCATGAACATATTAACATATAGTACTTAATAATACAATGTACTTAATAATACAAATCACTAATAAGTTAAATAAATAAAGCACACCTTAATTTTAAGGTATGCCCTCTTTATTTTACCTATAGATTTTATATTCAATCTAAAATAAGATCTTTCATATTATCTATTACTTTTTATTTCTTTTCTTATTTTCTTTAAAGCCTTTTTAGATCCTCTTTCAAGATCCCTCTCAAGTTTTCTTTCCTTATAAGAAGTAAACATAGTTGTTATATCATAACCTTCTGGGTAAAGGTCCTCTCCTTTTATATCTAGCTTTAATCTTTTATAGTTAACAGTAATTACCTTACCCTTAAAAAATACTTTTATATTATTAAAGCTATCTATCTCTTCATATACTATTCCATAATCATTATGGTCTAAGACTTTAACCTTGTCTCCAACCTTATAGTTATAGTATTTTTCATCCTCTTTTAATGAAGTTTCTTCTTCTTTGTTTTTACTTATCTTACTTCTCTTAACTAACTCAGTGTTATACTCCTTGGTTTCAAGATAATTCTTAGCTTTTAGAATTACCCTTTCTCTAATTCCCATCTTCCTTGATATAAATAGGGCATTACTCTCCCCCGCTTCTCCTATTACAAGCTTATATAAAGGCTCTAATGTATCTTTATTAAAGGTCATAGAAGCGTTTATAAACTCTTCATGGCTCTCTGCAAAGCCTTTAATCTCTCCATAATGAGTTGATGCAACAGTTATACATCCCATATGATAGAATTCCTCTAATATAGCTATGGCAAGGGCTGCTCCCTCATTAGGCTCTGTACCACTACCTATCTCATCGAATAAAAGAAGGGTAGAATTATTAGATGCCTTCATAATATCTGGTTCTAAAAACATGTATAAATGTACTCAAATTAGATAATTCGCACTTATTCTATCTTATGATAGTTTTAAGCCTTGGATGTACCAGTTCGTAAAGTTAATTATAACTAACTATTTCCTAGATATAATTCCCCAAACTATCCTACAACCGTATTTTAAAATTTTATAATTAAAAGATTTATTTAACCCCTATGTCTAGTAAAATATATGCTTCATTTCTGAGGTACACATATTTGTGATTAAATAGTCTTTTTAAAGCTAACTAACTTTTAATCTATTTTCTAAAATTTCTTTAACCCTTTTATAATTAGTATACAAATTAATATCTTTATCATATTTTCTATTTAATATATTTTTACTTGCATTAATATCAGCATGACTTTCTCCACATTTAGGACATGTAAATCTATCACCATCTCTTTTACCAAAACTTCCACATACATTACAGACCTTACTTGTATAAGCTGGATTTAT
>NZ_JBFNEO010000225.1:0-4364 GCF_040797585.1 Clostridium sp.
AAAGACTTTATAAGACCCCACCCTAATAAATAATATAATAATATACATATTATTATATTTATAATAATCATAATATTTGCTACTACATTAATAGTTTTACTTTCACTATAAAACAACTTAAGAGCAATTATTATAGAGATTAAATTTAACCATATATAAATACTCTCATTACTCCCACCAATAAAAGCTATCCATAAAAATATAGATAAGGTAGAGACAATACTTGTAAATTTCAGAAACTTTTCTAATAGCTCTCCTCCCTTATATATGGACTTACCTCTTTTTATAACAAAAATCATATTATGTAAATAATTCTCTTCTATATAAATAGGACAAAGTTTTTTTATCATATTGGTTAGGTTTTTACCAACACCAACCCCTAGACTACATAAACTCATCATAGGAAGATATGTCATATTATCTAAAAATAATAATATGTCCATTCCTCTATCCCTTAACTCTCTTAAAATTATATATTTATGATAAGAGTTTATTCTTGAAAATATTCTGTACTTGTATACATTTCTTTCAAACTCCTCATGGGTTGTATAATCTATTTCTATACCACTTTGTATTTTCTCAAGTCCCCCATTTATATTTAAATATTTTAGAGTATGTAGACAAGATAGCTTGTCCTCATCTGTAGCTATAGTAGGTACTATTGCGTTATCTATGCAATAAGCTACATCTTCTACTGAAGTAGTATTAAATTCACTCTTAAGTCCAATAAGTCCAACAAAAACTAAGTGGCTCTCTATATTTTCCTTTGAAGAGGGCTCATAGGCAAAATTTCTATAGGCAAGGGCTATAACCCTAAGTCCATTGTTACTCATTTCTATATGAGCATTCTTTATTCCATCTATGTATTCACGAGTAAGTTCTATCTCAACTCCCTCTTTCATTATATGAGTTGATGCCTCTAACATAACATCTACATCACCCTTTACATGGGCTCTATAAAAGTTTTCTATTCTATTTACTACAGTTTTTAACCTTCTACCACTATCATATGGAATCTCAAAAGCTTTTATGGTTCTAAACTCTTCTGTAATCTCACTTAATCCATTAGACTCTATAAAATTCATTATAGCTTTATCACTGCTATTACCTTTCACTGAAGATGTTAAATAGGCAATGGATAACATTCTCTCTCCATTTATTTCTTTAAACTCATCTATATCATAAAGTTTAATATATTTTGAATCCGTATATATCCTTCTTAAAGTAAGAACTTCATCACTTAAGGCTCCTTCTTTATTCATAAAAATACTATGAATACTTGTTGCTCTAATCAAGGTATCAAAGGAGTTTATATGTATACCCTTCTTTTTAAATTCCTTCACTTCCTTAATAGAAATCATAGTAATTATTACAAATAACCATATAGGATAACTACCTTGAAAAGTTTTTAAAAATAAGTTTAAGGATAGTTTTATATCTTTATAATATATAAATGAAATAATTCCGAAACCTATAGATAAGGCTGTTATATAATATATGATTCTATTTAAATAGTTAAAAGCTTCATTCTTAAACTCCATATCTCCCTTAGAATTTATGTCTGTAAAACCTATTACTTTACCTATCTGTGTTTTATCTCCAACCTCAACTACCACTCCAGATCCTTGTCCTTTTATAACCTTACTTCCCATAAAGACCATATTTCCTATAAGGTTTATGGATAAATCCTTCTCCTCTATCTTAGTTGGATATTTTTCTACTGGCTCTTTTTCTCCACTTATAAGATACTCATTTATCTTTAAATTTTTACACTCTATAAGTCTTATATCCCCTGGGACTACATCACCCTCACTTAAATACACTAAATCTCCTACAACTAAATCTGAAGATTTAATAATTTTTGTTGAGTATCCCCTCATAACCTTTACATCTATATTGTTAAGATTTTCAAATTCTTCTATAAATTCATGATCCTTTTTATAACCTTTTATAAACATATAAAAATAACCTATAAAAAACATCATATGTATTCCTAGGATTATGTAACTTTTAAAATAATATCCTATAAATAATGATACTATTATATATATAATAAAAGGATTTATGATTTCTCTATATAAAAGTTTAAAAATACTTTCTCTCTCTTTAAGAGAAATAGAGTTGCTACCATACTCATTAGTCCGTTTATAAAGTTCTCTCTCTTCTATACCCTTCTCCGGGATTACTTTAAGTTCCTCTAATATGTGAACAACTGCTCTTCCATACCATTTTTCCATTACCTCTGCTCCTTTTTCTATTATGAATTTATCCTTTTACTCCCTATGCCATATTATAAGTTACATAAAAATAAGAAAAACTATAAAATAAATTTTTCCTCTTTAAAGTAAAATTTAAAATTCTAAAACTTTAGATAAATTCATTTAGGTTTAGAGGGAAACTGAAATTCCCTCTAAATTATATTCACTTTATCATATCATATATGGAATAATTTTGTATAGATTATACATATCTTTTTAATATAAATTTTAAATATATTAAACTAGTTTATTATAAATATCAAAACATCTTTTATATTTTAATATTACTCCTTAGTCTTCGGATCAAATGCTAAGGCCATTATGTATCCAAAAAATATTGCTGCGGTTATTCCTGCTGCTGTTCCTTTTATGCCTCCAGTAAAAGCACCAAGAATACCTATTTTATCAACTTCCTTAATTGTAGCCTTAGCTAGGGAATATCCAAATCCCGGTAGAGGTACCGTAGCTCCAGCTTTTCCTATCTTCACTATAGGTGCATATAAACCAAGTCCTCCTAATATAACTCCAATGGTTACAAAGGCTACAAGTATTCTTGCTGGAGTAAGCTTAGTCCTATCCATAAGTATTTGAGCTATGACACATATTATTCCACCTACTATAAAAGCATTAACATAACTCATCATGCTATTGTCCTCCTTTATATTCAATGGTTACTCCATGAGCAATACCTGGTATATTTTCTCCTTGAAATGAAGAAGTAGGACTCATTAAGGCTCCTGTAGATACAATAAAGGCTCTCTTAAATTTTCCTTGAAGCATACTTTTATATATATATCCACAGGTTACAACCGCAGAACATCCACAGCCACTTCCTCCAGAGGCTGTATTTTGAGTGTTAGAGTCAAAAATCTCCTCTCCGCAGTCAATATATATGCCACGTACATCATAGCCATACTGTAAAAGTAGCTGCTCTGTTATTTCTCTTCCTACCTTTCCTAAGTCTCCTGTAGCTATAACGTCATAGTCACTAGGCTTAAATCCTGTATCCTTAAAGTGATTATAGATAGTATCTACCGCCGCTGGCGCCATAGCTGCTCCCATATTATTAGCATCCTTTATGCCATAATCCTTCACCTTTCCTGTGGTTACATAGGTAACCTCTGGAAAGTCTCCCTTAAGTCCTAAGATCATAGCTCCTGAGCCTGTTACTGTCCACTGACTAGTCTCTGCTCTTTGACTTCCAAACTCTAATGGATATCTAAATTGTCTTTCTGCAGAGCTGAAATGGGATGATGTAGATGCAATTGCATAATCTGCAAACCCTCCATCCATAACTAAAGAAGCAATACCTAGTGACTCAGACATAGTTGAACAAGCTCCATAAAGTCCTACAAAGGGTATATCAAGATCTCTAGCAACAAAGTTTGAAGATGCTAACTGATTAAGTAAATCTCCTGCAAACATATAATTTATGTCTTCTTCTTTAAGTTTCGCCTTTTTTATAGATTCCTTTATAGCATGATACATCATAGAGCTTTCTGCCTTTTCATATGTATCCTTTCCATTGGTATCATCACTTAAAATTATATCAAAAAAGTCTTTTAAGGGGCCTCTTCCCTCCTTAGGTCCTACTATACTAGTAGTTGCAAGTATTTTAGGCTTTTTTTCTAATCTTACAGTTTGAAGTCCCACTCTCTTTTGCATAAAAATCCCCTTTCTATTTAAATAAATAATTAATACAATAATGTATTATTCCAATTATTACAGAGGTACTTATTCCATATACAAGTACAGGGCCTGCTATGGTAAACATCTTAGCTCCTACACCAAATACAAAGCCTTCTTTTTTAAATTCAATAGCAGGGGCAACTATGGAATTGGCAAATCCAGTTATAGGCACAACTGTACCTGCTCCCGCAAAATTAGCTATTTTATCATAAATACCAATTCCAGTAAGGCTAGCTCCTATAAAAACCATAATTATAGAAACTGTTGCAGAAACATTTTCCTCTGATAACCCCATATTCATAAATACATTATTAAAAAATTGTCCCACCATACATATAAGACCACCTATTATAAAAGCAAAAAAGCAATTCTTTAAAAGCTTATTTTTAGGTTCTATTTGTGTAGATAGCTTTACGA
>NZ_JBFNEO010000226.1:0-4336 GCF_040797585.1 Clostridium sp.
AGAATAGTTTTAATTATTCAGTATAAATTAAGTTCTAAGATAGGAACCCTATATATGGTTCCTATCTTAAAAGTTAATCTATACCTGTGATTTATTCATTAATAAATCAGAATTTTAATGGATGTATAAGTTAAGTGATGACCTAGGAATCCTATATAGATGTACCATATCTAAACTTAATCCTTGAATATGGTGTAAATCATAGTTAACTTGAAGTTTAGCTTAAGATATGATGTAGTACATCTATATAATATAAATTTTACTTACATAGTTTCACTTAACAACTAGTTATTAAGTAATGAAAGAAGTCCTTCTATATTATCAAAAGAGTAAAACTCTTTGTTCTTTTCATAACCAAGACCACCTTTAAATTCTCCATCCTTAACCATGAAACTAAGAAGCTTATTTTCTAATTTCTGAGAAAGTTCTTCATTATTGAAAGAGTCACTAAGTCTTAAGGCAACAGCATATATTGAGGCTGACTCTATATTTGTTAATGGAGTAAGGTCTTTTGAATACTCTGTAACTAAATATCCATTAGTATTCATCTCTTTTTCCATAAAGTTTATAATAGGATATATATCTTCCCCATCAGAGAGTAGAGATTCCCATACCATAAGGCTATATAAAAGCTCAGTATTCTCTTCCTTAGAGTATTCACCCTTGGATACATCATAAGATTTTTTGAAGAAGGGAGTATTTCCAATTAATCCACCCAGCATAACTTCTTTACTTTTATCCTTTATAGTTTTCCATTCTGGATGAAAGGAAGATAAAATATTCATACCCTCAAGGTCCCCATAGCATAGGGTAAATATAGATGAAGCACCCCATTTATCTATAAAGTCTATAGGCAAATCATTGCTTATGCTATTTTCTAGAAGACTTTTAGATAAACTATGAGCTTTAAGTCTATAGGAATATTTATCAAAAGTTTTATACCCTAGAGCTAAAGCTTTAGCTATCCTTATATCATCTATAAAGGCTGTGGTATCACTTTTTTCTTTATCCTTAGAAACCCTCCAGCTTATAAGACCATTAGATAGATACATATTATCTTTAACATATTTATAATAGGTATTAAACATTTCTTCATTCTTAATATAAGAAGAATAGACCATCATAAGTCCTTGGGATTCTGAAAGGACAGCATGTCCCTTGGTAATTTCATCTTCCGAGGAAGCATCTAAGTAATTGGTTAATATTCCTCCATCCTCATTAGTTAGATTATTTACTATAAAATTTTCTAAGGCATTTGATTCTGAGGACTGATTTTTATAGATCAAATATTTCTGTATATCTATAGGCTTTAAAAGCGGATATAGAAAATACATAGAAACTGCTACAATTAAAGGAATAGTAATTAGTAAAAGTTTTTTTCTCAAAGTATCACCCCCATGATGAAGATTATAACATAAAGCACATTGTTAATCTTAGGAAAAATAATGTATAATATTTATTATGCGAATAGTTAGAAAATCTACGAAAAGTATTTAATAAATTTTTAAGGAGGGGTGTTATGGGATATGTTATACTAGACCTAGAATTTAATAACTTAAGTGACATAACAAAGTATTATTCAGATTTTTATAGTACATATCCACAGTTTAAAGAAATGGATTGTCCCAATGAGATTATAGAAATAGGAGCGGTAAGGGTAGATAAATATTTAAACCAGATAGATACACTTAAGATTTATGTGAAACCCTACATATTTCCAGTGCTTAATCCTAAGATAAAAGAAATTACAGGAATAGAAGAAAAAAATTTAAATGAAGGACTACCTTTTAAAGAGGCCATAAAGATCCTTGAGGAGTTTGCTAAAGAGGATGATATTATATGCTCTTGGGCAAAAGATGACGTGGCTGAAATAATAAGAAATTCCTTCTATCATAATGTAAATAATGTAGATTGGATAAAGAAATATATAGATATACAAGAATATTGCACTAAAGTTATGGGAGAAAAACAATCATTGAGCCTTAAAAGAGCTATAGAAAAGCTAGATATAAGAAAGAATGAAGGTAGGCTTCATGATGCTTTAAATGATGCCTTATATACCTTAGAAGTATTTAAGAGAATGTATAACTTTAGAGTGGTAAAGGGTTATGTAATAGAAGACATATTAAATATGCCAGCTATAATGGTAAAAGGTCTTGAAGATAAGGACTTTGAAGAAGATAAGGTAGAATTTATATGTCCTAAATGTAAAATTACACTTAATATGGAGTCACCGGTGAAGGTATTTAACTGGAGATTTGTAACCTTATCTCACTGTAATAAATGTAATGCAAACATATTAAATGAGGTAATAGTTAAGAAGACCTTAAGTGGAAATAAGGTTTATAAAAATAATAAGATGATAATAAGTGAAGCAGAGTATCTAGATTATAGCTATAAACTGGGTAGAACGAGTTAGGAAAATTTATATGTTATATGTTTTATCAAAAGTGAAATTAAGACTTAATCTTATAGAGTAGACTTAATATAAGGAAAGGAGAAGAATATGAAAAAGAAATCTAAATTAGCTTTAACTTTGGTAGCAGCAGCGGCTTTAATATCTGTAATTAAAAATGATAAGAAAAAAGAAAAGAATTTTAAATAAGGGTGCTAATTTATAGCACCCTTTTGATTTCTATATAATTTTTCTTGTGGCAGAGTCTTTCATAGTGTTATAGCAGTAATTTATAATGTCACTTCTTTTAATTATTCCAATGAAGGTACCGTTATCATCTATAACAGGAACAAAATTTTGGTTAACAGCAAGAGAGATAAGTCCCTCTATATCTGAGTTTATAGTTACTGCCTTATGTTTTCTCTTCCTTTGTATATCTTCTACCATAACCTTATTAGTGTTTTTAAAGTTAAGATCTGGAGTATTTTTAAGCTTCCAAAGTAAATCCCCTTCTGTTAAAGTACCTATATATTTACCTGCATTATTAATTAAAGGGATAGCTGTATAGCCGTGATATTCCATTCTCTCCATAACTTGTCTCATCGTAGATTCAATATTTTCATAAATTACTTCACTTTTAGGTGTTAAGAAAAACGCTATATTCATGGTTCATCCTTTCCAAAAAATATAGTATTTAATCAGCTCTTATTAAAGCTTCTATTTAAAAGCTGATATGTAATATTTTTTAATTCATTCACTAGTGGTGGTATTGAAAACCACATATATATTTTAACATACCTAAGGATGTCCTTCTATATATAAATTCTTAAATATTCTTAAATATTTGATCAAGAGTTATTAATAGAATACAAAAGTTTAATATATATTTTCAGTGAGTTATACTATTACTAGAAAAACAGACAAGATTAATAATTAGAGAAAGAATAAAAATGTAGATTTTAAAGGAAGTATAAATATGTATCTACATAATTAACAGAATAAACTAATAAATCATACTAAATATAACAAAAAAATTAATAATTAATGGAAAATCATTATTGTTTATGTTATACTAGTGAGTATAACAAATGGAAAAGGAGAGATAATTATCATGTTAAAGAAGTTGATGGAAAAGAAGAAAAGAGAGCAAGCAAAAAGAAATAGAATAAATTCAGCTAAGGGATTAGCGGCAGGGGCAGCATTAGGTGCTTTAGCAGGAGTATTACTTGCACCAAAGTCAGGTAAGGATACAAGAGAGGAAATAGTAAACTCTGCAAAAGATCTTAATGAAAATGTAAAAGTTAAGGCAAAGGATGCAAAAGAAGTTGTAACCTCTAAGACTAAAGAAGCTAAATGCAAAATATCTGATTACTTAAATAAGAAAAAAGAGGGAACTTCAGAAGTATGTGAGGAAGTAGAAACTACTAATGAGGCAGAAGAAGTTCTTGAAAAAGTAAAGGATAATGAGTAAAAATAGGACAAGCAGTTTTTATAAGTCTGGAGTGAGAAAGAAATGATGATAAGCCTTTCAGACCTAGGATATTTTATTTTAGGGTTACTAGGGGCTATAGCTTTAATAATGATTTCTATATTGTGTTATAAACTTATAAAATTTATAGGAAATATTAATAAGGTTATAGAAACCAATGAAAGAAATATAAACGATACCTTAGATACTCTTCCAAAAATTGCAAAGGATGTTAAACACACCACTGATAACATAAAGGATATAAGTGATGTAGCAGTGGAGACAACAGCAGATGTAGTAGTAGCAAAGGATAACATAGGAGAGTATTTTAATACAGCTAAGGATATACTCTTAATAATTAAGAATATATTTTTTAGTAAATAGATAATATAGCTTTTAAGCTTAAAGAGGATGATTTTAAATATTTAAAATCATCCTTTTTTTATTTTAAAAATAGTTGTGAGATATAGGGT
>NZ_JBFNEO010000227.1:0-4303 GCF_040797585.1 Clostridium sp.
ACTGTAAATCTGTTGTCAGTGACTTCGATGGTTCGAATCCGTCCTCCTCCACCAAAAACCTTTGTAGAAATACAAAGGTTTTTTATTTTTATAAATTTAAATAGATACATATAATATCAACTGCTTTATTAATATATATTTTTCATATTAGATGAAGGATCCTATAAATTTATTATTACAATAATGTAAGGTTAAGATAAAAATTGTAAGCTTAATAAGTGGATAGAAAGCCTCCATGGATTTATAATATATTTAATCTTATAAATTATTTATAAAAAAAGGAGAATATATATGAATAAAAAAGTATTAGCAGGGATAATAGGAGCCTTGATAGTTATATATGGAGTAGGAGCATTTATACTTTATCCATTAAAGGATAAGGATATTATAAAAAAGTATAGTGAAGAATTTAAAGTGGACAAGAATGTTTTAGCTTCTATAATAAGGGAAGAAAGTGGTTTTAGAGATTTAGATTTTACCTATGAAAAAGGTGAAAAGACAGGAGCCATGCAGATAAGAGACTTTGCGGCAGAGCCCTTAGCTAAAGAGTTAGGAATGAAGGATTTTAAAGGGGAAGATTTAACTAATAAAGATACAAATATTAAGATAGGAACATATTATGTATCTAAAAATTATAATGAAAAAGATATAAAATCTACTATGCTTAAGTGGCAAGAAATTAATGTAAGTGATAAAAATCCACCTAGAAATAAAGAAGAGGCAGAATCAATGGCAAAGACTATGACTAATTCAGTAAGGTGGTATAAGATATTCCATCCAGGATTTATGTTTTAAGTAACCTTATTTTAATAGCAATATAGATCTAAATGTCTATTAGAAATTATGTATTTAATTATAGTTTATAGAATAAACACTAGAAGTAGGTTTATAAGCTTATAGTGTTTATTTTTATAGAGATATATTTAATATAGTCTATACCTTGATATAATATTAAAAAATATTTTATTAAGATATAGATTTACTACATGGTACTTAGAATTAAACTTCAATCTGTTATGGTTTATATATTATTCTAATATTGGTTTTAAGATGTATATATTCCATTTATAATACAATTATCAGGTGGCAAAAAACATAAAAATCTGTTGACGATATATTATGATGATGTTATAATTTATGTCGATAGCTTTAAAAATTAATAAGTACTCTTATCAAGAGAGGTGGAGGGATAGGGCCCTATGAAACCCGGCAACCTGTGTATATCACAAAGGTGCCAATTCCAGCAGTTTTTTCTGCAAGATAAGAGAGAATCAGATTTTGAGTCTCTTCTTATTGAAGGGCTTTTTTATTTGTAAAAATATAATCAAAGTTAAATTATAAAAATACGGGATATTGATTACTTTGGAAATACTATAAATTTTAAGAGGGGAGACTAATTTATGAGAAGATTATTTACATCTGAATCAGTTACAGAGGGACATCCAGATAAAATATGCGATCAAATATCAGACTCAATACTTGATACAATACTAGAAAGGGATCCAAATGCAAGGGTTGCTTGTGAAACAGCAGTTACAACTGGTATGGTATTAGTTATGGGGGAAATATCAACTAATTGTTATGTGGATATCCCAAAGGTAGTTAGAAATACTATACAAGAAATAGGATATGTAAGAGCTAAGTATGGTTTTGATTGTGATACCTGTGCAGTATTAACATCTATAGATGAACAATCAGTAGATATAGCTATGGGAGTAGATGAGGCATTAGAATCAAAGCAAGGTGAGATGGACAAGATAGAGGCTATAGGAGCAGGAGACCAAGGAATGATGTTTGGTTTTGCTACTAATGAAACAGAAGAATTTATGCCATTACCAATTTCCATGGCTCATAAATTATCAAGAAGATTAACGGAAGTAAGAAAAAATGGAACTCTTGAGTATTTAAGACCAGATGGAAAGACTCAAGTAACAGTAGAGTATGAAAATGAGAAACCAGTTAGAATAGACGCTATAGTAATTTCAACTCAACATGGACCAGAAGTTACAAGAGAAGAAATAGAGAGAGATTTAATGGAGCATGTTATAAAGGCAGTGGTTCCAGCAGAACTTTTAGATGAAAATACTAATTATTATATAAATCCAACAGGAAGATTCGTTATTGGAGGACCTCAAGGAGATTCAGGTCTTACAGGAAGAAAGATAATAGTTGATACTTATGGTGGATACGGAAGACACGGTGGTGGAGCATTCTCAGGAAAAGATCCAACAAAGGTTGATAGATCAGGAGCTTATGCTGCTAGATGGGTAGCTAAGAACTTAGTTGCAGCAGGAGTAGCAGATAAAATAGAGGTAGAGCTTGCTTATGCTATAGGAGTTGCAAAACCTGTATCTATAATGGTTGAGACCTTCGGAACAGAAAAGATATCTGCTGATAAAATAACAGATATAATTAATAAAGTATTTGATTTAAGACCAGCAGCTATAATAAGAGATTTAGATTTAAGAAGACCAATATATAAACAAACAGCTGCTTATGGACATTTTGGAAGAACTGACCTTAATCTTCCGTGGGAAGCATTAAATAAAGTTGAAGAAATAAAAAAATATATATAGTAAAAAATAGCTAGGACTTAAGTCTTAGCTATTTTTGTTACATAAATATAGTTTTCAATGTTTCTAGAATTTATAAATAGAAGTAACATATTATAAATCACAATTAAAATCTTTGTTTATAGATAGTTAATTAAAATTAAGCACTATATACAATTTTACCATTAACTAAGGTGTATTTAACATTTATATTTTCATCAAATAAAACAAGATCGGCATCATAGCCTTCTTTTATCATGCCTTTTCTATGATCTACCTTGCAAAGTTTAGCTCCGTTTAAAGAAGCCATGTTTATAACCTCATTTAGAGGATAGTTTGTATTATTATAGACATTTTTAACTGCAGCATCTAAAGTTAGAACAGAACCCGCTAAGGATCCATTTTTAAGTCTAGCAGCTCCGTTTTCAACTATAACATCTTGACCACCTAAAGAGTAATTACCATCAGGCATACAGCAAGCCATCATAGCATCTGTAACAAGAAGAACCTTATCAGTTCCTTTAACTTTGTAAGCTGTTCTTAAAGATGCATAGTTTATGTGAATACCATCAGATATAGTTTCTGTGGTTATGTCTGTATCAAATATAGCTCCAACAACACCAGGTTCTCTATGGTGGAAACTAGTCATAGCATTAAATAGATGAGTAGAATGACAAATTCCACATTTTATTCCTTCTATAGCCTCATTATATTTTGCTTTAGTATGACCCATAGATGGTGTTATATTATTATCTTTTAAGTAAGATATAAGCTCTTTAGCTCCATCAATTTCAGGGGCTAAAGTAATACTAGTTATAGCATCTATATTATCATTAACTATTTCCTTGAATGTATCTATAGAAGGTTTTTGTATGTGTTCTGGGTTTTGAGCTCCTATCATTTCAGGACTTATAAAAGGTCCCTCTAAATGAGCACCTATAACATTAGCACCTTCCGTACCATTTTTCTTTGCGTGAGCTATAGCTTCTACAGATTTTCTTATATCTTCTATAGAACATGTCATAGTTGTCGGAAGGAAGGAAGTTGTTCCATGTTTAGCTATAACCTTAGATATTTCATTTATAGATTCAAAATTACCATCCATAGTATCATGACCACCAGCGCCGTGAATATGAACATCTATAAATCCAGGAGATAGATAAAGGGAAGAGCCATCTATTATGTAAGAGGATTCTTCTATTTTGGGATTTATTTTCTTTATTTTACCATCCTCAATAAGTATACTTCCTTTTTCGATTTTGTCAGTAAAAATTATATTACAGTCTTTAATTATCATCCAAATCACCTCATATATATTTTAAAATTTATAAACTCATAAAGTCAAATGTATTTAATAGTAAATAACAATATTTATTATAAATATATTTCTATTTTTAAAGGAAATAAATAAGTACTGTATGATGAAACTTGTTCATCTTATGAAAAATTCAATCAAGATGTTGAAGGGATAAGATCTTTGATTAATTCCCATAATTACTATAAAGAATGGTTAAAGTTTTAAAGTGTATTTAGAGGCTGAGTTTTGAGAGAGTTTATCTATAGATTTTTAAAATATTGTAGAAATTAAGTAGCTTATAAAATAAGTTATCAGCGAAAAATCTTATAATAAATTTTTATTTAAAACTTTATTACAAAATATAACAAAAATTAATATGTATGTAAATTATTTTATTAAGAATATGGTTACAATATAAATATATATAGTTTTTCCATAAGTATAAAAACATATG
>NZ_JBFNEO010000228.1:0-4277 GCF_040797585.1 Clostridium sp.
AAAGACGGGAGTAGAAAGCTTCAGTGAAAATAAAAAATTCCTTCTTTAATTTTATAAAAATCTCAATCCTACCGTAATAAATAAAAAAGGATTCAACTCATTAATTATGAATTGAATCCTTTTATACTTTATCTGATGACTAACAACTGTAACCTTCATCTATTACAATGTGGGAGATAACAGTTGCTATATCACTAGACTAACTCATCTAACTTTCAGATAGTGGAAAGAACACCTTATTAAGAAAGATTTATTCTATTATTTTATCAATATCTTCTTCAGTTATTACCTTAAATCCATTTTTTAACAAAAGCTCTACAGTAACCCCATTCCCATCTTTTAATCTACCTGAGAAGGTACCGTCATAAATCTTTGATACTCCACAGGAAGGGCTCTTAGATTTTAGTATTATATACTCTGGATTTACAGCCTTTGCTATTTTTAAGGTTTCCTCTGCTCCTTTTATAAACTCCTCTGTACAATCTATGTTGTCCTTTGTAATAACCTTACTTTTTCCTTGTAGGATCTCTTTCCCACTGCCACAGGATATTTCACAGGGCTTTCTTGGAGTTTCAAGACCACCTAATTGTTCTGGGCATACAAGGATAGCCTTACCTTCCTCTAAAAGTTTTTTTATGGATTCTTTAAGGTTATTTCCCCCATTATACTTACAATTCACTCCACAAAGACATGCACTAACAAGTATCATAACTTCACCTACTTTAATATTGCAATAGTTACTCCAGTACCGCCCTCACCATATTCTCCAATTCTAAAGTTCTTTACATGAGGATGTCTTCTTAGCATTTCATTTATAGCATTTCTAAGTACTCCTGTACCCTTACCATGAATTATAGATACCTCATTAAGTCCACCTAAATATGCATCATCTAAATACTTATCTGCATTATAGCAAGCCTCTTCTGCATCCATTCCTCTTAAGTCTATTGAAGTTTCAACTCTTCTTAAATTTAGCTTTGCCTCTCTTTTCTTTAAAGCCTTATCTTTTTTATTTGAAGTATTACCTTCTATAAGTCTTAGTTCTGAAAGCTTTACATTTATTTTCATTATACCTGCTTGAACCTGTACTTCTCCTTTGTTATCTGGGAGAGTTAATATAGATACCTTTTGATTTAAGGAAGGTAGCATAGCCTCCATTCCAAGGGTAACTTTATTTATTTTTTCTCCCTTGTCCTTAGTTGATAAGCTCACTTTTTCTTCATGACTTTCTAGCTTATCCTTTAATGCCTTTCTTTGCTCTTCTAGCATAGAACGTGCTTCTGATCCATATCCCATCTTTTCGAGGTCTCTCATATCCTTTAGAATTTGATCTGCCTCTTCCTTGGCATTACGAAGAAGGTTCCTTGCTTCTCTTCTTGCTTCCTCTAGGGCTTTTTCCCTTATTTTATCTATGCCCTGAAGCTTATCCTCATAATTCTTTTTAAGAGACTCTATATTTGACTTTAGAACCTCTGCACTTCTTGCATCCTTTTCAGCCTTTATACTCTTCTCTTGAAGATTGCTTATTAAGTCTTCAAATCTTACATTGTCCTTAGAAATTAGGTTCTTAGCCTCTTCTATTATGTGATTTTGAAGTCCAAGTCTCCTCGATATCTCGAAGGCATTAGATTTCCCAGGAACCCCTATTAAAAGTCTATATGTTGGCCTTAAAGTTTCTACATCAAATTCCACAGAAGCATTTTCAACCCCCTCTGTTTCAAGAGCATAAGCTTTAAGCTCACTATAGTGAGTAGTCGCTACTAGTTTTACATTTCTACTTCTTAAGTATTCTAATATAGATACAGCTAAAGCAGCTCCTTCTGTAGGATCAGTTCCAGCTCCTAGTTCATCAAATAACACTAGGGACTTTTCATCAGCCTTATCTATAATTTTAACTATGTTTGTCATATGAGATGAAAAGGTTGAAAGACTCTGTTCAATACTTTGCTCATCTCCAATATCTGCAAATATTTCTTCATAAAATGCCACAGAGGACTCTGACTTTGCTGGGATTAATATACCACTTAAAGCCATAATATGAAGAAGTCCTGCAGTTTTTAATGTAACTGTCTTTCCCCCTGTATTAGGTCCAGTAATCACTAAAGATGTAAATTCATCTCCTAGATAAATACTAGATGGAACTACTACTTTAGTATCTATTAAAGGATGTCTTCCTTCAATTATATTAAAACTTCCATCTTCATTTACTTTTGGCATTATTCCATTTATTGAGCTACTAAACTTTGCCTTAGCAAATATAAAATCAAGTTCCCAAATTATTTTACTATTATGTTTTACTTCAAAAATATTCTCATATACTCTTTGAGAAAGCTCTCCTAGGATTCTTTCAACCTCTGCCTTTTCCTTAAGCATAAGTTCTCTTATTTCATTATTTAAGTTAACAAGACTCATAGGCTCTATAAATAGAGTAGCTCCTGAAGAACTTTGATCATGTACAAGTCCCGGCACTGCCCCCTTATGCTCAGCCTTTACAGGAATTACATATCTATCTCCTCTTACTGTATATAGATTATCTTGAAGATACTTAGAATTACTTCTTATAACATCATTAATTCTATCTCTTATGGATGAGTTTTTCTCCTTTAAGGATCTTCTGATATTATATAAGGTTTGAGATGCTCTATCTGATATCTCTTCTTCACTTATAATAGCAACTAGAATATCCTCCTCAAGTTTCTTTAAAGGAACTATACCATCACAAAGACTCTCTAGCTCATAATAAGCCTCTTCCCCTTCTTTTCTAGATATATAATCCTTA
Organism: Clostridium sp.; assembly: GCF_040797585.1. Lineage (GTDB taxonomy): Bacteria > Bacillota > Clostridia > Clostridiales > Clostridiaceae > Clostridium_Z. The sequence goes on from NZ_JBFNEO010000228.1 coordinate 2,780, forward strand.
AACCTTCTACTAGATTTTAGCATATTTGCTATTCTAATAAGCTGACCAGCCATTAAGGTTCCACCTTTTCCTGCTCTCTCAATGCCTTCTCTTACATCATATAGTCCTTCAAAGGGTGGATTTCCTTTTTTAAGTAAAAGATTAAATGCTTCCTCTGTTTCCTTTAGATGTCTTACAACTTCATAAGAATTATTATAAGGTACTAAATCCTCTATTAAATCCTTTCCTGCAGAAGTAGCTGTATATTTTTTCACTAATTCTTTTATTTTATTAAATTCTAAAACTTTCAATGCTTTTTCATTCATACTAATGTCCCCTTTTATTCTACTCCTCTTTTATAATGTCCTCTTGTGTAATTCTCGTAGCTATGATCCCACTTACCTTCCTTAAAAGATGTTATTACCTTTTCAACTTCCTCTTCATCTTCATTAATAAAATCTATCCTAAAACTACTTACATTGTTTAATTCTTTCATCATAGGTATTAAGTTAATACTGCTATTATTATATATATAGCTCCTACAGAATACATCAGTATTTACTATAAATTCTTCATTCTTTCTATCCTTTAATATAAAGTCTCCCTGAGTACACGCTCCAGAGCAGCTATGACTAGAATCTCTCCCTCCCATAACACTTCCTATAGGGCAATATTCACTTACCATAAGTTCTGGATTTCCATATAAAAGTACTTGAAGATCCATAGTACTCTTATTTATTAGCCTATTCATTTCTTTTTTATTTAGCTCAAGACTTATACATGCTCCATCTATATGAGACTTCATATATTCTGTAGAATAACTGTTATATAGATTTAGCTTATAATCTCCTATTACTCTTGTTTTATCCTTAAATACATTTATTATTCCTATGTTAGAGGTTATTACTCCCTCTATATACTCTAGATTTCTTTCGATTATATTAGCTACTTTATTAAATTCTTCCTTTATTATATTTGGTATTTTTAAATATAACTTTCTTCCCTTTATCTTCTTTAAATCTTCTTCTTTTAAATATTTATTTCCTCTATAAAATATATTAACTCCTATATCCTCTACATTAAGTTCTAGAATCTTCTTTAATTGACTCTTAGTAGATACATTAACTAGTAAATAAGGTAGATTATCTTGTTTTTCTCTTCTTAGTCCTTCTAGTTCTCTCTTTATGATTTTTCTCTTAGAACTTTTAATTATACTGTCCTCTATGGACTCTATTATCTCTCTTCTTACAGTATTTATAGCTGATACAGGAAGGAATCCCTCTTCATAGGCATTAAATATTACTTCTTCTATCTTAAAAGGAGTATCTCCACTCTTTTTAAGACTATCTATTATTCTTTCCTTAGATAGAGGTTTATTTTTAGCTAATTGAACTATTTCTCCTTTAGAGATAAATTTATTTCCTTGGAAATAAATCACAATACTTATCTCCTCATCTATCGTAAAATCAATTTCAGCTTTTAAAGAAATCTTTTTTCCATAAGGACTTAAGTAACTTGA
>NZ_JBFNEO010000229.1:0-4257 GCF_040797585.1 Clostridium sp.
CTATATCTTTTTCTTATAGTTGATGGAATACTATTATATCATCTATTCTATTTAAGAATTCTGGTCTAAAACTTCTTCTAAGCTCTTCCATTATATTATTCTTCATATACTCATATTGATCTTCACTCTTTGATTCAACTGCAAACCCTAGTGATTTTTGTTTTTTAATTGTGGATGCTCCTGCATTAGATGTCATTATTATTATGGTATTTTTAAAGTTTACAGTTTTTCCTTTTCCATCTGTAAGCCTTCCGTCTTCTAGTATTTGAAGTAATATATTAAATATCTCTGGATGAGCCTTTTCTATTTCATCAAACAATACTACAGAATAAGGATTTCTTCTAACCTTTTCTGTTAATTGACCTCCATTATCAAATCCTACATATCCTGGAGGTGATCCTATAAGTCTAGATACTGAATGCTTCTCCATATATTCAGACATATCTATTCTTATCATATTATTCTCATCACCAAACATAGCCTCAGCTAAGGCTTTTGATAACTCTGTTTTTCCTACCCCTGTAGGTCCTAAGAATATAAAGGACCCTATAGGTCTATTAGGATCTTTAAGTCCAACCCTTGCTCTTCTTACAGCCCTTGCTATGGATTTTACTGCTTCTTCTTGACCTATAACTCTATTATGAAGTATGTCTTCTAGTTTTAATAATCTTTCTGACTCTTTCTCAGTAAGTTTATTAACTGGTACCTTAGTCCATCTAGATACAATAGATGCAACTTCTCTTTCTGAAACCATTTGAGTTTCCTTTGTGCTTTCAGTGTGCCAGTTCTTTTTGTTATCTTCAAGCTTTATTTTTAGCTCCTTTTCCTTATCTCTTAATATAGCCGCCTTTTCAAAGTCCTGTATATTTATAGATTCTTCTTTTTCATTACATACTCTATCTATTTCTTCTTCTAATTCTTTTAGATCTGGTGGTGCTGTTAAGTTTTGTATTCTAACTTTAGAAGCTGCTTCATCTATAAGGTCTATAGCCTTATCTGGTAAATATCTGTCTGTTATATATCTATCTGATAATGTTACTGCTGCCTCTAAAGCCTCATCAGTTATCTTTACTCCATGATGAGCCTCATATTTATCTCTTATACCTTTAAGTATTTGAAGCGCTTCTTCCTTAGTAGGTTCTCCCACCATAACTGGCTGAAATCTTCTCTCTAAAGCTGAATCCTTTTCTATATATTTTCTGTACTCTTCAATAGTAGTTGCTCCCACACATTGAATTTCTCCTCTAGCTAAAGCTGGTTTTAATATATTAGAAGCATCTATAGCTCCTTCTGCTCCTCCAGCTCCAACTATTGTATGGATCTCATCTATGAAAAGTATAACATCTTTAGCTTTTCTTATTTCATCCATTACCTTTTTCAGTCTTTCTTCAAATTCTCCTCTATACTTAGATCCAGCAAGAAGAGATGATATATCTAATGTTACAACCCTTTTATCTTTCAGTATCTCTGGTATATTTCCTTCTACGATCTTTTGAGCAAGCCCTTCTACTATAGCAGTTTTTCCAACTCCAGGATCACCAATAAAGCAAGGATTATTCTTTATTCTTCTACATAATATTTCCAGAACCCTCTGAGTTTCATTGTCTCTTCCAACTACGGGATCAAGTTTTCCTTCCCTTGCTAATTCAGTTAGGTCACGTCCATGTTGATTCAATGTAGGAGTTTCACTAACAGTCTTTTCTGATGTATTTTTATTTTGAGCCTTTCCCTGTCCAGAGGAAGATAAACTTCCAATAAGATCATTTCTTAATCCCTCAAAGTTAATCCCAATATTGTTTAATACTGTGTAAGCCACACCTTCAGGTTCTCTAATTAAAGCCAGCATTATATGCTCAGGACTTATATAATTATGCCCTAAGTTTCTTGCCTCTAATAGACTTAAATCTAAAATTCTTTTAGTTCTAGGGGTTAGTGGAATCTCATTCTTATTTAAGGGTATTTCTCCTGCCCCTTCTATCTCATTAATTATATCCTTTACTTTATCTACAGTTATTCCTTTAGATGATAGTATGTTCTTAGATATACCATCTTCCTTTAATATCCCTAAAAGTATATGCTCCGTTCCTATATACCCATGTTTAAATGCAAAAGCTTCTTCTTGTGCATACATAATAACTTTCTGTGCTCTTTCGGTAAATCTTTCAAACATCATTTTATACACCCCCTGTTTAATCTTTCTCTTACTAATTTAGCTCTTTCTATATCCCTTTCTTTTGGGTTAAGCTCTTTATTTGCTATAAATTGTAATGATGCTGGTCCTATATCTATTAACATATTATTTATAAATCCTTCATCTATATCATCTATTATGCCCATTTCTAGTCCTAATCTTACATTAGAAAGTAAATCTAATGCTTCTTTAGATGGTAAAATTCTTGAATTTTTTAATATACCTAGGGATCTATATATTTTATCCTCTAATTCATACTTATATTGCTTTTCTACCATAGCTCGTGCTCTAAGCTCTTGACTAACAAGTTGAGATACTACTCCTTCAAGATTTCTAACTATTTCCTCCTCACTAACACCAAGGGTTATCTGATTTGAGATTTGATATATATTTCCATCTCCTTTTGATCCTTCCCCATAAAGTCCTCTTATAGTCATTCCTACTTGAGTTAAAGCTTTCAATGCTCCATTAATCTCATTATTTAACGTAAGAGCTGGTAAATGAATCATAACGGAGGCTCTAAGTCCTGTTCCTAAATTTGTTGGACATGCTGTTATATACCCTAACTTCTCATCAAATGCATATTCTAACTTACCCTCTAGCATATTATCTAATTCATTAGCTTTTTCATATGCCTCTTTTATATTAAGCCCTGAGGTTATACATTGAAGTCTTATATGATCTTCTTCATTTATCATAATACTTACAGTCTCATCATCACTTATAATAAATGCAGATTTATCTTGAAAATTTATTAAGTGATTACTTATTAAATGCCTCTCTAGAAACCTTTCCTTTTCAATATTTGAAAGATTCCAAAGCTCTATTGTATTAAACTTTTCTTTATGATACTCAAAACCATAGAAAGCCTTATTTATGGTATCTATAACTTTCATACCTTCATCTTTATTGAGTTTATGAGGAAACGGAACACCCTCTAAGTTTCTAGCGATTCTGACCCTACTACTTAGAACTATGCTATTAGAGTTATTCTTTGTATTTATCCAATTTTCCATAGTATCCCTCCTTATTCACCCTTTTGAATCTTTTTAATCTCATCTCTTATTGTAGCTGCCTTTTCATATTCTTCTGATAATATAGCCTCTTGTAATTCTTCCTTTAGTTTTAATACTTTTCTTTTTTCAATAATTTCCTTGCCAACCTTTTCTGGGAGTTTACCCACATGTTCTACATCCTTTTGTACTCCTCTTATCATAGGTGTTATATAATTCTCAAAAGCTTTATAACAATCGTTACATCCCAATAATCCTTTTTTTCTAACTTCTAAATAAGTAGTCTTACAACTCGGACATTGAATATTAATATTATTCTCATTATTTACTCCATCATTAATATAGTCCATAAGTCCACTTATGAGATTTTGAAAGTTAAATGGTGATTCCAGAGATCCATCAATGGTTAAAGATAGATTCTCTTGATCCTTTGCGCACATGTCACATAAATTCATTTCCTGCTTAATTCCATTTATGACTTTAATTATATGAACATTTGCTTTATTCTTATTACATTTCTCACATAACATATTAAATCACCTCTAAATATATTTATTTAGTTATAATGGCTACTTAATCACTCTAATCATTATAGACTTTAAAATTAGTGCTCTCTGTCTATTCTTGTCATTACAAAAATCTAATATTCTTTCATTTATAGAACTTTTTATTATTTTCCCTTCTCTTTCTGTTATACATCCTAAGTCCATTATTCCTTCTATTAAAGTCACTGCCCCACTATAGGTGATGCTATCGCCTATTCTCTCTAAAATTAATGCTCTTAATTTATTATTACTACTATATTCTATTTGTCTTATTACAATATATCCTCCCCCACCTCTTCTACTTTCAATTACATATCCTTTATCTATGGTAAACCTAGTTGTTAATACATAATTTATTTGGGATGGAGCGCAACTAAACTTATTAGCTAATTCATTTCTTTGTATCTGTACCTCTCTACTATTTTCATCTAGAAGAGATTTTATAAATTCTTCAATTATGTCGGATAATCTAGCCATATTTTCACCTCTTTGATATTGACTTTCTTTG
>NZ_JBFNEO010000230.1:0-4253 GCF_040797585.1 Clostridium sp.
ACCTTACCCGGATATTTTTTCTTACTTAAATATACTTTAGGTAATAGATGATTATACTTGCTTACTGATGAAAATATGCAATTTTGGACGCACTTGTAGCCTTAACAGCAAATTTTGCTGAAATTTTTCTGGATACTATGCTATTAATTTGCATTTTACATTCTAAGCAAATATTCATATTACTACCTCCTTAAATATTATCTCTTTTATAATACTATAAAATTTTAACAATTTCAAGAATATTTTTAACTTTTATTTCCTTCTTTTTTTCTTTCCTATCATAGAAAATAGAGAATAATTTATCTTTTCCCCATCTATTATTTTTTCACCATAATAAAAAGTCCTTGACTGCACATCTTTAAGTCCTAATTCACATAATATACCTTTTACTTCTTCTTGATTAAATCCATTATGACCATTAAAATCCTTATAATTTTTATGAAAACCTCCATCTTCCTCATCTAAATCTACGATACATAGCGCTCCATTTTCTCTTAATAATCTGATTAGACTTTTAAGTACCTCTTGGATATTCTCAATATGATGAAGTGCCATGGAAGTATATATTATGTCATATTTATTTTCTAATATAATTCCCTTATTTACTTCCCCACATATTGCCTTCATATTATTTATGCCTTTTTCTTTAATCTTATAGTTTAAAACTTCTATCATTCCCTCAGAGTTATCAAGAAGATCTATAGAATTAAAAACATCATAAAGATTAAAACTAACAAGACCTGTCCCACATCCAAAATCTAGTGCCTTATAATCTTTTTCTATTTTAATAGATTTTTTTATCTCCTCTGACACAATCTTAGCCCTTTTTATTCTAAAATCATTATCCCACTGTTTTGCTTCCTCATTAAAACTCATAACTTCTATTTAGTGATTGGTTATACCATCACTAAACTCCTCCCTTCTTTTCTTTATCTTTAATCTCTTATTATAAATTCTTCTTTATCTATTTTAATATTATGATATCTCATTAATTTTCTAATCTGATCTATACTGATAACTTTTCCATTCTAAAAATTTAATTCGTTTCTTATAAATATTTAAAAATGTAACAAAAGCTATTTTATACATAATAGAATCTCCTTAACATATGCATCTTTTAACTTGAATTTAATATTGAAAAAGTTTAATATTAAGATAACTCAATTCCAACTTTTGTAAGTTACATGAACAAAGTTGGATATGCCTAACTTACTCTAGAATCTATTTTTTATTGAAATAAACTAAATTTACTATTTAAGATATGGAGATGATAGTATGATTAAATATATTAATTCCCTGGAAAATATAAGTGAAACTAATCTAGAAGGTTTCTTTGTGGATTGGCCCAATCCTCCATCCCCAGAAAAGCATTTACAATTACTAAATAAAAGTGATTATTTCTGGCTAGCAATAGATGAAACTACAAATGATGTGGTTGGATTTATTACCGCTATTTCTGATAAAACCTTAAGTGCATATATTCCACTTTTAGAGGTTCTTCCACCTTATAAAGGAAAGGGCATTGGAAGTCATTTAGTTAAATTAATGCTTGAAACCTTAAAAGATTTTTATATGATTGATCTTATGTGTGATAATAACATTGTAGACTTTTATAAAAAATTTTCTATGATTAAAAGTCAAGGAATGATTATGCGTAACTATAATAAGCAAAGTGGCTTATAAATTTGAATATTAGTGAACTTTTAGTTTATATATTGTTCTAAAAATATAGATATACCCCAGGACATATAGAATTCAACTTCAAACTTCTGTAGTTTCCAAGCTATTCAAATTTTGAGTTTATGCCAGGTATATCTATATTATTTCTACTTTAAATCCTACTCTCTCTAGATATATCAAAGAGTACATAAAATTAACCTTTACCTTCTCACAATTTACTACATATTTCAAAATTGAGTTCTTATCTTGTATATCTATACCTAAATTTCTCCTTGATAATTAGTATAGAAAATAAACTTTCAACGAAAAACTCTATAATACTTTTTTAATAAATACATCTATATTAATGTTAATTGCTCATACTCTTCTTTTTTATACTTATATGCTTTTATAATACCCGGCATTTTATATAAAACATTTTCTTTATTGCATTTATCTCTAAAACTCCTCCATAAATCCTTACTATTTAATGAAATAGCTTCATATTTATATCCATAGGTTTCAATATATCTCTCCCTTAGCTTTGGAAATAATCTATCAAGGTTATCATAAAAATACTCTCTTTGTCCTTGTCTTAAAGTAACCCCAAAATAAGGATAAATAAACCTTCCTCCACTCTCCTTGGTTTTATTGATAATTGATACAATATTTTCCTTTGTGTCGTTTATAAATGGAAGTACCGGCATTAGTAATGTTCCTGTAAAAATCCCTTCCCTGGATAATATCCTCATGGCTTCAAATCTTTCAGATGATAAAGATACATTAGGTTCAATTTTACTACATAGATTATCATCATAAGTAGTTATAGTAAAAATAACACATAAGGGAGCATATTTATTGATTGATTTCAAAACATCTATATCTTTTAGAATTAAATCACTTTTAGTTATTATATTTACTCCAAAGCCATAGTTATTTATAATCTCCAATGCTCCCCTTGTTAAATTAAGTTCTTTTTCAAAGGGATTATAGGGATCACTCATAGAGCCTGTGCCTATGACACCTGAAGTCTTTTTAGATTTTAGTTGATTCTTGAGAATAAATAATGCATTATCCTTAGCACGAACCTTATGAAAATCCTGGACTCTGTAACAATTACTTCTTGAGTCACAGTAAATACATCCATGGCAGCAACCCCTATATATATTCATATTATAGTCAACTCCAAACCAGTTACTAGAACTTGTTTTAGTTATTAGGGTTTTAGCATTAATATATTCCATCTATATGACTCCTCTTACCTTAGCATTGCCCATTTTACACATGGAAAAGTTTAAGGTTGTATTCTGTATCTCATCACATAAATCCCAAAGATTATCCACTAGCCTTAACTCTATATTTTTCCTAAAAAGTTCAGTGAATAAATCTTCTATAACAAATTTATTTATAGGAGTCTCTCCATGCTCACTTACATAATATCCAGCTATACTATCTTGAATATAAAATCTTTCTGGATTAAACTCATATAAATAAAGGGTAGTATTTTTCATTATGTTAAACCATTTATGTTCTATAGCCACCACATGATTACAGGATTTCGAAGAAAAGTACCTAAGTTTATCCTCATGGGATGTTCCATCAGAAACATGATATGTAACTCTAGGACAATCTCTTGGTGTTAAAAAGTTTGGAAGATATTTATTATTTATTGCCCATACTAAAGCCTTTTCCTTATCCATATCTTCTCTACTAGGTATACGTGGCTTAAAAACTTCAATATCGCTTTCTTCACTTACATGAAATAATCTCATAAAGCTTCCCTCCTTTTTACTTTTTTATAATATTTAAAATCAACTTAATATCTTCTCTTAAAATATTTTTATATGACATAGATAAACAATTTTAAAACTCAACCTTTGAATATGTCTTAAATACTGGTTGCTAATGATTTAGTGGTTTATCTATACTACATCTTCTTAAAATAAAAATAATTTATATTATAGTATAAATGATATAATCCTTATTATGAAAATCCATATACTTTTCTATTTAGTTCATCTCTAATATTTCTCTTCTTAATAAAGAGTACATAATTAAATCCTCATACTGCCCTCTAAAATAAGCATACTCCCTAAGTAAGCCTTCTTCTCTAAAACTTAAAGCCTTAAGAAGGCTTCTAGAAACTATATTTTCTGGGTATACTAAGGCTTCTACTCTATTTAAATTCATATGGTTAAAGCCAAAATATAGTACTGCATTTATGGCTTCCTTCATATATCCTTCATGCCAATACTTATTTGATAGTTCATATCCCATTTCAGCTCTTAAAAATCTATTATTAAAATTATGATATCCAATGGTTCCTATAATCTTTTTACTACTCTTTAGTTCAATTCCCCATCTTATGGAAGTATTCTTCTCAAATCCTCTATTAAAATCCACTATTAATTCCTCTACCTCTTCTATATCCTCAAGAGGAAATATTCCATAGTATTTCATAATTTCTTCTTTAGAAAAAACTTCGTATACATCCTGTAAATCTTTAAAAGTAAGTTGCCTAAGTAATAATCTCTCTGTTTCAATAACTGGAAAAAACTCACTGTTTTCTAGCATTTGTAATCCTCCTAAACTCC
>NZ_JBFNEO010000231.1:0-4235 GCF_040797585.1 Clostridium sp.
AGAGGCTGTCGCATTAAGAATAAATACTACAATATATTGATTTTAAATTTGCAAATCAATATATTGTATGTAAATTCCTTAGTGCGGCAGCCCCTTAATATATTATTTCCTTCATTTCAAAGGTTTTTTTAGATAATAGATAAAAACTCAAATAATATCCTCCTACAATGAGCATGGATATTATAAATTTTTCATAAGAAACTTTACCAACTTCTCTTAAAAACAAATCAAATATATTAGTAATAAATACTCCCGAAAAATTGCTTGGAATCAATTTAAAAGTTGCCATACTCACTGATGTTATCCTTATTGCAAATAAGGCCCCTATACCTGCTCCTGTAGCTGATCCTGAAGAATTCATAATAATAGATATAAAAATAGTGACCATGCCAAAAGCTCCTAATATAATTGAAGTTAATATTCCCTTTACTAGAAACATAAGAAGCTCTGTACTATCTGGCATTCCTCTTAATATAAAACCTGCAAAAAAGGTTGTAAATATTATATTAAAAGTCATAAGTAAAGCTGTAAATATAATTAAAAATAAAGACTTTCCTATTATTATTTCACCTCTTGAGATAGGCTGAAGAATTGTCATCTTAAGAGTACCATTTCTATAATCTTCTGTTATCATATCTGAAGATAGAATTGCTATATATATTGGTAATATTTCAATAGACATAATCATATTGCTGATTATAACATCCTCTATAGCTGGATTTCCTTTTGCAAGCTTTATTATAATTGCGGATATCGTAGACATTATAAGTAATATAATTAGGAACGACTTAAATCTTTTACTCCCTTTAAAAACCTTTATAAATTCATTATTTAATGTAGCAAGCACTATTACTTACCCCCTTCTATGGTCTCCACAAAATACTCCTCTAAACTTTTATTTATTCTGTTAATCCCATTAACCTTAATATTTCCCTCAACTAAAATCTTATTTATTACCCAAGGTTCTTTGTTATTTAATTCAATAGCTATACCTTTTTCACTGAAGCCATTAAATTTAACTTCTTCAATATTATCTATAAGTTCCTTTGCTCCTTCTTTGTCATTTACTCTAAATTCATATATATCTTTTTTAGAAGTCAAGAGTTCCTCTACTGCTCCTTGAATAACAACCCTTCCCTTACTTATTATTGCTACTCTATTACACATAAGCTCAACCTCAGAAAGAAGATGACTGGATATAAAGAAGGTTATTTTCTCGTTTTTAGATAAATCATTTATAAGTTCTCTAAATTCTATGATTCCTTGGGGATCTAATCCATTAGTTGGTTCATCTAATATTATAAGCTTTGGTTTAGTCAATAAGGCTGCTGCAAGCCCAAGCTTTTGCTTCATTCCAAGAGAAAATTCTTTAAACTTCCTATCAATATGGTCTTTTAATCCAACTCTAACTATAACTTCTGATATTCTCTCTTCCTCTACATTCTTATGAAAGTTCTTTATTATCTTTAAATTCTCATAAGCTGTTAAATTTTCATAGAACCTTGGGCTTTCGACCATAGCAGAAATTTGAGCTATAGCTTCCTTATAATTCTCCTTTATACTTACTCCATTTATATAAACTTCTCCACTATTACATTTTATAAGAGACAAAATCATTCTTATAGTGGTTGTCTTTCCTGCCCCATTAGGACCTAGAAATCCAAATATATCTCCTTCATATACAGTCATATTAAGAGAATTCACGACTAAGTGTCCATTAAACTTTTTAGATAGGTTTCTAACCTTTAAAATTTCCTTCATAGCTCTCTCCTCTTGCAATGTAAATGGCATTTAAAATAATTATAATCAATTTATTGTTAAAATTCCAATAAAACAATCTTAATTATTTCTTTCATTATGATTTCTAAAACTTAATTATATTTTATAAATTATATCTTTTTTCTTAATATTCTAAGACTTTTATATGAATTTTGATGTAATCATTATACCCTTCCTTCATTTTACATAACTTTTATAAAATAGGCTGTTAATTAAATAACGAATAGCATACTCTATTTATCAAAAAGTGTATAGTATTTCTTCACAAAACTTAGTATTTGGTAGTATAATAATATTAAACTTCGGTTTTTTGAGGTATTTACCATTTTTTGAGGTAGTATTTTCTTTGACCAAAGAGCAAATATGTTATACTATTTATTCATAAGATGTAAAGTGATATAGTTTGGTTTTATTAATTTAAAGGGGGATAACTCATGATTAGAGTAGGAATTAATGGTTTTGGAAGAATAGGTAGAACATTTTTAAGAATAGCTTTAGAAAATAACAATAATAAGTTTGAAGTTGTTTCTATAAATGCTAGAGCGGATAGTAAAACTTTAGCTCATTTGTTTACTTATGATTCTTGCTTCGGTACATTTAGAGGGGAAATTGAAGCTAAGGAAGATACCCTTATAATTAATGGAAAAGAAATTAAAATAACAAGATGCCAAAGTCCTTCAGAAATACCTTGGAAGGATTTAAATGTTGATATAGTAATAGAATCTACTGGTAAATTTAACAATCGTGAAGCTCTTGTTAAACATATAGAAGCTGGAGCTAAAAAAGTTGTTGTTACTGCACCTGCAAAGGATGAAGATATAACTGTTGTTATGGGAGTTAATGAAGGAGAACTTGATATTGAAAATCATCATATAATCTCTAATGCTTCTTGTACAACAAATTGTTTGGCACCTTTTGCAAAGGTTTTAAATGATAATTTCAAAATAGTAAGTGGACTTATGACTACTGTCCATGCTTATACTAATGATCAAAGTATATTAGATAAAACTCATAAGGATTTAAGACGTGGAAGAGCTTGTGCAACTTCAATAGTTCCAACTACAACTGGTGCTGCTAAAGCTGTTAGTAAGGTTCTACCAGATCTTGATGGAAAGCTTAACGGTTTTGCTTTAAGAGTTCCAACTCCTACTGTATCCATAGTGGACCTAGTTTGTGAGTTTGAATCTGAAGTTTCTGTAGAGAGCATAAATGAAGCTTTAAAGACAGCTTCCCAAAATGAACTAAAAGGAATATTGGGATACTGTGACGAGCCTCTTGTATCTATAGATTTTAAAGGAGATAGCAGATCATCTATAGTTGATTCTCTTTCAACTATGGTTATAAATAAAAATATGGCCAAGGTTGTTGCTTGGTATGACAATGAGTGGGGTTACTCCACAAGAGTTGTTGATTTAACTAATCACGTAGCTGAATTATTATCAGCACTAAAGATTAGTAAAATAGCTTAATTAATTTAATTTGCCGTTAATTTAATTTTACCATAACAAATAAAAAGATTTACACTTAATATTTTAGGTGTAAATCTTTTTATTTATTATAATCCACATTACCCTTTATCCATATTAATTTGGCTTTCGCCTTCTTTTCTCTTATATCCAAAAGATTCATATATCTTAATCCCACTGTAGTTTTTAGTATCACAAGCTAAAAAGCTTCGCATTGCTCCATTTTCTATTCCCCATTTTAATCCACTATATATTAACTCCTTACCTATTCCCTTTGAGTGATATTTAGGTTCCACCGCTAATTCTCTTATCCATAAAACTGCCCCCTTACTACTTTCATGTCCATATATGTTTAAAAAACATGCTCCAACAACTTCATTATTAAGTTCTGCTACAAGAATAATAGATTCCTCATTTTCATTCCATTCCTTAACAAAGTAATGATCTTCTCCTCTAAATCCCCTTGAGTATCCTAAGCAAGCCTTAGTTATATCACTGACCCTTTCATATTCTTCTTTTTTAATTCTTCGGATTATATAATTTTTAGAACCAATATTTTTAATATTATTTAAATCATCTATCCAGTAATCAAAAAACTCACTATTAACTTTAAACCCTAACCTTTCCATAGGTAGAACAAAATTTTCTGGTATAAACTCTAAATATATTCTAGGTTTTTCTATGCTCTTACTATAAATAATATCCATTGCCTTATTAATACCAACGATAAAATCTTCTTCTGTATCTGCTGCCCAATATCCTCTAACCCCTTCATCATTGTTACTATACATAAATATAAACTCTTCATTTATAATTATATTCTCTTTATCTATAGCTAAAATGTCTTCTAAGTCTACATAATTAAAAGAATTATATTTATATTTCTTAGCCTTTTCTAAAATCTTCTCCATGTTATCCCCCATTTATTATAAATATTTTTAACCTTATTTATATTTTTATAGGATTTTCCTGTTAATTATTAAGTTATAC
>NZ_JBFNEO010000232.1:0-4234 GCF_040797585.1 Clostridium sp.
TTCCATTAGCAGCTCTCTCAATACTGCCTTCAACTACTTCCTCAAACTCCTCATAACTGCTACTCTCTAATAAATCTCCCTTCATATTTGTTATTTGAACAACACACTGATAATTTAAAGAAATATATTTCACAATATTTATAGCTTCTTCATTTATTCCTTCCTCATTTACATCTAATCCCTTTATAACTAATCTATATTTTATATACTCTCTTGTTGTATTCATCATATCCTTTGCAGAATTATTTATATTATTTTCCATATTAGATACTAATACTTGTCTAATTAATAGGTTTATTATAATTCCTAAAATAATTAATGTTATTGATAAGGCCAATGTGAACTTAACTTTTATCTTCATACTTCTACCTCATAACATATCCTATTCCAAAGACTGTTTCTATTATTGAACATTCCTTATCTTTATCAAGCTTACTTCTAAGTCTTCTAACATGGACATCTACTGTCCTTACTTCCCCTTCATAATCAAATCCCCAAACTTTATCTAGAAGTTGCTCTCTAGAAAAAACCTTATTTTTATTTTTTATCAAAAACTCTAGTAAATCGTATTCCTTTGGCTTAAGTTTTACTTCAACATCATCCTTTAATACAACTCTACTTTCTAGATTAACCTTAACACCTTTACTTATCTCAATAAAACAGCTTTCTTCAAAAGTCTTGTACTTCTCAACCCTTCTTAATGCTGCTCTTACCCTAGCCAATACTTCTTTTATATGAAAAGGCTTAGTTATATAATCGTCGGCCCCAAGTTCTAACCCTAAAATTTTGTCTATTACATCATCTCTTGCAGTTAGCATAATTACTGGTATATACTTTGTACTATTTATAAATTTACATAACTCAAATCCATTTTCACCTGGAAGATTTATATCTAAGAGAGCTAGATTAGGCTTAAAAGTTTCTAGCAATGCTTTGGCCTCTTTAGATGAAAAAGCACTCCTTACAATATATCCTTCTGTTTTTAATGCCGAAGATAAAATATCATTAATAGCTATCTCATCTTCTACAACCAATACTTTTGATTCCATATGAATTCCCCCATATAATTTTTTCATAGCTTAATTTGCACTGTATAATTTCTAATTATTTAATACTTTTTATGATAAATTCCTAATAACAGTTATAGCCATGGTGTTGTAATTATAAAAGTAACTATAGATATACCATATGGTATCTAAAACTCAAATTCCAACTATCGTAACCTACAAGCTATTTAAATATCTAATTTGGAAATAGTATATCTATATGACTTTATTAGTAACTTATATACATTAACTTACAATATATTCTATCACACTATAACTATGCCATAAAACAGAGTTAATTCATGATTTTATTATTAATGGTATTTTATACATTATACTCCCTAATATCATATTCCTCTTTTAAAAAAATTATAAAATTATAGAAATAAGTACTTAAAGAAACCTAATTTATCATAAGCCTATCACTATATTTCTAGTTATTAAAATAAATATCTGTTTTAAAATATCCAAATAAAAAATGGAGGGAAACCCTCCATTTTGTTTAAAACTTCTTACTCTATTCTTCATTAACAAACAAGCTTATTCTTAACAACAAATACCTTATTGTATCTTTTCTTAGTTTCCTCAAATATTACATGACTCACATTAATAATAGTTATTCCTTCTAGGTTAAGCAAAGTATTTTCTATTTCCTTTGCTACTGAAGGATCAAGACTTGCAAAAGCCTCATCTAAGAATATTATATCTGTTTTTCTTAATAATCCTCTTGCAATGGCTACCCTGCTTTTTTCTCCACCAGATATATTCTTACCATTATCAAAAATTATGGTATCTAATCCTTCTGGTAAACCCTTCAGAAAATCTCTTAAGCCAGCCTTTTCCATAGCATTAACTATCTCTTCTTCACTATAATCCTTATATAAAGTTATATTATTTCTAAGGGTATCTTCGAATAAAAATACTTGCTGTTCTACATTTGATATATTATTAAAATAACTTTCCTTTTTGATATCCTTTAAATTTTGTCCATCTATTAAAATCTGTCCATTATTGGGGATAAAATATTTTCTAAGAAGTTTTAATAAGGTTGATTTCCCCCCTCCACTAGGTCCTACTACTAAATATTTTTCACCTTTGTTAATACTAAAGTTTACATCCTTAAGAACCTGATTATTTTCATAGCTAAAAGAGACATTATTAAATTTAATACTTTCTCTAAAAGAATCTAGATTTAAGGTTTCCTCATAGTTATAATGATTTGTTAAAACCTCATCTACCTTATTAAACAAAGTTTTTACAGATAAAACCTTAGGAAACCATTCAGACAATGTAATCAAAGGTCTTAATACCTTTTCCATATTGGTGAGTATAAGCATAACAGCTCCAAAGGTTAAATATCCTTTTATAGACATAAACACTACTGCTGCTGTTAATGAAAAATAAGATAGCTGTATTATAACGTTTTGTATAGATACAATGTATGTGTATATTTTATCTATAACATAACCTTTATACTGTATATCCTTACTCTTTTTATAAAACTCTTCTTGGATTTTAGTATTTAAATTATTTGATTTGATAATTTGAAATGCACTAAGGACTTCCTTTATATAAGTGGTGTATCCTTCAAATAAAGCACTTCTATGCTCTTGATGTTTTTGTAGTGGTTTACTTATAAACATAGATGTTACTGCGGTAATAATCCCAATTAATATCCCTACTCCTAGTGCGTAAATGTTAATATAGGCTATTACAATAAACCCAACTATAAAAGATATAATATTAAATCCAACTTCATATACTGCTGAAATATAATTCATTTCAATGGTATTAATATCATTAGTTAAAGAAGAAACATATTTGGCATTGTTATCCTTTTGAAATTCATTTATATTTTTATAAAAAACTTTGTCTATAAATCCTCGCTTCACTGAAACTAAAGCTTTTACTTTATAAAGTCCCTTAGTATATGATAATAATATACCTAAAGGTAACAAAATTATTGCCAAAAGCAAAAGTTTCTTTGAAAGTGCTAAAAGCAGCATCTTGTCCCCTAAAAGAGCTGTATCAATTATCTCCATCAAGTAAATAGTAATCATCCCTTCTAGGATTGCATTAAAAAGAGCCACACCTAAAGCTAATACTAAAAAGGGGTATGCCTTCCAAACTAATTTTTTCATATTGCAACCTCCTCAAAGTAGTCTTTAGCATTATATTGATTTATTACTCCATTCTTAACCTCTAAAACATAGTCATATTTCTCACTTATACCTTCATAATATCTATGAGAAATAGCTATAACAGTGCTATCAATATCCAAGATTGTATTTTCAACCTTTCGTCCAAGATCCCCATCTAAGCTGGAAGTTCCCTCATCTACAAATAAAATTTTAGAATCTTTAACTATTGCTCTGGCAATGGATATTCTCTGTCTTTCTCCACCGGATAGATTTTTCCCATTCTCCATTAGCATTTCATTTAATCCATTTTCTTTTTTACTTAAAAGCTCTTCTAATCCTGCCTTCTTAGAAGCCTCCAATACCTCTTTTTCTGTAAAAGGTTTAAATAAAGCGATGTTATTAAATATGGTATCCTCAAAAAGAAATACATCTTGATATATAAAAGAAACATTTTCATTTAAGCTACTTTCTTTTATATTTCTATAATCTACTCCATCTATAGTTATTTCACCCTCATAGTCTTCATAAACCATTGACAATAGTTTAATTAAAGTTGATTTACCCGCTCCACTTGCACCCTTTAATAGATATTTTTTATTCCTTTCTATCTTAAAAGATACTCCTTTAAATATTTCTTTCTCCTCATAATTAAAATATAAGTCCTTTACGCAAATTTCAGATTGGAAATTAAAATCTTCTTTATTAATTTTAGACTCCTTCTCTCCTTCACTATAGGTGATTTTATCATATATCTTTGAAGCTGACTTTAACTCATTTAATAGGGGCATTACTGTTAATATATGCCATATACATCCATTGGATATCTGTATTATAAGAGCAATCTTAGTTATAGAAGCTCCATTATAAATTAGAAGTGATGAATAAAATAAGGTACCAATAAAAACTATATACCCTAAAAAACTAAATAATCTCTGTTGTGCATCCGTAAAAACTGTATACTTAAACTTCTTTCTCTCTAGTCCAATTACAGACTTTAAAACCTTTGATAAAAACCTATCTTCTATATTATTAAGATTAAGTATTTCT
>NZ_JBFNEO010000233.1:0-4222 GCF_040797585.1 Clostridium sp.
GAAATAACCCTTTAAATAGGATATAAAAAGACTTTGGTGCAAGAAATATAAGTTAAAACTTGCCGAGTTTACAATTTATCTATTGAAAATAAATCAAAAATGTAAGATAATAAGTAGAAAATTAACTAACTAGGAGGAAGTCATGAGAAAAGAGTTTTCGCTAAGCAACAATAAAGCAATGATGAATTTTACTGTTAAATATTGTAATACAATGGAGAAGATTTTAGATAGTTCAGGATTTAATAGGGTTTTAGAAAGTTATTTAAATAAGATAAAGAGTAGAAAATCCAATATATATATTTATATAAATAAAGAGTTAAATGGAGAAGATATAAATTCTAAGGAAATTACAAATTTATTTAAACTTCTCATAGTAATGAATAATGAAGATGTAATGACACTGAATCACAAGTATAAGTTTCTTTTAGAAAATAGGGAAAGATTTATAGACTTTATAGAAGGGTTATATGGATACTGGAGAAAGCTTGAAAGATATTCATTAATTCAAAGCTCTGCCATAAAAGAAGGGATGGCTTCAGTGAACTTTATTGAAAGTAATGAGAAGTTAAAGAATTTAATTTTAGGTTTATATAGAAAAATAGAGGAAAATATCTTAGGGCATAAACCTAAGATTTACAGGCAGTTATCCGTTGGTAGTAATGCCGGAATAATTCTAAGTAATATTAAATGGTACTGTCCAGAAGAGTATGAAATACTAAGAGGTATTCCATTTATTGATAGTATAATACTACAATCTCCTTATATAACCTATCCTAAAAAGAATACAAGAGATGGGATATTTACTGAAAGCTATAGTAATTTATTAGAGGAGTCTATTATTAAAAAAGACCATTTTTTCTGCTATCCTATTAAAGTTGGAGAACTTTTAGCTTATGTATTTTTCCATAGAGATTTTATGGCTCATGGAATAGCCCTTTGTAATCTATTTGAAATAGCAGTAGAGGAAGAATGTGTAAACAAAAAACCAGATATTATATATGCTCTTGGAGCTAGACATGAAAGTAAGAGTGTTATAACTAAGTTCTATGATGATAGTAAAAATGATATAATGATGGGATATGTAAGTTACGGAGAGGAGATAGATTACTTTGGGTATATGAAGAAGATGATTCTTACCCTCCATAATCTTATAATGATAAAAAGAGGATTCTTACCTATACATGGAGCTATGGTAAATATAACTTTAAAGAATGGAAAGAACGCTAATGTAATAATTATGGGAGATAGTGGTGCTGGTAAGTCAGAAAGTCTTGAAGCACTTAGAACCCTTGGAGCTGATCATATAAGTGATATGAATATAATTTTTGATGATATGGGAACCATAAAAATAGATGATAAAGGTAATGTTATTGGATACGGAACAGAAATAGGAGCTTTTGTAAGGCTTGATGATTTAGATCAAGGATATGCTTTTAAGGAAATAGATAGAAGTATATTTATGAATCCAGATAAGATAAATGCAAGACTGGTAATGCCTATAAATACATATAAGGAAATAGTTAAGGGATATAAGGTGGATTTATTCTTATATGCAAATAACTATGATGAGGTAAAAGAGGGAGAGTCCTATATAACATTTTTTAGTGATATAAATAAAGCTATTAAAGTATTTAAAGATGGGGCACGTATGGCAAAGGGAACTACCACAGAGAAAGGTCTTGTTAAATCTTACTTTGCTAATCCTTTTGGACCTGTACAAAAGCAAGAGGAAGTAGATGTAATAATTGAAAAATATTTTAAGGCTATGATGGATTCAGAGGTTAAAATGGGAGATATAAAGACATCTCTAGGGATAAAAGGTATGGAAAAGAAGGGACCTAAGAATGCTGCTATAGAACTACTAAATATAATAAAAACTTTGTAGTTATATAAATCAATCTGTTTATATAGTTAAATACTACAATCTTTCAATATAAAAAGAGTAATTACTAAAAATTATTGGTAATTACTCTTTTTATAATAAAATTAATATTTTATAAGAGAAAAAATCTTATCTTTTATATCGGTTATAAAATTTGCAACTCCCATAAATTTCATTGAAGGAAAAGCCTGAAGAATTCTTTTATGATTTGGAGTTAAATTTTTCATTAAAGAAGTATATTTTATTTTTGCTTCCTTTAAATGAGGTATATCTGTCTTGGATAGCTTGGATTTTAAATCTTTAAAATATTTATGATTTATAGTATCCTTTGATAAATTATAGAGTTCACTTAATATGTGATTTAAATCCATAAGAGATTTTAAAGTTAAAATGAAATCTATAAGAAAATAGAAGAAGAATGAATAAAATAATATCTTTGAAAAGGGATAATTGATATTTGTAACTAAAGTATTTATGTAAGGATGTATAAATCTAACTAAGACTACAGATACACCACCCCAAATAAGAGAAAAACTCAAACATACTCGACCCTTTATATTAAAAGAATTTTCTGTATAGTCCCACCATGTAGTGTTAAATGCTTTTTCAAGAATCACTGCAGTTAAATACTCTATAAGAGAAGTAAATATGGTTCCAAGGATAAATAAAAGAAAAATATTATTTTTAAAGTTATCTAGAAATAAAACAAGAGAAAGGGCTCCAAATCCATATATTGGGCAAAAAGGACCATTTAAAAATCCCCTATTTACAAAGTGACCATGAGAGTAATAGGCATATATAATTTCTAATATCCATCCTAAAAAACTATAGATTATAAAGAAAAATAAAAGCTCATAAATAGGATAGGAGAGTACTTGTAGATTAAACATAAAAGCCTCCTTTAAGAATCAATATATATACCATTATATACTAAAATACATAAAAAAAACCCTCTTTCAAGAGGGTTTTTTTTACTCTACACTTCTATATCTTTCTTTCGCAAAGAAGGATATAGAGTATAAGCCTGCTAAACCTACTAATGCATAAATTGTCCTAGAAACTGCAGATAATTGTCCGAATAAAGCTGCAACTAAATCAAATTGAAAAAATCCTATAAGTCCCCAATTTATGGCACCTATTATGACAAGTAAAAGTGCAATTACGTCTAATGTTTTCATAAAAATTCCTCCTGTTCATTTGGTTTACAACATTAGTATGTCACAGTATTTTTTCTTTTATTCATTAAACTATTTTATGGCTTTATGAGGAGAATCTATTATTTTATAATGGAATTATTATTAATTTATGATATAATTCTATTTATGGAGGGGAATATTATGAAAAGAATGAATTTTCTTATTTTGTTTTTCTTGTTTTTTATGGGATGTAGTAGTATAGACAAGGATGAAATTATAAAAGAAAGAGAAAAAGATATCTATTCCTCATCATTAGGAAAAGAGACATACAAGGAAGAAAATAAAAAATCTAATATAGATGATTACTATTTAGAATTCAAAGATATAATAGAAGCTCATAAAGGAGAAGAAGGGTTTATAAAACTTAAGAGACAAGAGGACACCTATGTTATAGCTATTAATAGTGAAAAGGATGATGATAGCTATTTTAAGATAGGAGAGGTTTTAGACAGAGGAAAAGAAGTTTGTATAAATCTTATAAAAGAAAAAAAATCTGAAAATAAAGAGGGAGAAGATATAAGTAGTTTTACTATAATAAAACTTCCTAAAGACTTCGAAAATGTAACTGTAGTTACTGATGAAGGAACTATTCTTAAAGATATATCACTTAAATATAATGAAAAATATCCTCAACCATAGGTTGAGGATATTTTTATAATCTAACGTTTCTATCTATTGGTTGAGATAGAGATATAAATGTATTTGTTCTTTGAATTCCCTCAATGATATTTATTCTATTCATAAGCACATCTTGCAAGTCAGATATATTTTTACATATAACCTTTGCAAAAATAGAATAGTCTCCAGTTGTGTAGTGTAACTCTACTACTTCTTTAATTTCTGTCATTGATTCAATAACACCTGGGTAGGAAGAAGCCTTGTCTATATATATACCAACAAAGCAGCATACATCATAACCAAGCTTTGGCATATCTAATAGAATCTTAGTTCCTTTTATTATACCAAGGTCCTCCATCTTTTTCATTCTTACATGAATAGTTCCTCCACTTACATGACAGATTCTAGCTATCTCTAGATAAGGAGTTCTAGAGTCTTTAATTAAGATATCTAGAATTTGTAAATCTAAATCATCTAATTGGGAAGTAGAAATAAAAGACACAAAATCACCCCATATATATGTATT
>NZ_JBFNEO010000234.1:0-4210 GCF_040797585.1 Clostridium sp.
CTCTTGTGGTGTTAATACCGCTGTTGGTTCATCCAATATTAGTATTTCTGCTCCTCTATAAAGTGCTTTTAATATTTCAACCTTCTGTTGTTGACCTACAGTTATATCTTCTATAACATCATCAGGATTTATATTAAATCCATATTTATCTGCTAATTCTTTAGTTTCTTTTTTGGCTTTCTCTATATCTATTTTAAAACTTCCTTTTTTAGGTTCTTGACCTAAAATCATATTCTCAGCCACTGTAAAATTATGAACTAACATAAAATGTTGATGAACCATTCCTACTCCTAATTTTATTGCATCTTTAGGATTTTTTAGTTCTACTTTCTGACCCTTTATATAAATCTCTCCACCTTCAGGTTGATATAGTCCATAAAGTATATTCATAAGAGTTGTTTTACCTGCACCATTTTCACCTAGAAGAACATGAATTTCACCTTTTTTAAGTTCAAAATCTACATTTTCATTAGCTATAGTTCCGGGAAAAATCTTTGTTATTCCCTTCATTTCAACAACTTTATCCATTTGGTTCCTCCTTCCTATTGATTAAAAAAGCTAGATGCAAAAGCACCTAGCTTCCATTTAAATTTAAATTTCTGGAGCTTTAAAGTCTAAAAGTTCTTTTCTTGTTCCTGGAACTTTAAATTTACCTTCTTTTATAGCTGCTCTGTATTTTTCTGATAATTCATCTGCCTCTTTAGTAAGGTCTGGATGTTTTGTTGGTGCTATTCCAACTCTATCTTCTTTTATTCCAAGAACTATATGTTTTCCACCTTCGAACTTGTCTTCTTGAATGCTCTTTATAGTATCTATAACAGCATCTCCTACTTTTTTCTCCATGGATATAAGTATTACATCTTTATATTCTGGTAATGCTGCTGCTTGGTCAGAGTCAACTCCTATTGCCCACTTATTCATTTCTTTTGCAGCCTTAAATACTCCAAGACCTACTCCACCTGCTGCATGGAATACTATATCACAACCTGAATTATAAAGCATTTTTGCAGCTTCTATTCCCTTTTGTTGGTCATCAAAAGAGTCTACATATTTTACATTCTTTCCTGGTGTTTTTTCATTAACAGGTTTTAATAATTTACCGGCTTCTGGATTAACTGACATAACTCCAGCTGCAAATCCTGTTTCAAATCTGCTTATAACTTCACTTTCTTTTCCACCTATAAATCCAACTTTATTAGTCTTTGTCATTTTACCTGCTATAACACCAGCTAAAAATGATCCTTCTTCTTCTTTAAAAGTTATAGATAAAGTATTTGGTGATTTTACAACTGAGTCAACAATTAAAAACTTTTTCTCTCCTATTTGTTTGGATACGTTTTCCATAGCATCAGTCATCATATATCCACAGCCTACAATTAAATCAGCTTCCCCTGCCATAGTTTTTAAGTTTGGGTTATATTGTTCTTGTTGCTTTGATTCTATAGCATTTATTTGTGTTATTCCTAATTCTTTTTCTGCTTTTGAGATTCCTTCATGTGCTGATTGGTTAAATGAACCATCATTTACTCCTCCTTGGTCTGTTACAAGACCAACCTTTAATTGTTCTTTTCCACCTTCAGCAGGCTTCTTTTCTCCTCCACCACAGCCGGCAAATAATGATACAGTCATTATTGCTGCTGATAAAAGGGCTACAACCTTTTTCTTATTCATTTGATTACTCCTCCCTAATTTTAATGTTAAATTATATAATTTCTTCTAGCAATATAATATTTCTACATAAAAATAATATTTCCTTCTTGTTAGTTATTAATAATCTTCTATAAAAAATATTCCACAAGCTCTATTACCAGAATGTACACCAACCACACATCCAACTTCACATTCTATAAATTGCAGCTCTTTTTCTTTTAAATGTTGTTCTAAAGCAATTCTTATTTCCTCATTTTCTATATGTAAAAGTATACATGGTTCATCTTTTTTTATACCTATTTCTTCTATATAATCCATAACATATCTTATAGCTTTTTTATTTCCTCTGACTTTATCTAATATTGCCATTTCTCCATCTTTTACTGTTAGTATTGGTCTTATACCTAAAATATTTCCAACAACCCCTGCTGTTTTTGAAAGTCTTCCTCCTTTAACTAAATTAGTTAATTCTTCAAAAACAAGTCCACTTTTTATATGGGGTATGGTCCTTTTTACTTCTTTTGAAATTTCATCCAATGTAAAACCTTCTTCTTTAAGTCTAGCAGCCTTTATAACAAGTAATCCTAAACCTGAAGTTACATTTTGGGAATCTATTATTTCTATGGCTTCATCTGCCTCTAAAATTTCCCTTGCTAAACAAGCTGACTGATATGTTCCACTCATTTTAGATGACAGATGAAGAGAAATTATTTTATATCCTTCGTCCAAATATTTTTTATAATATTCTATAAATCTTTGAGGAGTTATTTGAGCTGTTCCTGGAAACTCATCAGAACTTTCCATTTTTCTTAAAAGCTCTGATGTATTTATATCTACACCATCTTTATAACTTTCCTCCCCAAAGTTTACTAGTAAAGGAATAACTTCTATATCATATTTATCTATTATTTCTTTTGATAAGTCTGCGGTACTATCTGTTATTATTTTAATTTTATTCATAAGCTGAAACCCCCTCCTATTTCATGTTGGGGAAGTTCATTTGCCTTAGCCCTTCATAGGTTACTATAGCTACAGTATTAGACAGATTCAAGGACCTTGTGCTACTTTTTATCATAGGTACTTTTATACATGTGTCCTTATTACCTTCTCTTATATAATCTGGTAACCCTGAAGTTTCCCTTCCAAAAACTATAAAATCCCCTTCTTGAAATTTCACATCATTATAATATTTACTGGCGTGAGTAGTAGAAAAATAAAATCTGCCATCTTTATATTTTTCTCTTAAGTCTTCATAGGATTCATGTATTTCTAATGATAGTTGTGGCCAATAATCCAGCCCTGCTCTTCTTAAATGCTTTTCATCTAAACTAAAACCTAATGGTTTTATTAAGTGAAGTTTACATTCTGTCAAAACACAGGTTCTGGCTATGTTGCCTGTATTTTGTGGAATTTCTGGTTGAAATAAAACTATATTTAAATTCAAGATATTCTCCCCCTTATACACAAGGAATTAAAATTACATAACATATCTTACTCTATTATTTAAAAATAGTAAAGTTTTAAAGTATAAATTTTTCTATAGCTTTTGCAACTCCGTCTTCATTATTTATATCTGTAATATAATCTGCATTCTCTTTTATGCATTCTGCTGCATTTCCCATGGCTACTCCTAATCCTGCAAATTTTATCATAGATAAATCATTTTCACTATCTCCTATACACATTACATTTTCTCTTTCTATTCCTAGCATATCTGATAAAATACTTACAGCATTTCCTTTAGATATACCTTTGCTCATAACTTCAAAATTATTGCTGTAGGAGCTAACAACCTCTATACCCTCTTCTTTTGCAACTATTTCTTTAACTTCTCTTATTTTGTTTATATCTTTATCTACAATTATACCCTTTAATACCTTATGTTCATATTTCTTTAAAGCATTTTCCCAAGTATCTACTAATTCTATATCCACCTTATTATTTTCTGATAATACCTCATTCATTTTAGAATAGACCTTATTTGAAAACTCCAAGTCTTCTGTGAGGATTTTATTAGGTGTATTAAAATGTGGACGTAATTTATATTCTCTTAATATCTCTATGATTCTTATAGTCTTTTCTAAGTTCATTGGTTTTTCGTATATGACTTTATCTTCACTGCTATTTTTAATATATGCTCCATTTGAAGCTATGACTGGTGATTTCACCCCTATTAAGTCAGCATAATAATTAGCTGAAGGAAATATTCTTCCTGTGCTTATAGCTACATGAACACCTTTATTAGTAGCAGCCTTTATTGCATCTATATTCCTTTTACTTAATTTTTTATCATCTCTTAATAATGTTCCGTCTATATCAATACATATTAGTTTATATGACACTTAAAACATCCTCTCCTATTTTATTTATATATAATCATTATATCAAAAAAATTGAATCTTCTTTTTTTATATAATCTTAATTTATTCCTTTAAATAATTTATAATACCTTTGGCAATGTTTACACCTGTTTTTTTCAATACCTTATCATCTCTTAATCTTTTTCTATCCTGTTGATTAGTTATAAAACCACATTCTACTAAAGCACAAGGTACATCAC
>NZ_JBFNEO010000235.1:0-4193 GCF_040797585.1 Clostridium sp.
GGATTTATGATATCATCAAAGATAACCTTTTCTATGTAAAAAATGATGAAAAAGGGGACTTATATTATTTATTTAATGAAGCAAAAGTTGAAGTTAAGGTTGAAGATAAAATTTTAGATTTGACTAAACATAAGGATAAGGTAAGTGAGGTACTTACAGGAGTTATAAGAGAAGATAAAGATAGTGCCTATGATTATAAGGACAAGTCATATACCTTATGGTATCAATTTGAAGATAACAGTAAAGCAGAGGTTAAAGTCTATGATAATTATGTAGAATATGAGGGGAAGAAATATAATATCACTAATGTTCTATATACTTTCGAGAAATTACTTAAGGATATAGGAGGGATTTAAAATGTTTATGAATATGAAAATGCCTAAAATAATCAAATCTCTTCTAATAATATTATCCTTAGTCATAATTATTATAGGGGGAATAATCTTATATAAAAAATCTAATGTTAAGGAAGAGCTAAGGGATAGAGTTGTTCTAAATGATGGAGCCATAGCCTACAATAAAGATAATGTAGACAGGGCATTAAATCTTATAGAAGATCTTAAAGGCTTAGATGGAGAGGAATATGAGCTTTTAAAAGATGAGGAAATTTTATTTGAAAATAACAATAATAATATTTTTAAGCTGTATAAGGATAATGAAAGTTATGGTGTTGATTCAGTACAATTAGATAATTATGGTGAAAAGTATTTTATCTATGGTATAAATTCTAAGTATTATAAGATTGAGGAATCAGAAACTTCATTAGAGTTTTTTAAAGGGTTCTATAATGAGTTTAAGAACATAAGATTAGAACCTAATATAAAGTTCATGGAGGAAGTAGAAGATATATATTTAAAGGCACCAGCTTTAAA
Organism: Clostridium sp.; assembly: GCF_040797585.1. Classification (GTDB taxonomy): domain Bacteria; phylum Bacillota; class Clostridia; order Clostridiales; family Clostridiaceae; genus Clostridium_Z. The sequence goes on from NZ_JBFNEO010000235.1 coordinate 873, forward strand.
CATGAGAGATATGAAGCTGGGAGAGGAAAACTTTAAAAGGATAAAATCTCTTTTAATAGAAGCGCTTAAAAAACAAGAGGAGAATAGGGATAATTATGAAGAGAAATTAGATAATGAGGATATTATTGAACTTGGTAATGAAAAATATATATTAACTTTAAACACAAAGGATAGCAGTAAAAAAATAAATTTATATAATGATTATTATGAAAAATTTTACACTAATTTCAACTTTGAAAATTTAATTTCAAGTAAAGAAATGTATCACATGGTAGAAGAAATATTATCTGTTGATGTTCATAAGGAGAATTTAAACTATATACTCCTTGCAGAGGATTTAAAGATATATGTAGATGGAAAAGAAGAGGGAAGTAGTGATTTAGGTTCATCATTAAAGAAGCGTATTTTGGAAATTATATGTAATGGTAATTTTCATAAAGATAAGCTTGAACTTGAAATGAAGCATAACATAGAAATAGGTCTTAAAATAAAAGGAGAAGAGGTAAAACTCAAAGTTCTATCTGACGAAGTAATTTTTAATGACAGAATCTATGAGGCTAAGGGAGTATATAATTCTTTAAATCTTATGCTTAATTTAGATTAATCTTTTATTTTAGTTAGATCTTAAAATAATAACAATTACTAATTTAAAGCTCTAAAATACCAAAATTTAAGCTCTAGAAATTAATAATTTCAATAGAATAATTTAACTCTTTAGAATAGTTAAATTAAAATTATCAATTGAGTCTACTTTAAGACCTAGCTATATCAAAAGGTTAATTCAGATATTAAAGATAGTTCACCTATAATAAGGGTTAAAAGTATTTACTGAGCTTAATTATGTTTTACAATCTAGAATTGTAATTTTAAAATTACAACTCTAGAAAAGTTATTAAGAAAAGAAAGTCTGGATATTCCAGACTTTCTTTTTGTTAATTAAAATATTTAAGAGAATAAGGTTTAATATATATTTAATTTAGGAGGTAATTGTAAGTTGTATGCTTAATTAGGGGAAAGATAACCTTATATGAGATTTTATCCGTTCATTTACATTAGCTACTCATTTAAAGTTTTAAGCCAAAGGCTTTACCCATCTTTTTCTCCCACCTATTTAAGGCATGGAGTGTTATAGCGGGAGCCTAAGGCAAAATAAGTGAAAGTTTAGCTTCTAGATAAGACTTAAATTAATGAGAAAAACTAAAAATAATTTAATTTAAAAAGTATTAAAGTGTGAGGTTATTTCCTTCTGAATTCTTTTTAAATCTTTATGTCTTAATTTAGTTTCTTTTCTTATGTCATTCCAATCGTCGCCAGCTATTAGCATTTCTCTAGCTTTAGATTTTCTATCTTCGTCTCCCATTTGATTTAAATCCACCATTTCATTCATCTCCTTTCACAATATTATATTGTGTAGAAAATAGTTTTATATAACAAGAAAAAATAGCTAGTAATTGAGATATGAAGGCTTTAAGGAGGAAGTTAATAATAAATCTAAAATTTTCAAAAAAGTTTTTGAAGAATTTTAGTATAGATATAATCACATAAGAATTTAAGTTAAGCTAAAGTATAGAATTATTTAAGTCATCTTCAAAGGGTGAGTCTTGCAGTGGTATATATAATAAAGAGGTAAAGGATTCTATATAACATGACATACAATTTTTTATAGGTTATAATATAAATAATTAAAATTGGTGCTAGAGGGGTTAGTATATGCTAGCTGAGAATGGGAACCATATTTCCTGACTCTTAATACCTGATCTGGATAATGCCAGCGTAGGAAAGCAGATGACAATTATAGTCCCTCTAGATAATCTAGGGGGTTTTTTAGATGAAATTTATAAATAAACATAATATTAATGAATTAGGACATAGAAAGGTTTATAAGCTTACCTTAAGTGCTTTATTTATAGCCATGGGAACCCTAACAGGATCTCTTCTCTACATACCCTTTTTAGGAGGAAAGATGTTTCCAGTTCAGCATTTTTTAAATGTATTAGGAGGAGTATTACTGGGACCTTATTATGGATTTTTAAATGCCGTGTCTATTTCACTACTAAGAAATATTATGGGAACAGGATCTATATTAGCCTTTCCAGGAAGCATATTCGGAGCTCTGCTTGCTGGACTTTTTTATAAAAAATTTAAAAATATATATTTAGCCGCTCTGGGAGAAGTTATTGGAACAGGAGTAATTGGAGCTATTCTAGCCTACCCTTTAGCTACAATTGTTATGGGGAAAGAAGCAGCTGTTTTTGCTTTTGTATTTCCATTTTCTTTAAGCTGTATAGGAGGAGCTATCTTAGCTTTAATATTACTAAAGATTCCTATGATAGAACGAATCTTCCTTCAGATGGGGTTCTTTCCACCATATGAAGGTTAGATGAGTTAATCTAGGGGCATAGCAATTGTTATCACCAACCTTTTAAGAGGGGTGGGATGTTAAAGCTTATAGCTATCAGATAAAAGGGCTAACTAGTAATAAGACTAAAGACTTTTAAGTGGGGGAACATATGAAAGAAGTAAATTTAACTTTTAATATATTAGACAGCATAAGAGAAGTTAATCCATTAATTCATATAATTTCTAATTTTGTTACCATGAATGATGTGGCTCAAAGTCTTTCTTTCTTAGGAGCGAGGCCAATAATGGCTCATTATTATAAAGATGTGCAGTATATAACAAAGAGTAGCGATGGATTAGTTGTTAATCTTGGAACCATGGATAATTTTAGAGAAGAAGGGATATTAGAGTCAGCGAATATAGCAAGATATAACTCTATTCCTTGGATTCTTGATCCGGTAGGAATTCAGGGTTCTCATTATAGAAAAAACTTAGCCATAGAGTTAATAGATAAGGGAAGCCCTAATGTGATTAAGGGGAATTTAAGTGAGATTAAGAGTATTTTAGGTAGGAAGAGTATATATAAGGGAATAGATTCCTTGGAGGAATCCTTAATGGTAAATAAGGAACTTCAGAGAGAAATAGAAGATTATGCTAGGAATAGTAATGTAATTATTGTAATAACAGGAGAGGTGGATTTTATAACTGATGGAAAAACCACTTATTATGTTTATAATGGAGATGGCATAATGAGTAGGGTTACAGGCACAGGATGTATATTATCTGTATTAATTGGAGCCTTCATATCCGTAGAAAAAAGCAAAGAGAATTTAACTTTAGCTGTAGTAGAGGCTGTTTCTTTTTGGGGGATAATAGGAGAGGTATGTAAAGGAGAACTTAAAAAATCCGAAGGATTAAATACCTATAGGTTTAAGTTGTTAGATAAAATTTCTCTAATTTCTAAAAAAGATTTAATGCTTA
>NZ_JBFNEO010000236.1:0-4175 GCF_040797585.1 Clostridium sp.
GTTTTAAAGGAGTTAAGTACATGTATAAGTTAAGATTCAAGCTAAAAAAACTATAATCATATAAAGTTAAATTAATAATTTAAATAAATCAAATCTATAGGGAATATAAGTTTGTGAATAATTAGAAGGGCTGTGTTTATTTCTAATAAAATATTAAGATACAGTTATTTTCATATGAGTTAATCATGATTATAACTATCATTATCAGATTAATTTATATTTAAACCTTGCATAATTATAATTTTAATATCACTTTTGATTAATAATATTTATTAAAATGTAGAATTAAGGGCGGAAGCTAGTTCCGTCTTTAATTCTACTACTTCTGTCATATAATACTTTTATAACATTTTAATATATTAATACTGAAAATAATTTTCATACATATCTAAAAATTACTTGATTTAATAAAAAGACGTAGCCCTAAAATAAGGCTACGTCTCTTTACATACTATTTTAATTCTATTGCTTTTTTAACAGCCTTAACTATCTCTGAAGCTGTTAATCCATACTTCTCTAATAACTCATTTGGTTTTCCACTTTCTCCAAAGGTGTCCTTAACTCCAACCTTTAATACTGGAACTGGATGAGTCTCTGTTATAACTTCACTTACAGCTGATCCAAGTCCACCTATTACATTGTGCTCCTCAGCTGTTACAATAACTCCTGTTTCTCTTGCTGCCTTTTCTAAAGCTTCTCTATCTATAGGCTTTATTGTATGGATATTTAAAACTCTTACCTTTATTCCCTCTTCTGCAAGAGTGTTGTAAGCGTCTAAAGCAGCATCTACCATTATACCAGTAGCTACTATTGTAGCATCTTTTCCTTCTCTTAAAGTCACTGCCTTACCTATTTCAAAATTATATTCTTCATTATCATTAACTGTATTTACAGCTGATCTACCAAGTCTTACATAACATGGTCCTTCCATCTTTGCAACTGCTTTTATAACAGCTTCTGTTTCTATATCATCTGAAGGACATATAACAGTCATTCCTGGTATACTTCTCATTAAAGCTAAATCCTCTATAGCTTGGTGAGATGCTCCGTCCTCTCCAACTGTAAGACCTGCATGAGTTGCACATATCTTAACATTTAAGTGAGGATATCCTATAGAGTTTCTTATTTGTTCGAAAGCTCTACCTGCTGCAAACATAGCAAAGGTACTAACAAAAGGAATCTTACCACAAGTTGACATTCCAGCTGCAACGCTCATCATGTTACCTTCTGCTATTCCCATATTTATAAATCTTTCTGGTGCTACTGCCTTAAAGTCTGCTGTTTTTGTAGACTTTGAAAGGTCTGCATCTAAAACCACAACATTTTCATTTTCAGTAGCAAGTTTTGCTAAACTCTTTCCATAAGCTTCTCTAGTTGCTAACTTCTTTCCCATTAGTTCTCCCCTCCTATTTCAGCTATAGCTTTTTCACATTGCTCTTTATTTGGAGCTGTTCCATGCCATCCTGCTTCATTTTCCATAAATGATACTCCCTTACCTTTAACTGTACTACATACTACAGCTGTAGGTTTATCAGTTACCTTCTTAGCATCTTCTATTGCTTTCATTATAGCTTCAAGATTGTGTCCATCTATACTTATAACATTCCATCCAAAAGCTTCAAACTTATTGCTTATAGGTGCTGGATTCATTACATCCTCACACTTACCATCTATTTGTAATCCGTTACTATCTATAAAGGCAGTTAAATTTCCTAATTTATAGTGAGCTGCTGACATAGCTGCTTCCCAAACTTGACCTTCTTGTAATTCTCCATCTCCAAGTAAAGCATATACTCTATAGCTCTTTTTATCTAGTTTACCAGCTAAGGCCATACCAACTGCTGTAGATATACCTTGACCTAAAGAACCTGTAGACATATCTATTCCTGGTACTTCATTCATATTTGGATGTCCTTGAAGATTAGAATTTATTTTTCTTAAAGTCATAAGTTCTTCTGGATTAAAGAAACCTCTTCTTGCTAATGTACTGTATAAAACTGGTGCTGCGTGTCCCTTTGATAAAACAAATCTATCTCTATCTAGATTCCTTGGCTCTGCAGGATTTATGTTCATTTCATTAAAATAAAGAGTTGTTAATATCTCTACCGCTGAAAGCGATCCACCTGGGTGTCCTGAACCTGATTCAGTAAGCATAGCAACGATATCCTTTCTTATTACTTTTGCCATGCTTTTTAATTCTTCAATATTCATCTTCATAGCTTCCCCTCCTGATTTTTCTATGTAATGGAGTTATTCAATCACTATCTATGATTTTAATTGAATAATATATTATTAATTATTATTATACTAAATTATTTAAATAAGTATTTAATTATTTTTTATTTTCCCTTAAAATCTCCAAAATAATTGTATCACAAAAACTAAAAAAAACAACTAAGATATAACACATTTTTTTATTAACATATTCTTTTTAATCAATTTTTAATTGTTTTTCTAGAAATAATATTATATTTACTACGCTTATTATAACTATTTCACTATATCTACCTCTTATTTTCCTATTTAGGATAATGAAACACTTGAAATTATCTTAAAATAAATTTATATTTTATATACTTTTCACTTTAGCTTTTAAGCTATACCTGCTCTGTTTCCCTTTATTAAGTTTATAAATTTTAAACAATGTAACTCCTTAAACTAATTATATTAATGCTTTGAAATTCTTAACCTTAAATACATATCTATATAAAATTAAAAACTGCTCTAGAAAATCTCTAAAGCAGTCTTTGTCTGATGGCTACCAACTGTAACACCCCCATCCTCTTAAAAGGTGGGGGATAACAGTTGCTACGCCCCTAGATTAACTCATCTAACCTTTAGATGGTTGAAAAAACACCATCTAACGGAAGATTCGTTCTATCTGATGGATACTAGCTTGTAACACCCTATCCTTTTAAAAGGTGGGATAACAGTTGCTACGCCCCTAGATTAACTTATCTATCCTTTAGATGGTGTAAAGAACACTCTCTAAAAGATAGATAAGTTATATATTCTAAGTATTCAAATTTAATCCCATACTTATTAACAAAGCTTTATCAACTTTATCCATATCACTGTCCGTCATATGTCCTATCTTTTCTTTCAGTCTTCTTTTATCTAGAGTTCTTACTTGCTCTAGTAGTACTACAGAATCCTTATTTAGTCCATACTCTTCTGATGAAATTTCCACATGAGTAGGAAGTTTTGCTTTGTTAATTTGTGAAGTTATAGCTCCAACAATAACCGTTGGGCTATATTTATTTCCTATATCATTTTGAAGTATAATAACTGGTCTTATACCACCTTGTTCTGATCCAACTACTGGACTAAGGTCTGCATAAAATATATCTCCTCTTTTTACTATAACTTGTGTCATTAGACATATCACTCTCCGAAAGCCATGACTCATATTCTAAACATTCATCTAAATCATAGGCACATGATAATTCCGAAAACTCTAAATTGATTTGTGCCATCTCTTGATATCCACTTTTTAAGTCTTCGTATTTACAATCCTTATCTCTATATAATATAAGGTCTTCAGCTCCAAATTGACACTGATTTTTATTAAATGCATCACTTTTTTTAATTTTATGTGCATCAGAGAGGTTTCTTCTTATTCCTTTGACAATTGACATATTAATACAATACCTCCTATTTTCTATGACGAAAAATATGTATCCTATATAATTATATTGCTATTTTTGTCAATATGTCAAAGGATTTTATAAGATTAGACATATATTCTTATTATAATAACCTCTCAATCCTTTATGTATACCCTGGGAACCTTTTATTTAGCATAATAATTTATTTTATAAGTTTATGGTTCCATTGATTCTATAACATTCTATGCATCAATTTCTAGACAATATTGTTTATCTTAATAAATAACCTAATTATCCATTTAAACTTGTCCTAAGTTTATAAAATTAAAATCTTTATGAAATTCTTATGTTTAAGAGCTTTGTCATACTTATAATAGCCACCTAAAATATTTTCTTAATATTCTAAACCATCTTCATAAGACTATATTATTTTATTCTAAGTAATAGTTTACTATTTTTTAGCAAAAGATTAAGTTACTCTTTAAATAAAGTTTCATCTATGGCTTCATTTGCCACAAAGTCTTTATATAGTATTTTTACCCTCTCATCTCCTTTCAAATCATATAT
>NZ_JBFNEO010000237.1:0-4175 GCF_040797585.1 Clostridium sp.
AGAAAAGGAGCCGCCTTCAAAAATGATTTTTAATCATTTTTGAGACAGCCCCTTAATCTTTGAATAAGCTGCAAATTATAGTGATTTGAGGTTTATTTTAAGGCGTGATGTAGTAAATCTATAGTTTCGTAAAAAATTATAAAGGGTTTTATAGGAAATGTTGCATAGAAATCTAAAACTTTTTACATAAAAATAATTAAATAAGGTTACAAGTTTTTAATTTTCAGCTTTAATTACATATATTTAAATATGAAACTTATACAATGTTGATAAGCATTAATTTCTTATGCTAGTTGACTTTTTATTGGAAGTACTTAGATTTAAGTTGGTTAAGTCAAGCACTATAAAGATTTAACTTATGAAAATTATAGGGTTTTTGATTTAAAACTTATCTTATGCACCGCTTAAAATCTAAGATTTTAAAGAATTAAAGTACATGTATAAGTTAAGATTCAAGCTAAAAACCCTATATTATAGATTAAAAAATATAAATAAAAATCTAATTATTATTGAATAAATAAAATTACTTTGATATAATTATGGAGAAAATTAAATATTTACTATTTATTTAAGGAATATGGTGAAAAACCATAGCAGCCCCCGCTACTGTAATCGTGGACGAAGAGTTATAACCACTGGAATATTTTCTGGGAAGGAACTCTGAGGTTGAAACGAGAGCCAGGATACTTGTTGAATAGTGCGATTTAAGAAAGCTTTTCTTCGGAGGGAGGACTAAGCATAATATTATTTATGTATATTATGCATTCCACAGAGGGTTTCTGTGGAATTTTTATTTTAACTAAACCTAAATATTATTCTCCTTTATTCTACTAGAGGACTAATCAAAGAAGATTAAGAAAATCAATGAAGATTTTAATGGTAGAATATATGGTCACATGTATATATCAAGGGTGATATATACATGTTGACAATACTTTTCTAAAATAGTATATTAAGATTAAACACAATGAAGTGAATGAGCAAAGGTGCTCCATAGTTTTCTATGGAGCACCTTTTTTATTTCACAATTTATGTTATTGTTTAAAAATTATTTTAAAAACCTAAAGAAAGGGGATAAAAAATGAATAATTTTAGCATAAAAACTAAGGTGTATTTTGGACAAGGAGCCTTAAATGCATTAGATTTCATAAAGGATAAGAAAGTACTTATAATTACAGATCCTTTCATGGTGAAATCAGGAATGATAGATAGTGTTACAACTCCTTTAAAAAATAATAAAGTAGAATATTCTATATTTAGTGACATAGTGCCGGATCCACCTATTGAAACTGTTGTACAGGGTATAGAAGAAATGGCAAAAATAAATCCAGATATTTTAATAGCTCTTGGAGGGGGATCTGCAATAGATGCTGCCAAGGCAATAAAGGATTTTTCATTAAAAATAGCAAATACTAAAGAAGTTGAGTTTATTGCAATACCAACTACTAGTGGAACAGGATCAGAGGTTACATCTTTCTCAGTTATTACTGATAAAGCAAAGGGAGCTAAATATCCATTAGTTTCTGACGAATTAGTTCCAGAGGTAGCCATACTAGATCCAGAACTTGTTAAGAGTGTACCAAACTTTATAACAGCAGATACAGGTATGGACGTATTAACTCATGCTTTAGAGGCTTATGTATCTACTAAAGCTAATGATTTTACAGATGCTTTAGCAGAAAAGGCTATAAAACTTGTATTTGAAAATTTAGTAGAGGCGTATAAAAATGGTGGTAATTTAACTGCTAGAGAAAAAATGCATAATGCATCCTGTTTAGCTGGAATGGCATTTAATATGGCATCTCTTGGATTAAATCATGGTATAGCTCATGCTATTGGTGGAAAGTTACATATACCTCATGGAAGAACTAATGCTATACTTCTTCCTCATATAGTTGAATACAATGCTGATATTAAAGGATATACTGATGTTAAGTATTCAGAAGCTGCGAAGAAATATGCTGAGGTTGCAAAGCTTTTAAATCTTCCAGGAGGGAATGTAAGAGCTGCTGTTAAGAACTTAATTAGCTCCATAGAAAGACTTCAAAAAGATATGAATATGCCAAAAACTTTAATGGATTGCAAAGTTCAAGATGAGGACTTTAATAAGGTAAAGGAGAATATAGCTGAAATGGCACTTAAGGATGCATGTACAGCTACTAATCCTAAGAATCCTACTAAAGAAGATGTTATGGAAATTTTATTAAAAATAAGAAAATAAATTTGATAAAAATTCTACACAAACATATTGACGAAAAACAAAAAGAAATGTATAATTTGAGTATGCACAAGGGAGTGCATAGCAATTAATTTTAGATAGCAATGAGGCTACTTGAAAATAAGTTTTCTTAATTTATTTTTAGGAGCCTCTTTTATTTTACTATAAAGGTAGTTGATAATTATGAAGGATGACAAGCAAAGAGTAATACAGGAATATGTTCCAGGAAAACAGGTTACTCTAGCTCATATAATAGCAAATCCAAATGAAGATCTTTATAAGAAGTTAGGACTTGCTGTTAATGAAAGAGATTCAATAGGAATACTTACAATAACTCCAGGGGAAGCCTCTATAATTGCTGCTGATATAGCTACAAAAGCTGCTGGTATTTCATTAGGTTTTGTAGATAGATTTAGCGGATCAGTTGTTTTAACAGGAGATGTGGCTTCAGTGGAATCAGCCCTTAGGGAGGTTACAGAGGTTCTTGCAAACCTTTTAAATTTTTCTTCAACAAAGATATCAAGGACTTAGGAGAAGAATATGAAAAAGTTAATACTAATAGGAAGAACCGAAAGTGGGAAGACTACTCTTTGTCAGAAGCTTCATGATATAGACATCGAATATAAGAAAACTCAAGCTATAGAAGGTTATGAAAATGCTATTGATACTCCGGGAGAATATATAGAAAATAGATTTTATTATAAGGCTTTAATAGTAACAGCTGCTGATGCGGATGTTATAGGTCTTGTTCAAGATGCAACAGATGATAGAAGTTATTTTCCACCTGGATTTGGAGCAAGTTTTTCAAAGCCTATTATAGGAATACTTACAAAGATTGATCTTATAGAAGATGAAGATATCTTAAAGGAAAGAGAGCAGTATTTAATTGCTGCTGGAGCAGAAAAAATTTTTAGAGTAGCTCCAAAGGAAAATATAGGCACTCAGGAATTGGAGAAATTCTTAAAGGGAATTTAGCAGAGGTGAATGCTTAAAATGAAAAAAACTATTGTAATAGTCGATGATGAACCTATTACTAGAATGGATATAAGAGATATTTTAGAGGCTGAAGGCTACGAGGTAGTAGGAGAAGCTTCCGATGGATTTGATGCCATTGAATTATGTAGAAAATATTCACCAGACCTAGTTGTAATGGATATACAAATGCCTATCTTAGATGGACTTAAAGCAAGCAAAAAGATAAATATGGAGAACCTAGCAGGAGGAATTATATTACTTACTGCATTTAATGATAAGGACTTTGTTGAAAAAGCAAAGAATGTTGGAGCTTTTGGATATCTAGTTAAACCCTTAGATGAAAAATCATTCATACCTACTATTGAGATGTGCCTCTCAAGGGGAGAAGAGTTTAAGAGTCTAAAGGTGGAACTTAAGAAGGCAACAAAAAAGTTAGATGAGAGAAAAGTTATAGAAAAAGCTAAAGGAATTCTTATGAAGGAACTTAAAATTACAGAGGATGAGGCATATAGTAAACTAAGAAGTTTAAGTATGGATAAGAGATGTTCTATGATTAATATTGCAGAGACTATAATAATTACCTATGATTAATGAAGATATATATAGTCTATCAAAAGAATATACAGACCTAACTGATGATGAAATAAATAAAATCATAGATGTATCAAAATCCTTAAACCTTATGGCTGACTTTTATGAATGTGACATATTTATAGATGTGTTATCAAAATATAAGGAAGAAGCTATAGTACTTGTTCATGGAATACCTTCAAGTGGTAAATCTCTTTACTCATCTATAGTTGTTGGAAAAGTAGCATCAAAGGAAAGGGAGCCAGGGGTTTTAAAAACCTTTAAAGATGGATTACCATCAAAGGATATAAAGGCTATAACCCAAGAAAATAAGTTTGTTAAACAAAGAATAGTACCTATAGACCATTTAGGTAAGACTATAGGAGTATTAATTCTTGAGCAGGATATAAGT
>NZ_JBFNEO010000238.1:0-4167 GCF_040797585.1 Clostridium sp.
GTCTTAAAGAAGGATTAGAACTTTTAGAAAGTTTACCAAATATAGAAGGAATATTCTTGACTAAAGATAAAAAGGTTTATGTAACTTCTGGCATTAAAGACTCCTTTACTTTAACAAATAAAGAATATGAACTTATGAATTAGAATATATTTATTTTATTTGGGCAATATAATATTACACTTGCCTTCCAAATATAAGTATTCATTATTATAAGAACTTTTATAGTAGTTTCAAATTCTTTATTGCTATTTTATATGAGTTTTAAACTTAATATAATAACACATCCTCCATTAAGTTTAAAATAAGGACATATTGGTAGTTACCAATATGTCCTTTTCATATTCTATAGTACTCTTATATGTTATTATCTTCTTTTTTAAGTGCTTCCTTATATATTTTCATAAGGTCACTTACAAGTACTCCATCAATTGTCATTCCTTCTATATTACAATTACAAATAGAAAGATTCTGTAAGTCTGAATCAACAATTCTACTATTATTTAATTCACATCTTTCCATTGTAAGTGGAATCTTCTTTTCTTGAGCTCCTAAATTAATATCATGTAAATAAGCATCTCCTAAGGAAGCATTGCAAATTTCTATTTTATTTAAATTAGAGTCCCCTAATACTGAATTGCTCATATCTATATTAGTAAATCGTGTTTTAGATAAATTACTATTCTGATATATGGATTTTTCTAGATTCACATTAGTGAACTTAGCATTTTTCATATTAACTTCATAAATATCAATATCCCTTATATTACACCTTCGAAGGTTTTTATCATTAAAGACTTTCTTGGTATAAAATTCATGTGAATCATTAGTTGAATCGCTTATTATTTTACAATAATATCTTTCATTTTGAATATATCCGTTCTTTTCATAAAAATGATGATTTCTTATACTCTTCTGGCTTGTATCTAGGGTCCATATTCTAACCCTAGGATACATCTCTTCCATAAGAGCTATAACCTTTGATCCTATCCCCTTATTCTGAAATCCTGGATTTATATAAAGTCGGTCAACCCTTGCATGTTCCCTTCCTGTATAGGATATAAGTAAAACTCCAGCCAAAGCATTATCATAAATTATTTTGTAATATTTCTTATCCCACATATGATATCTTTGCATATATGTAGAATCATAACCAGGAATAAAAGGTCTTTCCCCATTATCATACCATCTATTGGTTTCATCTTCTTCCACTACAATCATCATATCTCTTATTTCTTCTGCATCTTTTTCTAATGCAACTTCTAATGTTATTTTTTCATTCATTGTGTTTTCCCCCAAATTTAAACTAATTTCTAATATTCTATAGCTCTTTATGTCATATAATAGAATAGTATTAGTAGCAATATTATACATTATTGTAATTAAATTCTCTAGATATGTAGATATTAAATCAATTCTACTTACTTAATAAAAAAAGATATAGGATAGTTAGTAAATTTACTACTAAATCCTATATCTATAATACTATATTTAAAAAATCACCTGTGTTTTTATTGCTCTTTATCTTTATGTTTTTATAAAGGCTTTGACTTAAAACTTATCTCATACACTACTTAAAATCTATAAACTTCAAGTGTTATAGTTGGTAGCCATCAGATAAATATTTAAAGGCTCTGAAAAAATAATTCAAAAGCTTCCTCTTTTAGATAACTGAATATAATATTGGATATTATATTATTTCTGTCTCTATATCTGTTATAAAAGCCTCACTATTTTCTTCTATGAAATTTATAACAGAACTTAATATAGCATCTCCTTTTGCGGTTTCATTACATACTGCTGCTATTCCTAAGACTATAATCTTATGGTTATCTTGGTTTTCTACCTCAGCAACAGACACATTAAACTTATTTTTTATTCTTTCTCTTAAACTAGATAAAACAATTCTTTTTTCCTTTAAGGAATTTACCCAAGGGGCTATAAGGGTTATTTTAGCTGTAGCTATTATCATCTCTAATTATCTCCTACTAATAAAGTTAGTTTTAATTAACTAGGGGACTGTTCCTCTCATTATTTAGTGTAAATATATATTCTTTTACTAAAACTTCTTTTTACATATACCATGAGAAAACTGTCATTTAAGTTATTACTATTATTCCCCTAACTTATGATTTTACTATATTAGTTAAAATTATTACATACTACTAACTAATACTTTTACCCATTTACCTTTCTTTACTCTAAGATATCCTAGTATAAATTTTGCTATTTCTTCAAGGGTTACAAGTGCCACCACATATTCTACATCTAGTTTTAATACAAAGGCTCCCAAAAATGATACGGGAACTCCTATGCACCACATAGTAAATGCTTCTATAAACAGTCCATAGTTGGCATCCCCGCCCCCTCTTAAAACTCCAATTATAAGTATTACATTAAATGTCCTTATAGTTAGTATTAAAGAGGTTATATAAAGAATATTTTGAGCACTTTTAAGAACTCCCTCTGATATATCTCCACTATAAAAATTTAGTATAATTGGAGAGGATGCTGCTAGAACTATTGCAAGTAAAACACCAATTCCGCATCCAAGTTTTAAGAATTTCTTTGCAAAATCCTTGGCTTCATCTATCTCATTAGCACCGATCCTATTTCCAACCATAACTATGGCTGCATTGGATATACCAAAGGTAATTACCATAAATAAATTAGTTATTGGACTACATATCTGAACTGCTGCTAATGCTTCAGTACTTATTCTTCCATAAACTGCAGAATATAAAACTGTTCCAAGTCCCCAGCATGCCTCATTTAAAACTACTGCTGATATGGTCTTATACATCTTGCTAATAAATTCTTTCTTAAAATATAACAAGTCCCCTTTTTTAGAAGCTAGTACACCTTTTTTCATATATATTATAGAAATTAATGCTATAACTTCAACTACTCTAGCTATTAAGGTAGCAATAGCAGCTCCTTCTACTCCCATAGGTTCAAAGCCTAAATGACCAAAAATTAAAATATAGTTAAATATAGCATTAGTTACTAAAGCAATGGCACTGACCATCATAGGTAGCTTAGGATTTCCTACACATCTTGATGCAAAAGCATAGTTAAAGGTTATTGCTGTAAATAAATAGCTATATATTACTATACTTAAATACTTGCTTCCTAAAATCACAACTTCCGTATCACTATTAAATAATCTTATTATGCCTTCTGGATTTATAATGGCAATAGCCATAAATATAATAGAGGCAGTTATTCCTATAACATTTCCTACTCCAACTACCCTTCTTATATTTTTTTCGTCCTTATTTCCCCAAAATTGTGATATGTACATTCCACATGCACTAAATACTCCTCCAATTAAAATATTAAAGAAAAAGAAATACTGATTAGCTATGCCTACAGCTGCTATTTCCTTTTCTCCAACTTTACCAATCATTAAAGTATCCACCATATTTAATGAAGATACTATTAAATATTGAAGCATTATAGGTAAAGCTATTTTAAATAAACTAGAATAAAACTTTTTATCCTTAAAAAACTTCACTTTTTATCCCCCTTTAACTTTTTTCAAAAAAATTAAAGCAACCCCTTAAAGTTTTTAAAAGTGGTTGCTTCACTAAATGACATATATAAATATTGCTATTAATTTTTATATCATAATTTTCCTTTGAAGTCAATTAAGCTCCTCGAAAACATCTGTTGGTTCTCCACATATAGGGCAAACCCAATCATAAGGTAAATCCTCTAAAGGCACTCCTTTTGGTATTCCTTGAGAAGAATCCCCTACCTCTGGATCATATATATATCCACATTCTACACATACATACTTCTTCATATAATCCTCCTTGTATTTAATACTATATAATTATAATTATTATATAGTGTTTTTTCAACAAATTTATGTATAATAGATTTATTGGTTTATAGTGTGTCTTAAGAACCTCTTATATATTCTTTAGTTTATAGTTAATTGTAGATCAATGGATGGTTTTATAGTATAGCTAAATCCTCTTCTATTTTAACTTTTATAATTCTACATAGTTTACTAAGGTATTTATGTAATAACTTAAAAAAATGTAGAATTAATTCCCCTATTGGCTATTACAGTGGTAAATGATAAACTTAATTTAGCTATTTTCATATTATAGGTTTTTTTATTCAAGACTTATCTTATGCACTACTTAAAATCCAAGATTT
>NZ_JBFNEO010000239.1:0-4098 GCF_040797585.1 Clostridium sp.
CAATTAATCAATACATATTATAACTCATAAAAATATATTTAGTAATGGTTTTAATAAAAATTATATATTTTGACAAAAAAAAGTTTATACTTTATATTTATAGTTGATAACTTATTAACATAATTCTTTTAAAACACTTATTGAGGAGGATACTATGTTTAATTGGAAAGAAGAATATAGTGTAGGGGTTAAGTCTATAGATGAACAGCATAAGGAATTATTTAATCTTGGGAATATGATTTATACTGAAATTAAATCTAATAATAAATATAAAATGGATAATATTAAATTAATAATAAAAAAACTCCATGAATATACCATATATCATTTTGAATATGAAGAAAGCCTCATGGAAAAATATAATTATTATGATTATTTTAATCATCAAAACAATCATAAAGATTTCATAGAGAGTTTATATAATATGGAAGAGCTGGAGATGCTTATTCATCAAGATAAAGCTCTAGTAGATATGTTAAACTTTATATTAGAATGGATAACTAAACATATATTAAAGGAAGATATGAAATATAAAGAGCTCTTCTTAAATAAAATAATAAATTAAATTTGTCTAAAAACTTAAGGCTTTATAAAAATACAAGTCTATTTCAAAAAATAAGGGATATCTTAAAATAGATATCCCTTATTTTTTATATATAATTATCTCTTTTTTCCACAACCACAAGATCCACCGCAGCAGCCACTCTTAGCACTTTTATCGCTTTTACCTCTTTTGCATGCACAGGAAGATTTCTTTTTAAAATCCATAAGAACATTATCTGTATACTCTTCTCCACCGTGTTCTTGAGATTCTTTTAGTAAAGATTCTTTATCCATAATTACCTCCATATTGATATTCATTTTCATATAATAAATATTATCATTTTATTTCACTTTTGTCACCTATAGTTTTATTATTTTTTCTTAAATCTATATTTACAGTATGAAATATATTGATTCTAATGTGTTATAAAAGAAATGTAATTTTTATATATTCTCCAATAAATCTAGGTATTTCCCCTTAATTTTCCTCATATTTTTTTATTTTATTACAATCTTATTTTTATTAAAAGGATAACCCTCTACTTTGTTTAATATTAATACTTGTTTAGGAGGGATATTATATGAACCATGAAAGACTTTTTACTTTTATATATGTATTAAATATTATTATGTTATCCATAAATCTTTATTTATCCTATAAATATGATAGTAATGAAGAAGAAGAGAAGGATGATGCTTCTAGTAGTGAGGATTCTTCGTTGAAATAATATCTTTATCATAAATATATATTATATACTTATAAAATCTTTATATAAACTAATATTTTCACTTACACATAATAGTTATCTTTTAATTAAATAGACTCAGAATAGATTAAATATTTACTCTGAGTCTTAATTCCTTTAATCCCAATTATTCATTTTATTTATATACTCTATGGTAGGTTGCTTAATTATATTTATTTGACTTTCTAAGTAAGAAATCTTTACATATATTTCTTGAAGCTTTTTTCCTTCTTCCTTTGTTATGCTCTCTTCAAGTAATGAATCTCTTTCTAATATATATGTAGACATATTTCTCTTTACTTCCTCTATGTCTCCCCTTATCTCCTTTTCTTTTTCTACTCTTAGAGATTTATCTTCGTAAATTATTGAGCTATGGGAAAGCTCTTCTTGTAACTTCATAAGTATAGTATAATATTCACTTATATCATTAAGAACCTTACTTAATCTATTCCACTTTGAAAAAGGAATCTTTCTTAAAATATTAACCTTCTCTTCTTCAAGACTTTCTATAGATTTATTTATTCTATCTATTTCTTTACTAGCTACCTCTTTTCTATTAAACTTATTTATACCCCCATGATTTTTATATGAAAATTTTATCTATATGATTTCTATAATATACATATTATCCCATGTCATATATATTTTCGGTAGTTTATTTATATTCAAGCTTTCTGTAAAAGTAATTTGCATACTATTTTTCATGAATAAGTTCTATTAAAACATATATAAACTATCTATATAACTAAAGTAATTTTACCACAATATAATTTTCTAAAAAACCCTAATATGGTAAAATTATATTATATTCTTAAAATTCTATCTTTTTTATCATACTACAAATGAAAGGATGATGTTATATGAGTATTCACATTAATGCAAAGGAAGGATCTATTGCAGAAACTATATTATTACCTGGAGATCCTTTAAGAGCGAAATACATAGCAGATAACTTTCTAGAAAATCCTATATGCTACAATGAAATAAGAGGTATGTATGGATTTACTGGTTTCTATAAAGGAAAAAAGGTATCTGTTCAAGGAACTGGAATGGGAATTCCCTCAATTAGTATATATGTAAATGAACTTATAAACTCCTATGAAGTTAAAAATCTTATAAGAATAGGTACAGCGGGATCTCTAAACAGTGAAATAAAAGTTCGTGATCTAGTTATAGCCATGAGTGCTTGTCATGATTCTAATATTAATTCTAATGTATTTCCTAACATGACTTATGCACCTACCGCTGATTTCTCCTTATTAAATAAAGCTTACAACTTATCTATTAAAAATGGATTAAATCCAAAGGTTGGTACTGTATTAACCACAGATACCTTTTATAATAATGATATAACCCATTGGAAAAAATGGGCCAATTATGGATGCTTAGCTATAGAAATGGAGACTGCTGCCCTTTATACCTTAGCAGCTAAATATAAGAGACGCGCTTTAACCCTTTTAACTATCAGTGATAGCCTTATAACTTCTGAAGAAACTACAGCTCTTGAAAGACAAAATACCTTTACAGATATGATGAATATAGCATTAAACCTTGTTTAGTTATTTAAAATATATAACCTTAATAGAATAATCATATATTTAACTACTTTTTATTAGTGAAGATAATATCTTAGATTAAATTCAATTTTAAAGTATAAAGTAATTGATTATAATAAACAAAAGACTTTATTACTACCTTTAACTAAGGTTTTAATAAAGTCTTTTTCACATTAATACTAAAATTCTATAATTATTATACTTCTTATCCTAAATAACTCATTGGATTTACTCTTGATCCATTTACTAAAAACTCTAAATGTAAATGCGGTCCTGTACTCATTCCTGTAGATCCTACCTTAGCTATAACTTGTCCTTGTTTAACCTTATCTCCTGTAGAGACATTTAATGAACTTGAATGAGCGTATAAAGTTTGTATTCCATTACCATGATCAACTATAACCATTTTTCCATAGCCTGAATTAAGACCTGCAAAGATAACTTGTCCATCTTTCACTGCTTTTATAGGTGCCCCCATAGGCGCTCCAAAGTCTGTTCCAGTATGAAGCTTTTTCTCTCCTGTAACAGGATGAACTCTATATCCAAACTGAGAAGTAATAGGTGCACTTACAGGATAAATCCATCCTCCTGAACTTGGGTTTGTAGTTTGTCCATTATCTCCATTACCCTTTGACCCATTGGCAGAAATAATAGAATCTATCTCTCTTTGAATATCTTCATTTATATCCTCTAGATCAGCTGTTTCTTTTTGAACTTTCTTTTGTTCCGCACTTAAAGAAGAAGCTTTAGCTAGTTTTTGATTCTCCATTGCTTCTAATTCTTTCTTACTTTGTTCTAATGCTTTCTTTTCCTCAGCTAATTTATTCTTAGCACCATCTAATTGACCTTTTTTATCTTCAAGGTTCTTTCTATCATCCATAAGCTTTTCTTCTTTTTCTTTAAGTTCATCCTGTATAGCTTTTATTTCCTCAATAAGATCCTTATCATAAGTTACCATTCTTTTTATATTTTCAAGTCTACTTATAAAATCAGAAAAACTATTGCTTTCAAAAATAACAAAAAACAACTCACTATATGTATTATTTTTATATATAGCTCTTAATCTTTCATCAAGAAGCTCTTCTTTTTCTTTAAATTCTATTTCCTTTTCTTTTATACCTTCTTCTAAAATTTTCGTTTCATTTTGAAGATCTGTAATACTACTTTCTAAATCATTTATCTTTTTCTCTACATCACTTAGCTCTTTATCTTTATTATTTATAACATTTATCTTTTCCGCAATATCCGTTGTA
>NZ_JBFNEO010000240.1:0-4072 GCF_040797585.1 Clostridium sp.
AAAAACTTAAATATGTCTTAATTGAAAGCCTTAAGTACCCTTATATAATCTCCATATTGATTAAAGTCTTATATATTAAAATTATTTTATAAGATATAAACCTTATAAAATAGAAAATCTTTAAAACTACTTATAGCTATTTATAATAATTAAAAAAGACACTATGAATTTTTCATAAAAATTCATAGTGCCTTTTTGATTATAAGTTTATTTTCCTGCTACAGATAGCTCCTTTACAACCACTGTTGGACTTCCAAACATAGAAAAATCAAACTTTAAATCTTCTCCTATAAGTTCGATATCTTTTATTAAACTAAAGAAGTTTCCTGCTACTGTTATCTGCTCCACAGGTCTATCCTTCTTTCCATCTTTAATTAAAAAGCCACTAGCTGCTAAAGAGAAATCTCCTGTTATAGCATTGGCCCCTGCATGTATTCCATTAAGTTCAGTTATAAGTAATCCATCTTTAACTTCCTTAATAAGATCCTCTTTTGAAACATTACCTTTTTCAATATAACAATTAGATGGAGCTACTGTTACTGATGAGGAATAAGAAGCTCTATAAGCATTTCCTGTGGTTTTAACCTTTGCTTTATTAGCTGTAGATAAATTATGCATAAAAGTATTTAGCTTCCCTTCTTTAATTAAATACTTTTTATATGTGGGAACCCCCTCATCATCAAAAGGTCTTGATTTCACTCCTCCTTCTATAAGAGGATCATCTACTAGATTCACTATGGTAGATGCTATGGTTTCAGAAAGCTTATCCTTAAGAAGAGATAGACCCTTTTGAACATCTTCTCCATTAAAAGAATATATAAATGCTGAAAGTAAGGATGCCATAGTTCTATTCTCAATTGCTACTTTATATTTTCCTGACTCTATGGTATCCCCATTTAATTTACTTAAAACATCTTCTGCAGCACTTTTAGCTAGATCCTTAGGATTTATGTCCTTAAGGTTTGATGTGAAAATATACTCAAACCCATTCTTCATTTCCTCACCATTCTTAACTACAGGTACTAAAAGTGAAAATGCTATATTAGATTTATGATAAAGATCTAAGCCTTTAGAGTTCATTATTCCATATTCATTACTTTCTTCTGCATAAGAGCATTCTGCAAGTTTAATAATTCTCTCATCAGCACTTTTTCCTTCCTTCTCTAATTCTAAGGCTAATTCTATCTTTTTCTCCACAGAAGTTTCATTTAATTCTTCATTAAAACATTTTATATTTTCATAATTTTCTTTCTCTCCAAATATAAACTCTTTTTCTTCCTTTTCTATAAG
Organism: Clostridium sp.; assembly: GCF_040797585.1. Taxonomy (GTDB): domain Bacteria; phylum Bacillota; class Clostridia; order Clostridiales; family Clostridiaceae; genus Clostridium_Z. Next base: position 1,291 of record NZ_JBFNEO010000240.1, read on the forward strand.
CACTGCATTTTCCTTAGCCTTTTCCACTAACATATTTGCTGCTTCTTCATCCAATATCTCACTAAAGGCATATCCCATATTACCATTAAATATCCCTCTAAAGCTTACTCCCATAGTAGTATTTACTGAATACTTATCAACTTCTAATTCATATATTTCAATATTTAATCCATCTTTCTTGCTGTAATATATCTCATATTCACTAAATCCTTCTTCCTTTGCCTTAGTAAATACTAGTTCTTTAAATTCTCTTATTTTCATAAATCTCCCTCCTATCTTCCTCCAACAGTGATTTTAGATACTCTTAAAAGTGGTTGCCCTACATTAACTGGCACGCTACCACTTTCTGATCCACACATACCTTGTCCATGATCAAGATTTTTACCAACCATATCTATATTCATAAGGACTTCTGATCCTTTACCAATAAGACTCGCCCCTCTTACTGGTTCCTGGATTTCTCCATTTTTAATTAAATATCCCTCTAAAACTGCAAAATTAAATTCTCCTGTTATTGGGTTTACTGATCCTCCCCCCATATTCTTTGCATATAATCCTTTATCTATAGATTTTATGATAGCATCATTGTCATCATCCCCATTATCTATATAGGTATTAGTCATCCTTGAAGTAGGGGCAAACTTATAGGATTCTCTTCTTGAATTTCCTGTAGCCTCCATGCCCATTCTTCTTCCATTTAATGTATCTATCATATAGGATTTTAGTATGCCATTTTCTATAAGCACATTTCTTCTAGTTTTATTTCCTTCATCATCTATATTTAAAGATCCCCATAAATTTGTCATAGTTCCATCATCAATAGCTGTGACCTTTGTAGAAGCTATTTGCTTGCCAAGCTTTCCACAAAATACAGAGTTTCCTTTAGCTACAGATGTTGCTTCTAAAGAGTGACCGCAAGCCTCATGGAATATAACTCCTCCAAAGCCATTTTCTATAGCAACAGGCATAATTCCTGCAGGACATGGCTTTGCCTTAAGCATGGTGGTTGCTATTCTACTTGCATTCCTTGCATACCCTTCCACATCTATTTCATTAAAAAACTCGAACCCCTTACGCATTCCTGGATTTTCACTTCCTGTTTGGTTCTCTACTCCATTAGAAGCCACAGAAGATATTAAAAGCCTGCTACTTATTCTTCTATCCTCTGTATATAGTCCATTAGAGTTAGCTATTAGCACCTTTTGATCCTTATCTAACATCTCTACCATTGCTTGTACAATATCATTACTATAGTCTTTAGCGGAAGTATAAGCTCTTTTTACAACATCTATCTTTTTTCTAGTATCCACTGATGATGGTACATATAAATAAGGGTGAATATTTGTATTAACCCTTTCTGTTATATTAACATCAACATCTCCTTTTATCTCCCCTAAAGCAATAGCTGCTTTTTCTGCAGTGAGTAAAAGGCTTGTTAGGCTGTTATCATTAGTATATGCATATACACTTTTAAATCCTTTAAATATTCTAATACCTACCCCATAAATTCGTCCTGAAACTATACTATCAGTTTTACCTTTTACCATAGCTATTTTATTATTTAAGGTATCTTCTTCAAAAATCTCTGCAAAATCCCCACCTGTGCTTAATGCTCTAGCTAGGACCTTTTTCACTATATCCTTTGATAACATATCAATGCCCCCTTTAAACAATTATGAACTTATTCTATCACTTTATTCCTTATTTTTCAATATTTTAGATTTTATAACATATATGTAGCAATACAAAAACATTATATAAATAGTTTTTAATAAAAATAAACACTATGAGGTTATTAATGTCTCATAGTGTTTATGCTATATCATTTAATCTCACGGCCAAGTGTTTTAGCTTGTGCTTCCCATCTTGGTACATAAGTACCTGAAGCCCACTCTGCCATTACTACTGTTTCATTTGGATTTAGCTCTAATGATATCTTAGGTTCTGCACCTATTTCATTATTTACAATATTATATCCATATAAGTTATCCTTAGTAAGAATTAATATCATTTTATTATTGGGTGATGTATAGGCATCTATAGCATCCGGAAACCTTGACTTTATATAACTCCATGGTATATATAAATCATCATAAGCCACCATAACCTTAGGCGGAAGCATATTTATATCAAAAGTTCTCCATCCTATATTGGTATCCATACCACCCTTTAATCTCCAACTACCATTTCTTCTTTCTATTCCAAAATAGCTTTCATTGGTTATAACTGAATCTTTATCTATCTCAGGATTATATTTAATATATTTGTCAACTCCATTGGAAAACATGGTTTTTCCAATTTCTCCTTCTATATATGATAATCTAATTCCTTGGTTTATATTAGTATTATCTATTGGCACTACCTCATAATACTGTTTTTTACTTCCCTTTTGTTCATTCTCTTTTATTACCTCTGTAGATATATAATCATTGCCAACAAAAAGTATATTTCTTCTTATATTGGAATTTTCCTTTGGTACTTTTGTAGGTTTGATAATATTGCTATTGATAGAAGATGATACTATGGTCTCCTTATTAAATCCATCTACATTTGAGTTCTCTACTTTAACATTATAGAATCCATTAATTCTTGGAACAAGAAGATCATCAATCTCGTACATGGTTCCAAAGTAATCTTCATATTGAGATATCCAAATAGTTCTATATTTAATATTATTTTGTTCATCTATAGACTTAAGCCCTAAAAGTATTCCTGAATCTTTAAGTTTTGTACTAGGACTTTCTTTCATTATAACCTCTGATTTTGTACCGGAGGATATATC
>NZ_JBFNEO010000241.1:0-4064 GCF_040797585.1 Clostridium sp.
ATTTAATAATAATAAAAATATTAAAATAACTATTAATAAAAATAAAAGTACATATTACTAGATTTAAATCTAATAATATGTACTAGTTACTATACTATCCTTGAATCATAATTTCTAATATAGTATAGAAATATTATTCTTAAGAAACTTATGCATTTCTTTTAAAATTATATTAAATATTTTATTCTGAAAGGGTAAGATCTAATGTTTTCGTATCCTTGCCTCTATAAACTTCTACCTTTACGGTATCTCCACTTACATGCTTACCTTTTAATTCATTTAATTCGTCCATAGTTTTTATTGTCTTACCGTCAAATTTTGTTATTATATCTCCAGCTTGAATACCTGCTTTCTGAGCTGGGCTAAAGTCTTGAACTTCTGCAACTAAAACTCCAACGGGTACGTTATTTTCCTTAGCAGTTTTCTCATTTACATTTCCACCTTTTATCCCTATTTTTAATATAGGTTTTAAAAGAGTATCAAGCTTTGGCTTTATTTCATTTATAGGAATTGCAAATCCCATACCTTCAACTCCAGCCTGACCTGTTTTTAATGTATTTATTCCTATAACTTCCCCATTAGCATTTATTAAAGGACCACCACTGTTACCCTTATTTATAGCTGTATCTGTCTGTATAAACTTAAGAGTAGTTCCATTTTTATCTACAGCAATATCTCTGTTTACAGCACTAACTATACCTTGAGTTACTGTACCTAAGAATTCACGTCCTAAAGGATTTCCTATAGCTATTACCTGTTGTCCTGGAGTTGTGGCATCAGAATCTCCAAGGGTTGCTACTGCTGGCATCTGAACATCATCTGTTATTTGAACTATGGCTACGTCTCTGTTAGCATCATAATTTACTACCTTTGCATTAACTTCTCTTCCTGTTCCATTTTCATTTAATATTACTTTAACCTGTTGAGCTCCTTCAATAACATGATAATTTGTAAGTACGTATCCTTCTTCATTTATTATAACCCCTGAACCTATTCCTTCCATTACTTGCTGACCAAATAATATATCTCCACTTACACTTTTAGTAGATACTCCAACTACTGCTGGCCCTACTTTTTGCACCACTTCTGGTATGCTCATTGCTTCCTTATCTGATGTAAATTCTGGTATTGGTCCTGTATACTGGTTTCCTTTTAAACTCTTGTATAATTCAGTATTTTTAAATCCCTCATATCTAGGTAAAGCGTATAATAATGTACAAGTTGTTATGATTCCTCCAATAATGGCACTGGCAACTCCCATTGCTATATAAGGCATAAATCCTCTTTTTTTCTTAGGCTTTTTTTCATAAAGTGGTGATTTATTAAAATTAAATTCTTCACTGCTTTTTTCTTTACTTTTCTCTTCATTAGATCCCATCATAATAAAATCAGGATTATCATTATTATTATTATTGTTATTGTTATTAAATTCTTTATCCATATTAAAGACCTCCTTGTTTTCTCTCTACATAGTATATCCTTGCTATGGTTATATAATAACAACTCTTTGTGTCAATTTTATGTCAAAATTAAAATTAGCCATAAAATATTTAATTTCATGGCTAATTTATATAATTATTATAGTACGTTTAAAATAGCATAGTATACACTCTTAACTTATTTACTAACAAATTCGTTGATTTAAGCTAATATATAAGACAATTTTACATATAGAAACTATACGTTATTTTAAATATTCAGGTTAGTTTTACCAACTAATAAAAATATTTATATTTTAAATTATTTCCCTTTCCGCTCCCTCAATAATCTCCTTAGGATAATTTAAATATTTTAAAAGCTTTATAGCATTTCTTGTCTTACATACTCCCACCTTTAACTTATAGTCAAAACTTAGTCCCTCTGTTTCACTCATACCTTCTTCGAAATGATAATTTTCATATCTTCCATCCGTCATTACTGTAAGTTCTAAGTCATGGGTCGCAACCATGGCTAAGGCTCCTTTGTTTATGATATATATTAAGATCTCTTTTGCTGCCTTTACTCTCTCTACAGGGTTTGTACCCTTGAATATTTCATCTATAAAACAAAGAACATCATTATGGCTTTCTATTACCTTTAATATCCTATTTACCGCCTTTGCCTCTCCTAAATAATAGCTCTCTCCTCCTTCGATATTATCACTTATACTTATGGAGGACATAATTCTAAAGATTCCACCTTCATATTCCTTACATAAAGTAGTATATATACTTTGAGATAGTATAGCATTAATTCCTACTGTTCTTAAATAAGTAGACTTTCCTGCCATATTAGACCCTGTTAATATTATTCCCTTTGGTCCTAAAGTAATATCATTAGCTACTCCTTCTAAAATTAAAGGATTTAAGGCTTCCTTCGCCCTTATAAGTCTTTCGTTTTCTTTTAAATTAGGTTCACTATAATAAGGAAGGTTCTCTCTATAGTAAGCCACTGAACTTAAAGCATCTATCTCTCCTATAATACTATATAGTTCAATTAATTTTGATTTTTTATCTTCTATGTTTGACATAACCTTAAAATAACTTCTAACTTGAAATAAAAATAAAGCGTTTAAGTAATCTCCTATTGCATCTAGTCCCTCTAGTCTTCCTATGGTAGATGAATTTTTAAGAACCACATCACATAACTTTATATTGTCTTTTAATTTTTCTGTATAGGATTTAATACATTTATTATCTATAGATGATATATCTTTACATGCCTTTGCCACATCCGAAAGATAGTCTATAGATAGTACTTTTCCTTGAATTTTTTTATTTATTTTATAATGAACCGTCATATTTATAGATGATATTATAGTCAATAAAAGAAGTCCATTATAGCCTATTACAACCATAGATAGCATTGAAGCAATGGCCATTAAAGATAATATGTTATACATTATAAGACTTCCCTTAAAATTTCCCTTTTCCTTATAATAAAGTATATCTAAAATATTCCCTTGTACTTGTTTCCCTAAAGTAGCAAATACTGACCTAACTTCTTTAAACAGATTTTTATTATGTTGAAACTCTTTTATTATATTATTTCTTTCCTCTAGAAAGTCTTTACTAAGGCTTAACCTTCGTAATATATCATATAATTTATGCTCTCCTGCCGTTGACAGGGTTAAATCTAGACTAGAAAAAACCTTATCCATTTCAAGGTCACTCCAGGTTTGGTCGTCTATATAAAATTCATTATTATTTATATTTTCTTTAAGAAAATATTCTTTTATCTTCTTAAAATCCCTTTTTCTTTTTTTAAGATCTTCTAATGTGTAACTTAATACTGTCTTTCTCTCTCTTCTCTCGTTAAAATGATTATATACTATAACTCCCATAACTACTGCCATAAGAAAAGCACCAAATCCCCATTGTGGCATAAAATCTCCCCCTAATCTTCCTTCTTTTTAAATATCAGTGTATTAAATGCAGTTCCATTATGATTTTTGGTATTTTGAGGTACTACATTTACAAGCTCCCATCCCTCTTTACCTAAGGTATTAAGTTCATCTTTACTTACTCATTTACCTTAGGTAGTTTTTTAGTTACACTTTTTATTCCATTTATTACTGCATCGGATCTTTCTAAAGGTATAAATACATTCTCATCCTCTAATATATTTATATCACTTCTCTCTGAAAGATTTAGAAGCTTTTCCTGCTCCTTAAGCTCTTCTCCTTTTTTAGATGTTATAACCATAAGAGGTATGTCCCCTAGAGCATTCTCTTTTAAAAATGAAGTGCTATTTACCCCTTTAAGTTCTCCTATATAAGTATTACAAAAATCTCCTGATACCCTATAGTTTCTATATATGGTTTGCTCTTCTTCTTTAAGATTGTTCAAAAATCCTTCTTCATATTCTAAAAGATTTAATTCATCTAAAAATCTTGTAATTCCCACATTAGATAAAGTACTTTGAAGTTTTAAGGCCATTACTTTATTTTTTTTATATTTTTCAAATTCTTCAGATCCTACCATAGTTTCTGTATAACCATCTATTAAAACTACAGCCCCCACTTCATCCTTATAGAGATTTATAAATTCATTAGTTACAGCACTACCATATCCATGGCTTACCAT
>NZ_JBFNEO010000242.1:0-4035 GCF_040797585.1 Clostridium sp.
TTCTTATGTGAAGTGTGTGGAAAAGAGCTATCCCCTAATAACTTAATCAGTGCCAATAAAGGTAAAACTATTATCTGTAAGCCCTGTTTTAAAAAACTCTTTTGATTTAGTTAATTTATATTTTTTATCTATTAATAATATATTAATAGATAAAAATAAGGATTTAGTGACATCACTAAATCCTTATTTTTATTCTAATTTTAACTCATTATTTATCCATTTTTTCATACTACTGGTTTTTTATAAGCTCCGATGGCTTTAATTTTATTATTTTCATAAGAATAGGTATGGATACTATGAATATAAAAATTATTCCAGCTATATTAATAACACTTATATAATCCATGGTAAATGGACTTTTTCTCCCATGACCATTTTCCACATATATATAAGTTAATGCTACAAATGAAGATAGAAGATATATAGAAAGTATCTGTCCAAGCATATAGGTATATATACTAATTTTCTTTGCTCCACAAGCTATTTTTATACCTATATCCCTCTTACTTTTATTTATTATAAGTATTAAAAGACTTATAAACACTCCTAGAGAGAATATAAACATTCCAATGCTATACATGGCAATATTAAAAGTTTGTTTCTCTACATATTCTTTACCACTTCTATGTTCTTCCTCCAAATCTGTAAAATTGATAGTGCCATGTTCTCCTAATATCTTTGCTACTTCCTTCTTTGTCTTACTATATCCATCCTTAGAATAAACAAGACAAGTATTTGTAATTTTAAGGGTATCATCATCTAAGATTACTATAGAATTATCAAGATTTGATCCATACTCATCAAAGGTACTATGGTTCTTATCCAAGAATCCTATTACTTCTATTTCTTCCCCTACTCTATTATGCTTTATTTTATCTCCTATATTATATTTATCCTTTAACCTATATCCTACTAGTGCCTGTGGCTTATCTTTATTAAATTCCTTCCTCCCTTCTAGTGTATTAAACTGAAATACATTTACTATATTTGAATCTACTACTATATAATCTATTACATAATCATTTTCTATATCATTTTCTAACTCATTAAATCCAACTATCTCATATTTACTTTTAGCCTTAAGCTCCTCTGAAATATTAAATCTAAGGGGACTAACTCCATCTAAGATGTTAGAAAAGTTAAATCTCACAAAATACATATTATTTATCTCTTTAAAACTGTTACCTTCACTCTCAACACTTCTATAAGCTTTCCAAGTAATTATTCCATCATATGCATTATACATGCTAAGGGAGAGTTGTATAAAAAGCAAAGCATATATGACCTTTCTCTTTAAAAGGGCTTTAATTATATCCTTAAACCAATTCATATTACCTACCTCCACTTTGATTTAATTAAGTTAAATAGCTTAAGATAAATTTTTTAATGCCTCTATGTATTCTGGAGTTGTGCCACAGCATCCCCCAATTATGGTTGCTCCTTCTTTTATTAATTTCTCCATATGATGTCTAAATTCCTTAGTAGTATAATTGTATGTAAGATTTCCTTTCTCTAGGGTTGGAAGTCCTAAATTAGGCTTTGCAATAATATCTTTATTCCAGAACTTTTTTATTCTTCTTATAAACTCTTTAGCTTCCCTTGCTCCCTTAGAGCAATTCATCCCTAAAGCCTGTACCTCCTCTTCTTTAATATATTTTTCTAAATCCTCTATATACCCCCCAGAGTAAAGTTTACCATTCTCATCAAATGTGTAACTTATCCATAAAGGCTTATCTATACCTTTAAATACTTCTAAGGCTATAAGGCTTTCCTCTAAGATATATTGAGTTTCTATAAATACATAATCTATATCTTCGTTATTTTCAATAAGGGACCTAATTAAGCTATAGCTCTCTCTTATGTCATTTCTACAAAAATCTTTAACTCCTAAGGGGCCTATATCATAGGCTATTTTACCCTTCCCTTCCTTTTTAATAGCCTCCTTAGCACAATCTATGGTAGCATCTATAAGATTCTTAAGGTCTTTTTTATTTCTTATAACATAAGGATTTAATCTAAAACTGTTAGTGGTTATAACCTGACTACCTTTCTTTAAATATTCTCTATGAATATTTACTAATAGTTCTCTCTTCTCCATTGCCATATAAGGTATTCTTTCATAATCTACTCCTAGGGCTTTCCCATATGTTCCCATAGCCCCATCTAATACAATTAAGTTCTTCATATTTACCTCCATGGTTAAAATCTATATAACATTTACTTTATAATATATATTTTATAATATAAGGATTTAGTATTAATACCCTATGTTAATACTAAATCCTTTAAATTTATAATTTATCCTCTTTTAACTCTCCATCTATTATGGTAAAATGTCTCTTGCAGTGAGATGCAACTTTAGGGTCATGGGTTACTATTATTATGGTTTTACCTTCATTATTCAGCTCTTTAAGTATGTCCATTATTTCCTTTCCCGTAGCTTGATCTAAGGCTCCTGTAGGTTCATCAGCAAGTATTATATCTCCATCACTTACTAAAGCCCTGGCTATAGCAACCCTTTGTCTTTGTCCCCCTGACAATCTAACCACCTTAGAATGTACTTTGTCCAAAATATTTAGTCTCTCAAGGGATTTTATTACTATATCTTTTCTATCCTTATTTTTTACTCCCCTATATCTAAGTGGAATCTCCACATTTTCATATACATTGTACTCTTCTATAAGATTATACTCTTGAAATATAAAAGAAATAGTCTTATTTCTTACTTCAGCCATCTCATCTGTGGATTTTCCCTCAATTAATCTTCCATTTATATAAAGTTCTCCCCTAGTCTGAGTATCCATAAGTCCAATAATATTTAATAGGGTTGACTTTCCAGATCCTGATGGTCCCATTATGCTTATCATGTCCCCACTATTCACATTAAAATTAACATTGTCTAAAGCCTTAACTAGGCTGTCCCCATCTACATAAACCTTCATCACATTTTCTAATTTTAAAACCATTACTTATCCCCCCTTTCCATACTACTGATTTTTTATAAGCTCTGGTGGCTTTAGTTTTATTATTTTCATAAGAATAGGTATGGATACTATAAATATGAAAATCATTCCTGCACCATTGATAATACTTATATAATCCATGGTAAATGGATTTATTCTCCCTGGTCCATTTTCTATATATATATAGGTTAATGCTATAAAGGAAGAGATAAAATATATAAGAAGTATCTGTCCAATCATATAGGTATATATAATGATTTTCTTTGCTCCACAGGCTATCTTTATTCCTATATCTCTCTTACTTTTATTTATTATAAGTATTAAAAGGCTTATAAACACTCCTAAGGAGAACATAAACATTCCAATACTATACATGGCAATATTAAAAGCTTCTTTCTCTCTCTCTTCTTTTTGAACTGTATATGTTTCTTCAGAATCTGTAAAATTAATACTACCATAGGGAGCTAATATTTTAGCTATTTCCTTTTTAGTCTTACTATACCCATCCTTAGAATAAACAAGACATCTATTTGTAGGCTTCGGTGTATTATCATCTAAAATTACTATAGAGTTATCGATTTCTACTCCATGTTCATCAAAGCTACCATGATTTTTATCTAAGAATCCTATTACTTCTATTTCTTCACCTACTCTATTATGCTTTATTTTATCCCCTATATTATATTTATCCTTTAACCTATATCCTACTAGTGCCTGTGGCTTATCTTTATTAAAGTCCTTACTTCCTTCTAGCGTATTAAACTTAAATACATTTAATATATTTGAATCCACTACTATATAATTTATTTCATTCTCATTTGATGTATAACTTTCTAACTCATCAAATCCCACTATTTCATATTTACTTTTATTCTTAAGTTCTGCTGAAATACTAAAATCAACTTTATTCACTCCATATAAAGTATCAGAAAGACTAACACTAACAAAATAAGTGTTATTTCCTTCTTTAAAGCTTTCAGTTTTTCCCTCAATACGTTTATAACTTTTCCACTGAACTATTCCATCATATGCATTATACATGCTAAGGGAGAGTTGTATAAAAAGCAAAGCA
>NZ_JBFNEO010000243.1:0-4018 GCF_040797585.1 Clostridium sp.
GGTATAGGATATATAATATAGCTATAAATAAACAAAAATTGCCTTCAAATGGAGTATTAACTCTATTTGAAGGCAGTTTTTATTTTATAACTAAAGAAGTTTTATTACTTTTTTTAGATAAATTTTTGTCTACGAAGAAAAATGATTTATAGAAATATATTGTAGACAATAGATATATTATGGCAGTTATAAAATAAGGGATTTCATAACCATAAGGTAAAGTATTCATAATATATCCGCCTAACATAGCACTCAAGGCTCTGGATAGATTATTTGAAATACTATTTAAACTAGAATAGGTTGAACGTTTACTATCTTCTATGAGTTCCATAGATAAACTATTAATTACAGGTCCAGCCATATTCATAAGCCCATTTCTAAGTAGAAGAGCAAAGGCAACTATATAAATATTAGGTGGAAGAGCTATGAGCATTAAAAAAGGTATAGAAATACTTTGACATATTATGATAGTTTTAATTCTACCGAACTTTGCTGCCATATAAGGGGTAAGTAGGCCACCAAGTCCCATGGAACATTGGGCAAGAGACATTATAATACCAATAGCACTGGTGGAGGCATTAACTTTATAACGAAGATATATGTTGAAATATGGAACAACAAGACCAGCACCAAAACCTATTAATAAATTATATATAATAAATTTTCTAGGATAGGGTTCTTTACATAGTGTAACAATATTCTGAAAAAAGTTGTGGTGACTTTTAATAGGTCCTTTTGTATCTTTTATGAAAACAATGAATATGCATGAAATAAGACCTAAAAGACCACAAAGTATAATAGAATATTTTAAGGCAGTTAAAAGTCCCACTTTTATACTTAGTTTATTAGATAATTCGCCAAATATAAAGTAACCAAACATGGTAGAAAAAACATTGTCTGCAAATGAGTAGCTAAAGAGTTTAAGTCTATTTTTAGAATCACTATTATCCATTAAGAAGGGTCCCTCAGATACCATTAAAAACCCTTGAGATGCTCCTTGTAATACCGCAAGGATTAAAATAATATATTTATTTCCAATAATACCTTGAAGAATTGTAAGAACAGGTACTAAAGTCATGGTGAGAAAAATTCCTTTTTTTCTTCCAATCTTATTTACTATCATAGCACAAGGAATTGAAGCAAAAGCAATAGCAAAGGTCTTAAAGCTTAATATAAGACCAAGAAAGCCTTCATCAATATTAAGTTCTTTTATATATATTCCTTGAAGCATATTAAAAGCTCCCATAGATATATAGAAGAATGAAATTGCTAATAAGTATACCTTAGCATTTTTAGGAAAGTTCTTTAGATTTTCTTTAAGTTTCATACAAATTCACTCCTAAATTTTCTTATCCCCATGATAATTATATCAGCTTATTAGAGTATAATTATAAATTACATATTAGATTTAAAATTAAGCATAACAGATTTTATATATATTATTAGATAAATAAATATTTAGATATGTTAAACTATAGGTATAGAGAAATCATATGAGAACTCAATCTTGAATAGGCTTTAAATAATGGTATGTGGTGATTGGATTTTAATTATTATGTGGTTTATCTATATATAATAAAGTTTAATATTAAGGGTAAGAAGAGAAACTATTCTTACATATATTTAAAGGTTTTAGGGGGATAATATGAATAATAATTATAGGTTTTTTAGTAATAAACAATGTGAGTATTTTCCATGCCATAAGGTAGAAAATGAAGAGGATTTTAATTGTTTATTTTGTTACTGCCCATTATATTTTTTAGAAAACTGTGGTGGGAATAATAAAGTAGTATATGGAGTCAAGGATTGCTCAAACTGTATGATACCTCATAATCCTAAGGGATATGATTATATAATAAAAAAGATAATAGAAGTTAATGATGTAAAAAGAGAAGCAGCATTTAAGGAAAAGAAATAGTAATTAATAAGGAAGCCTAGTATTGTCCTAGGTTTCCTTATTTTTGTAATAACAATTAATATGTAATTTCATCATATATATTAATTGCTATTTATAAAGTTCTTAGAGTTAGAATTAACTTATACATCTGCTTAAAATTATAGGGTTCCTTATCCAATATGAAAAATATACATTGATGTAAGGGTTGATATTAAAGGATTTTTCACTATGTATATATTAGAATCTCACTTAGGAGCCCTATAGATATACCACATGGTATCTTATACTTAATAGGCTATATATTATGTTAGATTGAGGTTTAGATTAATGTGTCATGTGTCTTCTCTATATAAGATAAATCAATAATTTTTTTAATAAATAAGTTAGGAATTTATATTGATGCTATATTCATAGAAACTTTACATCAAGGTTTATTTTACACAATAATTAAAATTTATAATTTTAAATTCTTTAAATGTGAGTATGAATTAGAAGTTTACTTTAGACCATATAAAAATATTTTTATTAAAAAATAAAAAAACTGTGGGTTTTTATATAGAAATGGAGTCTAAACTAATGTAAGTAAATTATAGAGCATAGGAGGAATCTTCCTTAGGATGGTGTTCTTTATACTATCTTAAGGTTAGCCGAGTTAATTAATATAAGGAGAAGATTAAATGAGAAAAAATGGAAGTTTAACTATAATACTATCATTGATGCTTCTTACAGTGAATTGGATTATATTTTTTTATAATCAAGAGATTGGACTTAAAATTATTTGGCTTTGGCCAGTAATATTAATAATTTTAGGATTAGAAATTCTAATTAATAATAGAAAAGATAAAAGAAAAAGAAAATTTAATTTTGGAATATTAGTAGTTTTAGTTGTTCTAGTAGTCTCAGAAGGACTTATGCATAATGTAAATGTAGAGGAGATAAATAGAATCATAATAGAAGCAAGACTCAGTATATTTCCTGAAAAAATAGATTTAGAGAAAAGCTTAGATCTTGGAGAGATTAAAGAAATTAATATAGAAGCTAATTATGCTGATATAAAATTAAATAGATCAGAAGATAATAAGTTAATATTTAAGGGGCAGGTAGAGAGTACAGAAAGTATAGTAAAAGAATATGAAAATAACCTTTTTTATATAGAAAATGGAAAACTAAATGTGGACTTTAGAAAATTTAAAGGTAAAAAAATAAAAGGAGATCTATATGTTCCAGGGGGAATAAACTTAAATATTAATGTTAATAGTGGAAGCATTGTTAATGTAGACCCTCTAGAAGATGTAGCCATTAATGCAAAGGGTAATTATTGTAGCTTTGATTTTAGGAAGATATCTAATCTTACTTTAGAAAACTCTGGAGGATCCATATACATAAGGGATATAAAGAACTCTAATATAAAGAGTGGAAGTATGGATATATTAATGGAAGGAAGTATAGATGTATTGAATTTGCAAGGAGAAGAAGGAAGAGTAAAGGGAGATATAAAGAAATTTTCAAAGTTAAATATAAATTCTAATATTGGAAATATAGATATAAGTTCTAAGGAAAAAAACTTTGTAGTAAATGGAGCAATTGAGGAAGGATATATGACAATTAATGATAAAAAGGGATTTAAAGAAGTTATAGGTAAAGGAGGTAATGAGATTAATATAAAGCTTAATAGGGGCAATGCTCATATAAAGACTAAGGAGTGATAGAATAATGCAGGAGGAGGAACTTGTAGATAGGTTAAAGGAAGAAGACGAGGAAGCTTTTATTGAGCTTGTTAATATGTATAAAAAGAAGGTGGCCTCCTTATGTTATTCTTACACTGAAGATATACACGAAGCAGAGGATTTGTCTCAAGAAGTATTTATTTCTGTTTATAAAAATATAAAAACTTTTAGAAAAGAAAGCTCTTTTTCAACTTATTTATACAGAATAACTATTAATAAATGCTTAAGTTATAAAAGAAAAAGTAACTTTAGAGATATGATAGTTAACATACTTATGTATGATAAAGGCATAGAAGAAGATATGGATTTAAAGACATATGTTAGGCAAGAAATAAAAAAACTCTCAAAAGACTTAAAAACACCTTTAGTATTATATTATTATGTGGGACTAAGC
>NZ_JBFNEO010000244.1:0-3969 GCF_040797585.1 Clostridium sp.
CTATCTACTATATCCTCATCATAACTTTTTTCATAAAGTTTATCTCTTATCTCTTTTTCAGTCTTTAACCCTCGTGATACTACATTTAAACAATAACTTTTACACTTTATAAATTCTTCTTCTTTTATTATTTTAATAATTTTTTCTTTATCTATAGAAGAGCCTTTATTTAAGGAAAATTTATATAAAAGCTCACCATCGCATCCAAAAGCAAATTCATCGTCAATAAATATGTTCACTCTATCTTTATGTTTTTTTTGTGCTTCAATTTTTGTTATTTTTCCCATGGAAGCTTATTCTCCTTCTATTTACCTTTTAATACATGAATAGTTGGTGCATTTAACACTTTTAAAGCTGCTTCATATATATGATCACCAGTTATATTTCTTAGTCTATTCATATCTTCAATAAATTCATATATAGACTCTTCTTCTAGAGCTTGATGTATAACATAATTACAAAGCTCTGTAGAATCTTCCATTATGGAAGCTACTGCAGTCTTATGAACCTTTTTCATAAGAGCTACTGTGGTATCATCAAAAACTATGGTTCTATCTTTTATATTTTTTATACAACTATTTATAGCTTCCATGGATTCATCAATATTATCCTCTCCCACAGCTGTATAAATAGATAATGTTTTTATATTGTTTGTAAGATCCATGTGAGTGTACACATCATAGGCAAGGCCCATGTTTTCTCTAAGTTCTCTAAATAGTATAGAGTTTGAGCTTTCCCCAAGCTTTAGATTTAATATTTTAAGAGCAAGTTCCATAGACTTATCCATATGATGCAGAGTATATAAGTAAGTTAAAGTGTTTTGCTCTATATCTTTTTTATAAGATGTAAAGATTCCTTCTATATTATCTTCTATTACCACTTCTCTTTTATTTATAGCTTTACTTTTCCAATGTCCAAAACTCTTTTCTATAAGGTCTAATACTTCATCATGTTCATAATTTGAAACTATTGTTATACACATATTATTAGGAATATAAAACTCCTTATAGAAATCTATTATCTCATCTCTTGAAAAGTTTTTAACATTTTTTTCACTACCTATGATATCCCACCTTAAAGGACTATTCTTAAAAGCATATTGGTAAAGCTTTTTAAAAGACAAATCCTCAATATCATCCTTACTTGTATTTATCTCTGCAAGAATTACCCCTCTTTCCTTTTCCATATCTTCTTCTTTAAAAGTAGAATTTGTAATCATATCTCCTAGTAATTCTATAGCTTTTGGAAGCTCCTCAGATAAAGCACTTATACTATATACAGTACAACTATAATCTGTATATGCATTATATTCTCCACCTAAAAATTCTAATTCATTATTTAAAGTTTCATTATCTCTATTTTCAGTACCTTTAAATAACATGTGCTCTATAAAATGAGAGATACCTTTCTCTTTCTCTCTTTCTTGAAATGGTCCTACTTTCACTCCACCATGAATAGAAAAAATTTGAGTATCTCTTTTTATAGAAATAACTCTTAACCCATTATTTAAGGTTGAGTCATTAAAATCTAAAAATAATTGTTTCATTCCATATCTCCTTAAATTTAATTCAACAACTTAAAGTGCTTTATTTTTTATATTAATAAGTAAATTCTATCATTATAGGATGTAGAAGTTTTAATCTTATACCCTATGTTCTTTTATAATACTAATTAACTTTATAAATATCAATAATTTTTAATTATATGCTCTTATAATTAAAGAATAGGAATCTTTATCATACTTAGATCCCTTAAAATCTCCAAAGGATTCTATTTTAGAAAAATTATATTTTTCTAAAATAGAAATGAGATTATCATAAGTTAAAGGTAATAATGGAGTTAATCCAGTATATACTGAAGTCTCACTAGATACTCTTAATTCTGTATCAAAGTAAATCTTATTATCTTCCTTATTAAAATTATAATTTCTAACAAAAGTAATTTCTTCATTCTCTATAGTAGGTAAGGATTTAATATTTTTACTTAGTATTCTATCATAATTTATAATTTGTATAACTAAGGCTCCTTTATGGTTCATAATTTTATAAAAGTCTCCAATAGTTTTTTCTATTTCTTCTAAAGAGTTTAAATGAACTAATGAATTTCCTATACAATAAACCATAGAAAAGCTGTGCTTTTTAAACTCATTCTTTATATCTCTCATATCCATGCTTTTTAATGTTAAAGAATTAATATTTTTGCTTTTTTCTTTTCCAATATTAATCATTGTCTCCTCTAAATCCATGGAAAATCCCCTATATCCCTTCTCACAAAGAGCTATACCATAAGTCCCAGTTCCACAAGCTACATCTAGAAAATTCTCTCCTTTAACCTTATTCATGGTTTCTTCTAAAAACTTAATAATTTGAGGATTCTCTGGGAATACCTTATCATAAACTAAACTTAACTTATCATAAAAATTCATTAGTAATCATCTCCTAATCTAGGTTACCATTTAGCAATATGCTCCTCACATAGTGCTAAAGAGTTCTTTATTTCTATTAATTTTTTATCATATATAATTTTTCCTTGAAGATGTCCAAATACTTGATAAAACTCTGATTTTATAAGACTTAGGTTTACATTTTTGATTCTAATAGATTTAGGTAAGAATTTTAAGTCTATTATATCATCCTTGGATTTTATTATCCAAGGCTTACTTAAATCTTCCTTATCATATATGAATACCACATCCTCATGGATTTTATATGCTTTACCATTAACTATAATTCCATTTTCATTAATACCACTTTCTGATGTCCAGTGATCACCTAAGTTAATTCCTATATTATCATAATGATCCTTTAATGAACATGTAAGCCAATTCCATTTTATATTTCTTTTCCAAACACCACGACCAAAGTCCTTACTAGCAAAGCTTTCATCTTTTTTAAATTCTATATACTCATTATTAAAGGTAACTATCCCCTCACAACTTAAAGCATTTTGCTTTGAGGTAAAGGCATATCTTGTTTTAGACCACGGAACTACTATATTTAAACTTTCTTTATTGTAATTATATATAGTAAATGAGGCCATTAAACAATGCTTCTCAAAAAAGTCACTAATAAAAATATCTATTTTTACATCATTATTATGATAAATTATATTAATATTTGTATTTTTATTACTGTATCTTAAGTCCTCATCTACTGAGTCATTTAAATTAACTCCATAGGATAAAGGTAATATAAAACTCTTTTCTATAATTTTATTTTCCTTGGTATCAATTATATAAGAAAAAATCATGGCAGCATAATCTAAGTCAGTAATTGCTATGGTGAAAAAATATCTTTTATTGTTAATTGTCCAGTAATTCCACTTTTTTCTCCTGAATATATGTCTTTTACTTAAGTTGCATTCTATATTAGAATTTTTAAACCAAGTTCCCTCTTTAAAATTTATATTTCCATTTTTATCACATAATTTAACTTTAGGATCCCTAATTTCTTCCATTACAACTTCCTCCTAAACAAATACATTATTTTACATTTATTCTATAAGGAAGTATAAACTCCTTTTAGTTTTTTATAATTCACATTATATTCTTTATTGTATTTATACAGTCATTAGGAAATACATTCATAGATTCTATGTGTTATGATATACTTAATTTAAAATATATTTTTCACTTTATTGAATTTTTAAAGAATTTTAACTATATGATAATAGAATGTTGATATTGGGGTGAGATTATGGAAAATAAATATGAACTTATTATTGATTATATTGAAAAAGAAATTAAAAATGGAAACTTTAAATCCAAACTTCCATCTATAAGGGCATTAGCTATAAAGTTTAATTGTAGCAACTCCACAGTTATAAGAGCTTATTCAGAGCTTGAAAAGAAAAGCTTAATCTACTCAATGCCTAAAAGTGGTTACTTTGTCTTAGAGAATAAGTTATTTACATATAAAGATATAGATAAAGATAGCTTTAACTTTTCCTCAGGAGAACCATGTCCTTTTA
>NZ_JBFNEO010000245.1:0-3847 GCF_040797585.1 Clostridium sp.
TTCTTATACTTTTTAGCTATAAGTAATTCTTTAACATAAAAATGATATATGTATATGTACTTAGGATTTACCTCTTTACCTATTATATCTATAGCATCACTTATAACACTTAAAGCTTTCTTATTCTCCCTAGCCATAGAGTAAGTTTGAGCTATTTGAAATAATATATATATATCCTTAGGATTTTTACCTAACTCTTCTAATAAAATCTCTATATTTCTTTCATATTTATAAATCATAATATTATGATCGTCTCTACTATATCCATAATGTTTAAATACCGCCTCTAATTTTACACAGGGTTCTTTATATAAAGGCTGCTCATGTATTCTTCCTATATACTTAAAGTCTCCATCATTTTTAAATAATCTAAAGAAACTTCCCATAACATAACTTGAATATTTACTTGAGGTTATATTTTTTATGTTAACTATAGCAGAATTATATTTTTTATGTAAATTATCTTCAAAAAATTCTCTTATCTCCTTTGGATTTTCTAAAACTTCATCTCCATCTACTATAAGAATCCATTCACCCTTGCAGTAGCTTATACTTTTATTTCTCATATCTGCAAAATTCTTATTCCACACAGCACTATAAACTTTATCTGTATATTTTTTAGCTATATCTATAGTTTTGTCTGATGAACCTGTATCTAATATTACAAGTTCGGAATCTAGTGTTTCTAATACTGGTTTTAATGCTGATAGGGTATTGTCTAAAAACCTTTCTTCATTTTTTACCATCATAGCAATACTTAATAACATAGTAAACCTCCCTTATAAAAAAAAGGATAGAGATAATCTCTATCCTTTTATAACTATCTTAATAATTGAAGAACTCCTTGTGGCTGTTGGTTAGCTTGAGCAAGCATTGCTTGAGCAGCTTGGCTTAGGATGTTATTCTTTGAGAAGTTCATCATTTCCTTAGCCATGTCTACGTCTCTTATTCTTGACTCAGCAGCTGTTAAGTTCTCTGATGAAGTTCCTAAGTTGTTTATAGTATGCTCTAATCTATTCTGGTATGCACCAAGCTTTCCTCTTTCAGCTGAAACAGTAGCTATAGCTTTATCAAGTGTTTCTATTGACTTTGATGCATCTTCTTTTGTCATAATGTTTAAAGCAGCTTCTTGCTTAATATCAGTTGATCCATCAGTTACACCATTTGCTTTTGTAAAACCAGCTTCTCCAGCATTTCCTGTAATTCCAAGTGCTGAAGCTCTCATATCATTTATATTTAATGCCATTGATTGCCCTTTATTTGCTCCTATTTGGAATGTTGTATTAAATCCACTTCCTTGAGTTCCAGGACCTACTGGTTGATCTATGTTTTTAACATTCTTTTCATCTGCAGTTTCTACTCCAAAAGCTTTTGCACCGCTTACTGCTATATCTTTTCCTGTTTCTGAAATAAATTGTAATTTATTATCATTTGATAATGAAGCACTTACTTTTCCGCTTAGTCCAGCTTGTTGTAGAGATTCATTTATGTCTTTTACTAATTCGTTACGTGCAGCACTTGCAACATTTTCATCATCATTATTTACATCATATGTCTTCCCTTTATTTAAAGTAACTGTAACTTCACTTTCTGATCCAACTGTTACTTTAAATGAATCTCCATTCTTAGTAGTTATACTACCTTTAGTAGTAGTTGTTGTTGTACCAGTTGTTGTTGTTGTTTCTCCTAATTCTTTGCTTCCTTCAATACCATGTCTTTCTATTGTTGAATTTTTTCCTGTATTAGAATCAGTCGCTGCAACTCCTAATGCAGGATCAGCCGCACTAAACTTTATTGAACTATTAGAACCAGTTGATTTTGATGTAAATGTTAATTTGCCTGCACTATTTGCTTTTATATCAACTAATTCTGATAACTTAACTCCACCTGATGTTTTTTCTCCTAAAGCTGTAGCTGCAGCTTTTGCACCTGCTTCATCTGCACTTGCTACAGAAATACCACCTATATTAAATGTTTTTCCATCAACTGTAATAGTTAAATCATCATCTGATGTAGCTACAGTTACAGTACCTGCAAGAGTAATTTCAGCACTTGTAGCATCAGTAACCTTTGCTCCATTAGCTGAATCCATACCACCATTTAATAATTTTTGTGTATTAAACTCAGTTGTGTTACCTATTCTGTTTATTTCTGAAGTTAATTGATTCATTTCGTCTTGTATAGAACTTCTATCAGCCTCTGTGTTAGTTCCGTTAGCTGCTTGAGTTGAAAGCTCTTTCATTCTTTGAAGTATGCTGTGAGTTTCATTTAAAGAACCTTCAGCTGTTTGAATTAATGAAATACCATCTTGAGCATTTCTTGAAGCTTGATCAAGACCTCTTATTTGTCCTCTCATCTTTTCAGAGATAGCTAGTCCTGCAGCGTCATCTCCTGCTCTGTTTATTCTAAGTCCTGAAGAAAGCTTCTCCATAGACTTTCCAGAATTAACTGTATTCATTCCCATATTTCTATGAGCGTTCATAGCGTTCATATTGTGATTAATTATCATTGTGTTTTCCTCCTTGAATTTTGAAATTTTAAGGATCACATCCTTGTGAAACCTTATAATATATTAATCGTAGTCTCTAGTATCTACTTTATAGCTTTTTTTAAAATTTTTTATATTTTTTTATTTAATATAGATCTATTAAGAAAATTTCTATTATATTCTTTATTAGCCTGTCTTCCTTTTCTAACCTCTAATAATTCCCCTTTAGTTTTATTTAATAATTCCTCTAAGGATTTATTAAATACCTCTTCTAAGGATATTAGATTAAGTTCTCTTATAACTCTTTGGCTTTCTTCCATGGTAGGATTTAAGAGATTTATCTTTTCTATTAGAATCTGTCTTAAATCTAAAGACTTTTCTAAGGCTTCCATATCCTCCTGGTTTACAGAAATTATAAGGTTATTCGTAATTTCCTTATATTCATTAAAGATGTCCTTTAGACTCTCCATTACATTCCACCACTAAACTGTTGCATAAGCCATCCTTGCTGAGCATTAGCCTTGTTCATCTCTTTTTCAAGTCTTGCGAATTTTATATAAAGATTATTTTCTCTCTCAAAAAGACTTCTTTCCATTTCTTTTATAAGCTTATCCTTCTTTAAAACACTTTCTGTAATACTGTTCTTTGTTTCAGATAAGGTTCCCTCAAAACCTGCTTTCTTTAAAAGAGCTCCATCGGATTTTATCACATTATCATTAAACACATCTTTAATTCTAGTGAAAACCCCTTTACTTTTAAAATCATCTCCATTGCCAGCTAGGACCTTCATTACCTCTTCCCCATTTTCCTCAAGGGCTTTGGTTAATTTGTTTTCATCTATGGTAAGTTGTCCATATTTACCTAAGTAATCCTTGTTAAAGCTTATTCCTATGTCATTTAAAGAAAGATTAGTTCCTTCTACTTTAGTAGTTATAGCCTTCCTTAAAGATGACATAATATTGTTTAAAGTATCATCATTACGAAGTAAGCCTTCTTTTCCCTTAGCTTCCCATTTCTTTATTTCATCTTCTTTCATCTCCGTCCTTTGTTCTTCTGTTAAAGGAAGGTATTTATAGGTTTTCTTTTCTGAAACTTTCTTGTTAATATCACCTATTATCTTATTGTAATCTTCTACAAATCCCTTTATCTTATCTACGGATTTGGAGGTATCATTTTTTATAGTGAAAGAAGTTTCCCCTTTAAAGTTTAAGCTAAAGGTTATATTATCTAAAGTGAAGCTATTTTTCTCACTAGTCATGGATATAGGTTTATCCATTCCTGGTAAGGTTATATCATAAACTGCATCTTTTCCAGCCTTTTGCTTATAACTATAGGTTTCAAGTAAACTACCGTCTGTAA
>NZ_JBFNEO010000246.1:0-3780 GCF_040797585.1 Clostridium sp.
GTTTATAACTCCTTCAATAAAACCTGGTAGATCCGGCATTATTGTAGGTGTTACATATTCTAATATTCTTTCAATATCCATGATTTCAGCTGCATAATTTTCATTATCTAAGCTAAATACAAGAACTTTTACTTCTTTTCCTTCCATCCTTTACTGCCTCCTTACGCTTTAAGCTTGTCTATAACTATATCTCCTGATGAATCCATATAAGCATGAATGTCCTTACTCTCATAGTCTAATATATATTCTCTATTTCCAACTATGAATTTAGTGTTTCCAAAGGCTTTCTTTACAAAAATATGCCCCTTCTTATCTACCATAAGCTTGGTAGATACCCCTGAAACGCTTCCTACTTCCTCTGCTCTTATCTCCACTTTTGAATAAATACTTCCTCCCCTAGCTATAGCTCCTTCTCTGTTAAATTTAACTATTCCATTGGATATAATGTTACATATATATTCACCTTTTCCTGTTATATATATGTTACCTGTACTTTTTATAGTGGTATCTTGAGCATAATCTACTGTAATATCAACAGGAATAGTTGCCTTTTCTTCTAAGTCTTTTATCTTAAAATCTATTATCTTTATAATATCGTCGAGTTCACTAAAATGCTTTATATTTATAGGGGCTAAAAACATAAGTTTTTTTATTAATATATTTTTTATATCTTCTTGAAGATACTCTTCCTTTAAAAGATTATTACATATTTTAGGTATGGATTTAAACTTACTTTCAAATAGAGCCTTAATTATCTCCCCATCACTTTTCTTATGGCCTGCTATATGATATTTCTTTATTTCCACTATAACTTCTATAACTTCTATAAGCCTATCCTTAAGTTCTTTTAAGATATCTAAGTAGGATATCATATAGTTATCTTGTCCTCCCCCTATAATACTTGAGGATATTATCTTGCCTCTGATTTCAATATTTCCATCAGCTTCAATATCAGCATGGGATACTCCTTGAAGTATGGTTAAATCATTTCCTACGGTTACCTTCATCCCATCCGTCACATTACCTTTAACAATAACATCTCCTGAATATTCTATGTTTCCCGTTTCTATATTTACATCCCCATCAACTTCATGAATAGGATGGACCTCAAAAATTCCCCCTCTAAATAAGGGTTTACCAGCTAAGGTACTTAGGATAGTGTTTTCTTTTTCTATAGTTCCTTTTCCAGCTTTAAATATAAGTTTTTTCTTACTTTTGCATGGTATTACTTTACCTCTAACACTCTTTCCATTCTTACCTTTTTTCCCTACATATAATTCTCCAATAACTACGTTTTCATCTACCCGATCTATACTTCCTATATTCTTATAATCTATATTTCCTATGTGATCTTCCTTAAAAGTTTTTTTATCTATATCGAACTTTATTTCTATTCTATCTTCTTCCTCATCTACCGCTTCTTCTCCTAGGGCAACAAGGGCTAATTCTACCTTTCTCTCTTTTGTTAGCTTTTCTATTTCCTCCTCTAGAATTCCATAGACTATGTTAAGAGATTTAAGTTCTTTTATTATATCATCCTTTTTAAAAAGTGGAGGCATAATGCTTTCCTTTACTTCTAGGACTAATGTAGCCTTATTACTTAAAGGTACATCTTTTAATTTATAAGTTCTTTCCTCATTATAACTTATAGTCATATATGCCTTCATATCTCTTTCTGATAATGTAATGTTAAGATTCCTTCTTCCTTCTTCTTTACCTAAGAATATCTCTATGTTATTCTCCTCTTTAACCGTTACTTTTCCCACTGATACTTGTCCATCTATTTTCACTTCTATATTAGGTGGTATTATGATAACCGGCAATTCTCCATTACCTTTTGGATTGAATACCCTTATCTCTCCATCAGTTATTAAAACCTTTCCATTTTCATCTTCATTAGATTTATTATGGGTGATATCTATTCCTATCTCTTCCTTAGATTCCTTAGAATCTTCTCTTTTAATATCTTCTTCTAGAATTTTAACCTCTATGGTTATTCTCTTCTTAAACAGTCCCTTTTTTTCTATGATATCATATTGTAATTGAGCTTCTGATAACTTTAATTCCCTACATGCCATCTGTATACATTCTTCTAAAGTCTTTCCTGAAAAAGTTTTCTTTATCACAGGTCATCACCTCTCATAAATTTACATATTTATTTAAATACAGTATATCATAAAATGTAGTAATTTATATATATTCTAGTAATCATAATTAATTTTAACTGAATATTATACTGGTCTTGTATAGTTTTTTTATTTAATATTCTACATATAAAATTTCTACCTTTCAATATGATAAAGTAGTGGTAGCCTGAAATTTATCTTCAAGCTACCCTATGGTACTTATGAACCTTGTAATTCTTTCTCTAAGTTAATATAATCTTAAATCCTTAATTTAACTCCTCTTCACATGCCCTAAAATCCCCATTTACCTATATCCATGAATATAGTCTATCACTTCTTTATCATAGCCTTTCATAATAGATAAAATTATGTGGTCATTTGAAGAATTATAATTTATATTATCTACAGATTTTATAGGTAAAGCCTTGGGAGAAGTTCCAGACATAAATAATCCTTGAAGATCCTTTAACTCTTCTTCATAAACTTCTCTTTCCTCCACATGGATACCTAAATCTCTACAAACCTTAAGAATTATAAACCTAGTGATTCCTGGAAGCACTGCCTCTACTGGAGGAGTTATTACCTTACCTTCCTTAACCATAAATATGTTAGATCTACTACCCTCTGTAATTTTCCCCTCTCTATCTATTAATATTGCTTCATAGGCATTATTCTTTTTTATCTCTTCATTAACTTTTTCTCTAAAGGTATTATTTATAATCTTTGCATTAGGATTTTCTCTTTCTCCATGAAAAGCTATGGTGTGAATCCCTTCTCTGTACAATTCTTCCTTAGGATAAGAATGAGCTATATAATATGAACTTAATATATTCTTATCAACAGCATATACCACCTTAATATTTCCTAGTTTATTATCATTAAACTTGATAAGGTCATCTATGACTCCCTTTATATCATCATATTTAAACAACTCTTCTCTTCCAATTATAGCAAAGGATTTCCTCATTCTATCTATATGTTCTTCTAAGAATAAAGGAACCCCATCTATAATTCTTATAACCTCATATATATTGTTTTTTGAAAGAACTTTCTCTTCCTTAAAAGCTTCTACATGTAATTTTTCTCCCTTACATATAAAATAATCATTTAAAACTTTTTCCATAACCCTACCTCCATCTTAAAACTTCTATGGTATCATGCCCTTTCCTATGATTTATAAGATAAGGCTTCCCCACCAAATTAAAAAGTGGTAAATCTGAAAGAGAATCTGAGAACATATAAGAGTTTTTAAAATCCACTTCTATGCCTTCTTTTTTCAATTCTTCCTTCAGCCTTATTACCTTTTCTTCTCCTTTACAGTTGTTTCCTTCCATAAGTCTTCTATGACAGCCCTCTTTTACTGTAAATTTTGTCCCTATTACCCTATCAACATCTTCAATGGCATATAACTCATTTAGATAAAATTCTGGGGATGCAGATATTAAATATATTTTACATCCTTCTTTTTTTAGTTTTTTTATCATATCTAATGCATCTTTATAAAATATTTTACTTAATTTTTTTTCATAAAACTCTTTAACAAGGTTTTTCATATCCTCTTCTTTTATTCCATCTATAAACTTTAAAAAACATTCTTTTGTTCTTCTTTCATCATAGATTTTTAAAAGAAACATAATTCCTGAGAATATGGCTC
>NZ_JBFNEO010000247.1:0-3716 GCF_040797585.1 Clostridium sp.
TAATATCTTTTTATTTAATGTACATACCTTCCATCTTCTTACTATAAGTAAATTTCTTATTTAGTTCTTTGTGGATAATTCTAAGCTTTATTACTTCATCTTGAGTAAAATTTTCTTTAATTATAGTAACTATATCAATATCACTTTTATTTTCATGAAAAGCATTAAGAGCTATTGAATTATATAAATAGACTCCAAATATTTTATCTTTAAAACTCTCTTTAAGTTTTGACTCATATTCATATAAAAGTGGCTTAACTACATCTGGAATATCTACATTCATAACTAACTCTCCTTAGCTTATTCTATAATAAAAATTTATAATATCTCCCTTAATATCATGATTTATAAAAATAAACTGAGCTCAATTCTTAAATTCAGAATATCTATAGAATTTTTAAAACAAATCTCAGTTTATGCATTTAAGATTCCATTGATAAATAGCCTATTTATCAGGTAACTTTTATGGTGAAACTTCTATAATGTGTATTTTCTACGAAAAACTAGTACTAATTTTATTATTCTTTCAATATAGCATACTTTTACACATCCCATAGTTACATATATATTACTTTTTTAGTTTAATATATCCTAATGATATATTAATATTTATAAAATAAAAAACCTTAGTTATTAGTTCTTAAAAATTAAGTAATAACTAAGGTCTTTCCATATTTAAAGTATTCTTTTATAAACTCCATTATTTCTCTCAAATATTTTTTCTGATATGAATTCTCTTCTTATAGTACAAAAATCATCATTAAAATCTGCTATTATTATATTTACTTCTCTTTCTTTATACTCTACTCCCTTTTCAAAAGCATTGGCTATTTCCTCTAATACGATTCTTCTTTTTTTCTGTTGAACTGGAATAGATATAAGTTTTCCATACTTAAAAAAGTTATCTATAACTTTCTTCCTATAAGCATCTTCTCTTTCCTCTTCTGCCGCTCTTACCCCATCCTTAAAAACTACTAAATCTAAAAGATTGGTATTTAGCATCTCCTTGTTCAATGAGTAAACTACATAATATTGCTCTTTATTTCCCTTGACAAGTCCTGCATCTTCTAACTTTTTTAAGTGAAAGGATATGGTAGATGGTGACAGTTCTAATCTTTCTGCTAAAAGTTCCACATACTTAGGAGCTTCCATAAGACTGTTTAATATTCTTAATCTAGATTTATCCGCTAAAGCTTTAAAAATTGTAACTGAATCCTTCAAAATTAACAGCTCCTTATATTTCATATTTTTCATATAGTCCTAAAAACTTTTCTTCAATTGTATCCGCCATGGATAACTTTAGGTTTTCAATAATTACCCCTTCTCCATTACCAAACTTCTCATCTTTCTCTCTTTTCTCTTTCCAACTGGCCGGTATAGTATTGAAATATTTTAAATAATAATTTTTAAAGTCTTCATATCCCTTCTTATCCTTAACTATTTTATTATAACTTACATTAAACATCTGTTTAAATATTTTTACTATATTTAAAGTTATTTTTTCTAGATTAGCTTCATCTTTTAAGTCTTCTTTAATTAAACCTTTTATTCTCTCCTCTGAATCACAAATTTTACTTTCTAAAAATTCTAAAAAATCAACTTTTAACAATTCTAATTTATCCATTATTTATCCCTCCAATAATATACTATAATCTTATTATATTTATAACGAATCAAATTTGTCAATTATATTTTTATGTTTATCGAATTATATTTACAAATTCTATTTTAACATATATAATTAAATTGTTAATAAAAGTAAATTGTTAAGGGGGATATATTATGCTTTCTACTAATTTAATACAAAAAATTGTTACTGCTATGGGAATTAAAAAGGGGGATATGGTTCTTTTACAATTTTGGGGTGAAAATAAGGATAGAGATACTTTAAATGCCTTTAGCTATGAGGTGGCGAAAGTTGATGCTACTCCAATTGAATTTCAGCATTCAAGAGAGTATTATAAAAATCTATTTGAAAGTTTTACTGATGACTATTCTATTCCTGAGGAGTATTTTAATATTTTTAAAGACTCTAATGTAATAATAGACTTATTTACCTATAAGCCTGTTATACCTCATAAAGATTTTCCTTCCGAAAAGCTTTATCTATATAAAGAATTTATGGCTAAACTTTTTTCTATTCTTTCATCTAAAGAAAAATTTATACAACTAAGACTTCCTACTCTGGAAAATTCAATGGAATCCAACCTAGACTATGAAACCTTTAAAAATTCATTGTTCAATGCCTATGATATTGATTATGAAGCTTTAAATAATGATTGTGATGAAATAATAAAATCTTTAAGTGATAAAAATTCTATAGTTATAGAAACTAATAAAAATCATAGACTTTCTTTAGATATATCTAAAAGAAGTTGGTTTAAGGATTGTGGGGATGGTGACATGCCTTGTGGAGAAGTATTTATAGCTCCTATTGAAGAATCTTCAAATGGATCTATTTATATAGAAAAGTTTTATTTTGAAGATAAAACTATAAATGACTTAACTCTAAACTTTGAAAATGGAGTCTTAACTTCAACTTCTTCAGATACTCTCAATTCCTTTTTAGAAACTCTACCTCCTAAAGGTAATATTCTATGCGAATTTGGAATTGGATTAAATAAAAATGTTAAAGATATTGTAGGTTATACAATATTGGATGAGAAAGCTTATGGGACCTACCATATAGCTATAGGTATGAATTCAATGTTTGGTGGAAAAAATGAAAGTCCTTTTCATATGGATTTTGTTTTTAAAGGAAATGTAACCTATATATAATTTTATTTTCTAAGATAAAATCATCCTAAAAGATAAAGTATACATATATTACAAACCTGTAATATATGTATACTTTTATTAATTATGTTGTTATAGAACGAATCTTCCTTCAAATGGTTCTCTTCCCTCCATCTGAAGGTTAGACGAGTTAATCTAGGGGCGTACCAGCTGTTATCCTCCGCCTTTTAAGAGGATGGAGGTATTACAGCTTATAGCCATCAGATAAAATTATTTATACATAAAAAAGCTAAAAGGCTCTTTTTGTGACTTTCCACTACCATCCTTAATTCCTATGTTTCTTAAGTGATATACTTTCCAATCATAATCTTTTGCTTGATTATCGCATATATACCCATAGTCTGTGGAACCTTCTTTTTCCCATTTCATAAATACATATGCATGAGTGGGTGTACCCTTTTTACTTAGCTTTTCATCTGTAGTAAAGCATATATCTCCAGGCTTTAGTTTATTAATATCAGTTTCCTTCTTCCATCCCTTTTTCTCTAATACTTTTATAAGTCCTTGAGTATTACATACACTATCATCTATATCTATATTATTATTCCTTAAAACCTCTGCTAAAAAGTAAACACAGGTATTAGCTGAATCTCCTCCATTTAATTTTACAGCTCTTTCATATGCCTTTACTCTGTTATTCTTATCACTTAAAAAAGTATATATTTTATTTCTTAGGTTATTACCTTCTCTGGTTCTTACAGTGGTAATATACTTTAATAAAAATAATACTGTTATTAGAAATATAATACTTGTTATAATGATAATTATATTCCTCTTATTAAGGTTTCTTTTAATCTTATTATTTCTTGAAAATCTACTTCTCATAATAAAAACTCCTCATAACACTATATATCTTATATATTACATCATAATTCTTACAAAGCTTTCATATATTTCTTAAGTTTTTCTTAAAGTTATTC
>NZ_JBFNEO010000248.1:0-3686 GCF_040797585.1 Clostridium sp.
TTATTAACCTTTGCATTTAATGCAAAAAGGGAAGAAATTAAGTTTTCTTCATCTCTCCCTGTTAAAGCTATAAAAGCATCCATTTCCTTTAAACTTTCAGACTCTAAAAATTCTTGATCAGTTCCATCTCCATTAATAATAATTGCCTCTGGCAATAATTCATTTAATCTTTCACATCTATCATAATCTTTTTCTACAATAGTAACTTTTGCTCCAATTTTACTAATGGCCTCTGTAAGATAGTAAGCTATCTTTCCGCCTCCAGATATCATCACGTTTTTAACTTTCTTTTGATATCTTCTTAAGTTTTTTAGGAATGTTTCTATATTAACATGGTCTCCTATAACATATATCTTGTCGTTTTCTTCAAGAACAAAATCTCCAGTAGGGATAAATACCTCATGTTCTCTCTCAACGGCACAAATTATGACTGATGTTTTAGGGAATTTAATCTCACTTATTGGCTTTCCTACTATATTATCTCCTGAAACAAGCCTAAAACTCACTAAATCCACACTTCCATCTGCAAAATTTTCTACACTACAGATAGATGGAAATCTTATAAGCTTTCCAATTTCTAAAGCTGCTTCCTTCTCTGGATTGATAACCATATCCATTCCAAGCTCATCCTTTAAAATATTAAGCTCACTAGCATATTCAGGATCTCTAATTCTTGCAATAGTATATTTCGCTCCAAGCTTTTTTGCTAGTAAACAGCATAGGGCATTTCTCTCATCCCTATTTGTAACAGCAATCATTACATCTGCATTACTAACTTCTGCTTCTTGAAGAACTTTAATACTTGTACCACTTCCCTTTATACACATTACATCAAGATTATCTGTGGTACGTTTTAGTGCCTCCATATTTTTGTCAATGATAACAACATCATTGCCTTCCTCAGATAAATTTTTAGCCAAGGTATATCCTACTTTTCCATCTCCAACGATTACAATATACATTACTTACTTCCTATCCTTTCATAAAAGCAACATATTATATTGTTAAATAATGAAGTTCCCCTTATTAACAATTAATACATCTTAAGTATTTAAAATTATAACTATAAGGTTTATAAATCCTATATTCATATCAATTATACATTATATAATATTTTATTCAATATACAATGCTTTTTTTACATAACTTTGTATATTTATATGAGGGGTTATCTATAATTTTCTAGTGAAAACTTTTATTCTATTAAAAATTTTCCTAGTCCTTTATATATTAATTTATATTCCTATGTATCTTATATAGAGATAAACCACTTTAAAATTCAATCTTTGAATACTCATTAAATAATAGAAGCTTGTGATTTAGTTTCAATTATCATGTGGTTTGTCTATAGATATATTATTTCCAAATCTAATATTTGAATAAAGTATAGCTTATGATAGCTTGAAATTTAGTTTGAGATATCATAGGGTACATATATATATTCCCTCTAAAAATATATTAATATACTAAATAAGATTAGCATGATTTTCTATAACTCATGCTAATCTGAAACTTTTAATCCCTCTCGAAAAGACTTATTAAATCTTCCTTTGATAATTTATTAAACACATCGCTATTTTTAAGGTCCTCTGTAATAATACTATGGATAAGATTTTTTTTATATTCCTGTAATTTAACAATCTTCTCCTCTATGGTTCCTCTAGCTATTAATTTAATTACCTCTACTATATTTTTCTGTCCAATTCTATGAGCTCTATCTGTGGCTTGATCCTCTACTGCTGGATTCCACCATGGATCAAAATGAATAACTAAATTAGCAGAGGTTAAATTTAGTCCGGTTCCTCCAGCCTTTAAAGAAATTAGAAAAACTTTAACTTTCTTATCCTCATTAAAAGCTTTTACTAATCTAAGTCTTTCTTTAGAATCCGTAGATCCATCTAAATAAAAATATTCAATTCCTTTTTCCTCAAGATACTTACCTATATTTCCTAAAACAGAGGTAAATTGAGAAAATAGTAGTATTTTATTATTATTTTCTATATACTCCTCTAATAATTCTATGGCCATATTAGTCTTTCCACTTCCCCCATTATAATTATCTATTATAAGAGAAGGGTCTAAACAAATTTGTCTTAGCCTTGTTAGATAAGAGAAGACTTCTATTTTATTATGAGTATCCTCTTTAATCTTTTCTCTAACCTCTTTTATATAGGATTTATATATAGTCTTTTGTGTATCTGTCATTTCAACTAATATCTTTTTCTCTATTTTTTCTGGTAACTCATCTAGAACTTCACTTTTACATCTTCTTAATATAAATGGTTTAATTAAAGTTTTAAGAGGTTTTAAGTCATATCCTTCTTTATATATAAACTTTTTCTCAAAGGCATCCTTTGAATATAAATATCCTGGCATTATAAAATCAAATATGGACCAAAGTTCTATTAAGTTATTTTCCATAGGGGTTCCCGTTAATGCAAATCTTATCTCTGAATCTATTTCTTTAACCGTCCTTGAAGTTATAGCCATAGAATTTTTTATATTTTGAGCCTCATCTATAATACAATAATTAAATTTAATATCTTTATATATTTCAATATTATTCCTCAAAGTACCATAGGTAGTTAATATAATATCATACTCTTTTAAAATCTTTTCTATGTTATTTTCACTTCCATTGCTACCATGTATAATTTGAACTCTTAAATCTGGAGAAAATCTCTCTATCTCTTCTTTCCAATTATAAATTAAGGATGTAGGAACAATTATTAAAGATTTTTTATCCTTCTCTGATGTAAGAAATGCTATGGTTTGAACTGTTTTACCAAGACCCATGTCATCAGCCAAGATTCCACCAAAGCCTAAATCACTTAAGGTTTTAAACCATTTAAATCCACCTAATTGATATTCCCTAAGAGTTGCCTTTAAGTTTTTAGGTAGAGTTATATTCTTATTATTTATATTACTTATTCTGTCTTCTATATCCTTTAATAAATCAATACCTTTTCCTATATTAAATTTCCTATTTTTTAAACACTCTAAAACATATAAGGATTTATTTCTCTCTACTTCTACTAATCCATTTTCTCCACCTCTACTAGTAGTTAATATCTCAATTAAATTAAAAAACTCTTTTACATCCTCCTGGCTAAAGTCAATAAACATATTATCCTTTGTTTTATAGAACTTATCACCCTTTTTATAGCTTTCAAATAGGCTGTTTAACTCTTTTCTTCCAACTTCTCCAATGGTATAACCTAGTTTAAACCCCCTATCATATTCATGAAAATCTATATTAATAGAAGATGAACCATATACCTTTATATCTTTAAGACCTTCCCCAAAGATAACCTTACCTAAAGTATATATTCCTTCTCTCTTCTTAGTTAGAATATTGAAAAGCTCCTCATCTCCACCAATAAACATAAGTCTATTTTCTTTTCTAATGAACCTATAGCCTTCCATGGTCATAAGTAACTTCTCTTTTCTTATACCATAGCTATCTTTCTTTTTATCTAATATATTAATCTTCTCATTATTATAAACTTCATATATATCACAATATATATTCTCTCTTTCCTTATATAAAAAAAGCTCTAACTTAAATAAACCTTCTGAGAAAGCTTTTACTTCCTCTGAATAGGTAATATTATCTGAGATATTCTTTAATAAATAGGTAAGATTATTATAATTTTTAACAGTCTTATTATATAAAATCTTATTTC
>NZ_JBFNEO010000249.1:0-3668 GCF_040797585.1 Clostridium sp.
TTAACTATGATTTACACCATATTCAAGGATTAAGTTTAGATATGGTACATCTATAGATAAACCATTTCAAAACTCAATCTTTGAATACACTTTAAGTAATGGTATCTGGTAATTTAGCTTCAATTATCACGTAATCTATCTATATAAATAATGACTATTTCTAAAAGAATTTTATAAGGAAGGAATTTATTAAATCTACCATTGATTCCTTCCTAATAGCTTAATTAGTCTTTAACTTATTTAACTCCTTATCTATTAAGTTTTTATCTAATCTCTCAAATAATATGCTATAGTTCCCTAGTTTACTTCCCTCTTTTATATTAATTTTACTCCAAGTATTTCCTTCATATCCTAACCACGCCTTTACTTTCTCCGAGGAAAATGGTAAGAATGGATGTAGTAAATTAGCTATATTTAGTATAGAAAAAATACAATTATATATGGTATCTTCACACTTATTTTTATCTTCTTTAATATATATCCACGGAGTATTTTCATCAAAATATTTATTCATAAACCTAATAAATTTAAATATTTCCTCTAAGGCTACCTTAAGATTTCCTCCTTTTATTAAATGTGAGGTTTTATCATATAGCTCTACTATTTTCTTCTCTATATTCCCATCTATATTTCCATTAGGTATATTATTATTAAAATATTTAGTTACAAAGACCAATGTTCTATTTACTAAATTTCCATATGCTCCAAGTAGCTCTCCATTATTGCTATTTATAAATTCCCTAAATGAAAAATCCGTGTCTCTCCCCTCTGGTCCATTTATTATAAAAAAGTATCTTAAACTATCTGGATTATATTTCTCTATAATATCTTTAATCCAGATTGCCCAGTTGTTACTAGTAGATATTTTCTTTCCCTCAAGAGTCATGTACTCACTAGATATTATCCTATTCGGTTTTTTATTATATCCTGCTGCACTTAAAAGTGCTGGGAATATTATAGAATGAAAAGGTATATTATCCTTGCCATGTACAAAATAACTTAAAGAAGTATCATCCCAAAATTCTTCTAAGTCCTTTTTATTATCCTCACTCCACTTTTTACTTAAAGTAAAATATCCAAGAACTGCATCCATCCATACATAAATTTTCTTATCTTCATAATCCTTTATAGGAATATTAATGCCTAAGTCTATGTCTCTTGAAAGTGCTCTATCCTTTAATCCTTCTCTTAAATATCTAGAGGTATTATTTACTGCATTGATCCTCCATTCATCCCCAAAACTCTTTAAATATTCTTCAAGTTCTTCTTGAAATTTACTTAAGGCAAAGAATAATTGTTTGTTTTTCTTAACCTTAGGCTCTTTTCCACATATTTTACATGTTCTATTAGATAAATCTATTGGATCTAACAGTGTTCCACAACTATCACATTGATCTCCCCTGGCTGAACTTTTACATATAGGACAATTCCCTTCCACAAACCTATCTGGTAAAAACTGATCACAAAATTCACAATGAAGCTGCTCTACTTCCTTTTCATAAATATATTCTTTCTCATATATCTCCTTTATTATCTTTTGAACCTCCACTTTATGGTATTCATCATCAGTTCTTGAATATAAATCATAAGAAAATCCTAACTTATTAAAACAATATAGAAATTCCTTATGGTATTTATCTACTATGGTTTTAGGTGAAACCCCTTCTTTATTAGCTCTCACAGAAATTGGAGTTCCATGACAATCACTTCCTGATACATAAAGTACCTCCTCTCCCTTTAACCTAAAATATCTTGCAATTACGTCCCCTGGTAATAGAGCTGCCA
The DNA here is from genome assembly GCF_040797585.1 of Clostridium sp. Lineage (GTDB taxonomy): Bacteria > Bacillota > Clostridia > Clostridiales > Clostridiaceae > Clostridium_Z. The sequence goes on from NZ_JBFNEO010000249.1 coordinate 1,786, forward strand.
CATGCCCTAAGTGTAAAGATCCATTAGCATAAGGCCATGCTCCTCCTATAAATATCTTCACATTAATTCCTCCTTTTAAAATATATAAATTGAAATTAACCTTCACTCATTGATTAAGGATTTATTTTAGGAATAATACTCTTAAAATATTTAACCAAAATAATCTCCTTTGAATTAAAAGCTATTTTAAAAATAAAAAAGCCCTCCTTCCTAAGACCAAAATCTCAGGAACGAGAGCTAAAGCTTCGTGTTACCATCCTAATTTACTTATATGTCGCCATATAAACCTTATCAAGTACGTCACAAATTTGTGATTATACTCTATCACTATAACGGGTGAATCCGTCGCAGCCTAACTATAATAGCTTCGGTGCGCTGCTCCAAGGCCATTTTCCCTTTAATATCCTTTGCTTCTTCTCATCTTCTGAAGCTCTCTGTAAAAGTATTCTTAAAGGTACTTTCCTCTTCATAGCATTTAATTGTATCCATTCTATCATATATATATTGTTTTGCAAAGAATATTTTAATTATTCTTGAAATTTATGCTACTAAACTTCTTATAAATAGATTTATTATAGGCTACTTTATTAATTATAATGCTCTACTTTAAGTGAGGTTTAATATACAAATTATAAGATCTAATACTTACTTAGATTACAATTCATATGGTGAATTTCATATAATGCTATTAATACTTATATATAAGTATTAATCTACCAATCCTAACCTTTTTAATTTTATAAGCCTTTGAACAGCAAGTACTCCTCTCCAGTGATTCCTTGCTAACTCGAAAGTGTCTCCATAACTGTCTCCCCAGTTCCAAGTAATATCCCATATATTATTATGAAGATCTTCTATTAAAGTCTCTGCATTCTCTATGATAGCCTCCTTAAAATAAGGATATACAATAATACTTTCTCCATTAATACAATCTATAAAATCTAGGGGTTCTGCCACATATTCTTTCCCCCACTTTGATTTGTCCAAACACATAGCACCTCTAACAAGGTCTATGATTTTCTCTTCCATATCTTCTATATTAATATTAGTCTCTTTTCTTGAATCTTTAATTAAAGTTATTCCGTTTATATAACATATTAGCTCATGAAAATTCATTTCTTTTGAGTTTAATAAATTATCTTCTGCCTTTTTTAATGATAGATTTGCTATTTCCCTTATCTTTGAATCTTCATCACTATGATAGAACATAAAAGATGCTATATCCATAGACGGGTTAAATCCCCAAGTATTATCTCCATCCTCTCTATAGTTCCACCAAGGAGCATGAGGATAATTATTATTTTCCTCTATTACAGTTTGCCATGTTCCAGTTTCCATATTAAATTTATTATTTCTAAAATATCCTATGGAATCTTCAATAACTTTATGCTTTTCTTTGAATCCTATTTCACATAATATTTTGCATGCCACTGAAGAAGCTAGAGGTGATGAATGTGGAGTCCAACAATCGGATTCTATTCCGTGACCAAAACCTCCATCTTTATTCTGATAAGTACTAAGTTCATTTAATACATCACTTACTTTCCCCTGCTTAAATTGATATTTAAATCTCTCCACCTCTAATTTTCTTCCATTATTCACTATCCAATTATAAATATTATCTAATATCTCTCTTGAAACTTTTCTCATAATTTATTTTTAGTGAGAGAGTGTATAACAAGTACCAAACCCTCACTAAAACTCACCTCTTTTCTTTCTATACTTTCTTCTGTATATAGCATGTTAATAACTTTGTTGATAATTCGTTATAAAAGACTATTGTGAATTAATATAACTTCTAATTATGCTTATTTTGCGGGAGTTAGAGGAACTTATTCATTGATGTATAATTTGATACCCGAAATCCAAGATTTTCATATAAT
>NZ_JBFNEO010000250.1:0-3666 GCF_040797585.1 Clostridium sp.
AAACCTTGGAGTTTAAGTAGTGAATAAGATAAGTTTTGAATCAAAAACCCTATATTAAATTTCATATAATTTACTGAGGAATTATATGAATTTCAGCCTCCTTAACTTCTTTTAGTAATTTATATACTGTGGATCCTCTTATAATAGTCTGAAGTTTAGACCTATTAGGATGTCCGATTATTATCTGAGTTACGTATTTCGAAGACGCAAAGTTAACCAGTGCATTAGATACACTTTTTCCTTTAAGAGTTATAGTTTCTGCCCCAAGGTCCTTTGCAAGGGCTATATTCTCATTTAAGGATTTAATATCTTTAGGAGAAGGTTTAGGAGCAAGGATATGGGTACAATCTACATTTACCACCATCCAGTGACATTTATAGGTTTTGGCACGTCTAGCTCCCCTTCTTATAAGTCTCTTACATGCAGGGTTAGAGCTTATACAAACCATAATTCTTTCACAAGTATGCCAAGTTTCTTTAATTCCATGCTGCTTTTTATATTTCTCAAGTTGTTCATCTACTTCTTCTGCAGTTTGACGAAGGGTTAGTTCTCTTAAAGCATTAAGATTGCCCTTTCTAAAGAAGTTTTTAAGTGCCCTTAGTGCAACATCATTTTTATATACGTCTCCTTGCTTAAGTCTAGTTCTTAAAGCATCTGGGCTTATATCAATAACTTCTACCTCTGTAGCATTTTCTATAATTCTATCAGGTACAGTTTCTCTTATCTTTACTCCAGTTATTTTCTCCACAATATCATTAAGACTTTCAAGGTGTTGAATATTTAAAGTAGTGACCACATTAATTCCAGCATCTAAAAGGGCTTCCACATCTTCATATCTTTTTCTATTAATAGACCCTGGTATATTGGTGTGAGGAAGCTCATCTACAAGTATTGTGTCCGGTCTTAGGGAAAGAGCAGCTTCTAAATCAAATTCATCTAAGATTTTTCCATTATAATTTATATTTTTTCTAGGTAACACTGGAAGGTTTCCTATTTGCTTTTGGGTTTCTAATCTGCCATGGGTTTCTACAAAACCTACTAGTATATTTTCCTTTTTGTCAAAACGTCGACTAGCTTCACTTAACATAGAATAGGTTTTCCCTACTCCAGGAGCATAGCCTATGAAAATCTTTAAGTGACCTCTATACTCCTTCCTAGCTTCTTCTAAAGCCTCCTCAGGGGTTAGTCTTCTATCTAAATTCAAAAAAATCACATCCTCAGTAGCCTATTTATAGATATACCATATGGTAATTTAAACTAAAACATCATATATCATTACTTGAGGTATTTTCAAAGGTTGAGCTTTAATATGATATATCTATAGTTTAGATTTTTTAAAAGAATATTAAAATTAATAGATCTATAATTATCTAAGATTAACTTTATCATGAAAATACATAACCTTAAAGAAGGCTAGAAAGGAACATTTAATAGGATAAATGCCATAGTTTTATAAAAAAAAGAACTACAAGAATAGGAGGTTAAAAACCTCTAATATTCTTGTAGTTTCTTTAGTTGACTTATTAAAGAAAGTTATTTATAAATAAAACTGTTCCTTCATTTACTATATAGTTAAAGGAAATTCCGAGGATAAATGCCACTATAGTGAATATAGAGCATTTAATAATTGCTTTATTTAAGGGAGCATCTGAATTTATGATCTTAATAGACTTCCTTAAGAAAACTATAAATATAATCCAAGGAATAATACTTTCTATAGAAAGTATTGGAACAAGGATAAGCAATATAGCAAATAGTATATTAGCTAGAATTCTATCATTCATTATATCTACTCCTTTTTAAAGTAATTAGCTCGAATAAGTTTGTCACTTAAATCAATGGCTTTAAGCATCTCATTCTGCTCCTCAATACTCATGTTATTACTTTTTATTCTTCTTGTATTAAGAACAGCAAAATCTTTTTCTGTATTTAGAAGATTTCTACCCATAGAAGTGTAAGCATAGTCTTCTTTCTCCGCACCAAAAAGGTATGCAAGGGTTGGAAGAGTATCTACTTGTCCACCTAAGGTTTCTATAGTTTTACCTTGAAGATCTTTAGAGTATATTATAAGAGGAACTCTTAAATCATTTCCCTGGAACCAAGGCTCTCCATTTTCTATATTTTTAACTTCATCACCAAAGAATTTATTTACTCCTTCATGGTCCCCATAAATTACTACCACGGTATTATCAAGTATTCCTTTTTTATCTAGCTCATCTAGGAATAGTCCTATATGTTTATCAGTATAACGAGCAGTTTGCATGAACTTACCTACCATATGGTCATTTAGTTCAGTAGGAAGAGTAAGTTCTTTATCCTCTTCAGGAAGGGAGAAAGGAGTATGACTTGTCAATGTTATAGAAAAATTAAAAAATGGCTCAGGCTGTTTTTCTATAACTTCTGAAAGTTGTTTTAAGAAGCTTTCATCACTTAATCCAAGTCCTATCATATGATCTTGATTAAACTTACTAGAATCTAGGCATTCATCAAAACCTATGGATTTTAAAGACTGAAGCCAATTCCAGTAAGATCCCTTATCAGGGTGAGCTGCTAAGGTTTTATACCCCATTCTCTTCATTATATTAGGAAGAGAATTTTCATAAGTATTTGTAGGATATCTAAAGAAGGTAGCTCCACTTCTTACTGGTAGAACTGAGGTGTTAGTTATAAGTTCTCCATCAGAGGTTGTACCATTATGAGTCTGCTCATGAAAATTATTAAAATAAAAACTATTTTTAATAATTTTATTTAAATTAGGGGTAATCTCTTGGCCATTAATACTTTGTCCAATTATAAAGTTTTCAAGAGATTCCACTTGAAGAACTATGAGATTTTTACCTTTAAACATACCTTTATATTCATTATCAGGTATGTTTTCATTCTTATTTTTAATCCAATCTTCTGCTTCTTTTTTCTCTTCCTCTGTTAATACATAAGGCTTACTTTCTTTATAAAAATCATAAAGATCATAAATATGATATCCAATAGGGGTTAAGTTAGTCATGGTCTGATTTTGAGCCCAAGCTTTTCTAAACAAAAACTGATTCTCGTAGGCTTTTCCATAAATATCAATTTTATAATGAGCATAGGTTAAATATAGGGTAGGCACTATAAATAACAATAAAAATCCTTTTAGATCTCTCTTAAAGTCTCTGTATTTTTCTATGTTTCTTATACTAAGGAATATTATAAGAAATATATCAATTACAAATAGTATATCCACTGGTCTTGCCATGGCAAAAACGCTCTCACCTAGGTTATCTAAATTAGAAGTATAACTTAACATATGATAGTTTAAAAAAGAGTGATTACTTCTGTAGTACCATATATCTCCTATATATATTATGGTTAATAGTACATTTAAAAAAGTATAACTCCAAAGGTGGAATTTCTTTTTAAATAAATAACTAAAGGATAAAAATATGCTTATAAATGAAAAATAAGCAATAATTGGAGGAGCAGAAAAGAGAACCGCTCTAAAATTTACTCCCACAGCCTTGTCATCAGATATAAGTAGTAAAAATATTACTGTTTTTATAAATAGCGCTATGAAAGTATATTTAAAAATCTTATCTGTTTTTATAATCTGTAATGTATCTTTTAGTTTCGCCCAGAAAGAAGAGGTTACCTTACTAGGATTTGTATTTAAATTTGTTTGCATTAAAT
>NZ_JBFNEO010000251.1:0-3664 GCF_040797585.1 Clostridium sp.
TAATTATTTCCTATACTTTTTATTTTTATAGGTTGGTATATAAGAAATAAACACTCTCAATATCCTGAATTTACGGTAGGTTACATAACAGAGTTTTCTACATTAACTAATAATACTTGGAAGGAAGGCAATAGATTCTGTGGGGAAATGTTAGAACTCTCTGGTATATTATCTTTCATATTAACATTTGTATTGTATTTCCTTGATAGTACTCTTTTTCAATATACTATCTATTTTACAACCTTTATATGCTTATTTGCTACTTTTTATACAGAAGTTCACCTTAGAAGACTATTTCATAAAGATGGTCACTTCAAATCTCAATGCTAGAGCATTTACTTAGGTTCATATCCTAAGTAAATGCTGCATGATTTTATTATTTTAAAAGTAGGAGTTTTCCTCAGTAATCTTCGCCAAATATCCAAATAATCAATATTTTTAAGAAAAACTACTATAAAAATTATTTATTTTTTATAGTAAATACTATTGATAAAGAATCTTACATAAATAAAACTAGCAGACTAAAAGTAGTAAACCTATTTTTAGTCTGCTAGTTTATATTACACTTCTGTTTTACCTGTTATATGAAAATTATTTATTTTCATATAAGGAACAACTTGCGATATAAAGAATGATGGTACTTTTTCTCTTTCAATTGAAACATATTCCACATTGTTAAAAGCATTTAATAATGTTTCTGTGAATCTCATATTTTTCACTGGATATTTTATTTCTCCATCCTCTATCATAAAGACTCCATCTCTAGTAAGACCTGTTAATAAGCCTTGTCTTGGATCTACTATATTCATATAATGGAATCTTGTTATTAATAAAGCCTTCTTACTTTTCTTTATTATATCTTTAATACTTTCCTCTCCTGAATCCATTATTATATTTATAGGAAAAGCCCCTCTTCCATATCCAATGGAATGACCTGTATTTCTCTCATTACAAAGAAGAGCCTCCTTACTACCATATACAGTTCCTTTAACTACTCCCTTATCTATAAGAGTTACTGGAGTCCTCTCAAAACCTTCAAAATCAAATGGTATTCTATAGGTATCATTATGATTTAAATCATCTTTTATTGTTATCTTATCATTAAACACCTTCTCTCCAACTTTCCCACTTAAGAAAGAAAATCCTTCTCTTAAATCCTCTGCATCAAACCCTATAAAGCTCATAAAGTCTACAAGGTCCCCTACTGCTAATGGTTCTAATATAACATCATAATATCCAGGCTCTATGGATTTCGGATTTCTTCCTATTCTGGCTTTTTCATAAGCTCTATTAAATATACTAGGAACATCTATATCTTCCTCTTTATCAGCCGTAACTTCTCCATAGCCTGAAGCTCCATCTTCATGAATCACAACCACATTAAAGTTTGCAGTTGCCGTATCTTTATATCTTTTAATACCATTAGAGTTTCCAAGGGCTATACATCCTGTTTTTAAGGATAGAGAACCTGCTATTTTGTATTCTTCTTCTAAGGACTCAACACACTGTCCTATAAGTTTTGCTCTATTAGAAGTAGAAAACTTCTCTTTTAAATTTTCATTATTTTCTTCATCCTCTATAAATAAAGGTTCCTTTGGATAAGAAAACTCATATTCTCCTTCTGGTAAAAATTCTATATTTTCTTCTGCTTCTTTTAAAGTATTCATTAATTTATCTTCTTCTAATAAATTAGTTGAAACATTACATATTTTCTTTCCATCTATAACTGTTATCTTTACAGTTATATTATCGCTATATACATTTTGATGTATCTCAGAGTTAGCAAAACGAGTTAGACCTTCCTCTTCTCTATTAATAGTAACTAAAGTAAAATATTTTGCCTTCTCTAATATACTATCTATAATATGGTAGCATTTAACTTTATTCAACATCCTTAACACCTACCTTCACCTTTCTGAACCTCGCTGGTGATGAACCATGGGCTACATGGGCTACCTGACCTGGTTGTCCCTTACCACAGTTAGGAGTACCGTAAACCTTCCAATACTTCTCATTACATACTCCATCACAGCTTCCCCAGAATTTTGGAGTTATTCCTGTATATATTGGATTCTTAAATACTTTTCCTGTAAGCTTTCCACTTTTTATTTCATAGGCTATTTCTGTGGCAAATTGGAAATTTACTCTTTTATCATCTATGCTCCAGCTCTTGTTAGTACATAAATATAAACCATAATCTATGCCTTTTATTAATTCATCAAACTCAAAATCTCCTGGCATTAAATTTATATTGGTCATTCTAACGATAGGCATGTTATACCATCCATCTGCCCTATTGGTTCCATTAGAGTTTCTTCCTATTTTTATAGCCGTATCCCTAGAGGATAGAAAATCTCTAAGAATTCCTTTATCAATTATTATCGTCTTCTGAGCCTTAACTCCGTCATCATCATATCCAAAGGTTCCAAGTGCACCTTTTACCGTAGCGTCTGCCACTATGGTTACATGTTTTGATCCATATTTAAATTCTTCCTTAAGCTTATCTACTGTAACAAAACTCATACCTGCATAGGCAGCTTCTGAACCAAAAATTCTATCTAATTCCACTGGATGTCCTATGCTCTCATGAATTTGAAGAGTTAATTGTCCTGAATCTATAACTACGTCAAATTCTCCACTTGGACACTCCTCTGCTTCTAAAAGTACCTCTGCTTCTTTACCTATATTATTGGCATTACCTACTAAATCCATTTCCAGTATATATTCATATCCCGCTGTACCATGATTTCCTCTAAAAGAATTTGGATAACTTCTAATTTGCATATCAGAATCATTTGAGGCAATGGCTACTATTCCAGCACCAGATTCATAAAGACTTTGAGTTATATAGCTACCTTCTGTATCTGCAAATATCTTTTCTTCCTTCTGAAAATCCATAGACCCTTGTGTTTTTTTAAGGTTAGTTCCTCTTCTCATTTCTTCTTCTGCCCTAATTAAAAGACCTATCTTTTCTTTCTTGGATACTTTAAAAGGATCAATTTCTATAGGTATCTCATAATGGTCAACATAAACCTCTTTTTCTGATAGTCTAATCTTTTCCTTTTGAAGAGTTCTACTGCTCTTTGCTATTTCTAATGCCTTTTTAGCTATATCTTTTATATTTTCTAAGTTCTGAGTACTTGCAAATCCTAAAGATCCATCAAAAATAACCCTGACCCCAATCCCTTTACTTCTAGAGTTTATTAATGATGTAACCTTTAAGTTTTCTGTACTTATTTTTTCAGTAGTTCTGTCTACTACTCTAACATCTGCATAATCTACTCCCTGATTCTTTAGATACTTAAGTACTTCTAAAATCTTTTCTTTCAAAATCTAGCCCCCCTTTAAAATTTTATATTGTTTCTATAAGTCAAATTTTAAAACCATAGCCTATTATTAAGTTCCTATCTATTTATCTTAACTTTAATTAAACTATTTAAATAAATAAAACTATTCTATAATAAATATAGTTCATTTCCCTTTATTTTTTATTGATATTTTATTAAAAGTCAATAGGTTCATAGATTATATAGGCTTAATAAAATATGATTTATATTTATTATTTAGATGATTATATCATCTTTTATCTATAGTATTCTACAAATTTATTCCATTATAGTAATTTTCTTATACGTAACACTTTTGAAACTAACTGGAGTAGTAC
>NZ_JBFNEO010000252.1:0-3629 GCF_040797585.1 Clostridium sp.
GTAATTACTATTACTCTTTAGAAGGAAAAGATAGGTCTTTATACTCTCTTGGCGTTGTATATTCTCACATGGTTAAAGCCCAACTTGACTTTTACTACAAACATATGAAAAATGAAGACGGGATATTTATAGACAAGAGAAACGTTTCAGAAGGTTCCTCTAAGAATATGGTTCTAGAAAGTAAAGACGAACAATATAAAGCATCAGACCAAGGATTTATGATGTTAGCAAGTTATAAATATTCCTTAGATCCTAATTGTAGTGATAGAGAAAACTTTGAAAACTTTTCCTTGGATATATTAAATATGTTCTGTCACTATAGGGATGAACTTTATGACTTATCTAATGAGGATAGAGCTAAACTTTTATTATCTCTTAATCTCTTCTATAAAGAATCTAGGAATGAAAAATGCAAGGAACTTCTAATGGATGTTATGGATTATCATATTCAATGTTTTAATGAAGAGGATAGAATAGAAAATTTTGAGGACTCTGATGAATTATCTATGGATTTTATTAATATAAAACTTTTTATGAAGAGTACTGGTTTAGAACTTTTTACAAAAGAAGAATGTGAATTAAGCGAAGCAATAAAATTCTTATATGATGATAAACTTGGAGTATTAATTAAAAAAAGAGATAAAAAAGAATTTAAAATAACCTCTTCAAATGTGCTAATTTATCTCACAGCCTTACTTCTCTGCGAGGAAGAAGAGAAATTAAATAATACTATAGTAGATGCCTACAAAAGGCACTTAATATCCTCTGGTCTTGTAGGCTCCTGGCCTGATTGTCCGAACTTAGATAGTGTAGAAAGATATTTAAACTTTTCCTTAAAAGCAGAAGATTTATTAAGTGATGAAAATTTTAAACCAAACTCTATTCAAACTCCTGAAGTATCAGGTCTTGCCCCTGTGTTTTATAAAACTATCTATTTTAATACGAAAAAAGCTACCTTTACAAAAATAAAAAACTATTTTGACTCCCTTGAGAATATGCTTAGTTTTTTCATGGTTCTTTATTTTATGTAAATTAAAATGGTACTAAATTTTAGTACCATTTTTAATTTATTACTCATTATTCTTATTAACCTCTTTTAGTAATATATTATTATTTCCATCTAGTTCTGCTCCACTTATACTATTTGATACGGCATAACTTAGTGAATCATAGTATACAGGTATATATGTTATATCCTTTGATAAAATTGATGTAGAAGCTATAAAGTCTCTATCCTTTTCTAATATTGATTTATTTAATGTTTTATCGTACTCTGGATTATTATATTTACCTATATTATTTTTATTATCTTTTGTCCATAACTTGAAGAAGTCTTCTTTTTTAGAAGGATTATTGTAGTATTTTAGAGCTAAATCAAAATCTCCATTCTCTAGAGTTTTATCAAACTCCTCTTTATCTAAAAATTTCTTATTTATATTTAATTCCAACTGTTCCTTAAGTATCTTTTCTAATTCTTCTGCTATTAATTTATTTTTATTATCATTGAGAAAAACCATATTTATAACTGTTTTTTCGTCGTAGTCCATATCTTTAAATATTGACTTTATCTTAGATATATCTATATCATCTTTATATGCTCCTGAAGCCTGCATAACATCTGAAGTAGAATTTTTAAATGCCATATCTCCTCTTCCCTGTATAAGTCCGGCCTTTGCATAAAGGTCTTCCTCATTATAAAGAAGATTTACACTCTCATTTATTGCTTTTCTAAAATTAAAATTTCCTCCTAAGTCTCCTTTGCCGTGATTAAAAACTAAAGCAAACATATCTCCTGTAGGATAAAACTCTAACTTTCCCTTATTACTATCTATACTTGTTTCCTTAAGAGGTATATTGAATATAATATCTGATTTACCTGAGTTAAAGGATGCTAAAGCTTTTTCTGGACTATTTATAACTAGTTTAATTTCATCCTCTTCAACATTATCCCAATAACTATTATTTCTTTTTAATAATATAAATTCATTTTCCTTTAAACTATCTATAACATAAGATCCACTATATTCAATATCCTTATAACTACTTGTATAACTATATAACTTATTAAAATTCTTTCTTAATCTATAATTTGGTTTTGATAATGTTTTTAAAAACTCTTCATCAGGATGATTCATCCTTATCTTCAATGTTTTATTGTCTATGGAATTAATAGCTACGTCCTTAAAAGTACTTTTTCCCTCATTAAAGTCTTTTGCTCCATATATAGAATACAACTCACTTGCATAAGGATTTTTAAAGCTTGGATCTAATATATTTTTAAAAAATTCTACGAAATCTGATGCTAGTATTGGTTTTCCATTACTCCAATATATGTCATCCCTAAGCTTAAAGGTATATCCTATACCATCACTAGTCACCTCATAACTTTCTGCTAGGGATCCAACAATCTCTTTATTACTTCCCATGGTAACTAGTCCATCAAATAAAGCACATATTAAATCCTCACTTCTTTCCTTATCCCCTTCATTAATAGCTAAAGTTTTAGGAAATTCTTCCATACTGTATGTTAGAATAGTACTTTCTTCTTTATCTTCTATACTTTTCTTCTGTATACAACCTACCATAAATATCTGAAAAAATATCATGGTACACAAAATTACTTTCTTCATTAAATCACCTATCAATACTTTTTATCTAAAGTATTAACATTTTTATGATTATTAAACCTTAATTTGGAATATACATATAAAAATTTAATTGATTTGCTTTTATCTTTTGATTAAACTCAATATTCATCCAAACCTGCTTCTTTATAAAGTGAAATCCATCTTCTAAGGATATATTTAACTCTTCCTCTTTTGCAATTTGCCTAGCTTCTTTAGAAAATCTACCTGTAGTTATATATATTCCATTACTTAGTCCAAAGTCATTAAGCCTTCCTATAAAACTTATGATTTCATCTCCTCTTATAATTAAAGACTTATGAAATTTTAAAAGTACTTTTTTATTATTACACTTAATTATAACTTCTAATATATTTCTATCTTTTAAAATAGTCTTATGTTCTATTCCAAAGACCCAACAATTTCTGCTTATTACACTGTAAATTTCTTTTATACTTATAGTATTTAATTCTCTTAAACCTTGGTCAACCTTTCTTTTCCTCGCCTTATAGTAGATCTTATCTAGTATTTTCATAATTCACCTTTTTATATTGCTATACTCTATTATATGAACTAATAAAAAACTTTAATAACTACTTCTATTGTTTTATTTATGTTATAATTTTCTATATAATCTTTTAAGGAGGAGGTCTTTATGGTAACATTTCTTCAAATATTAACTATAATTGTTATCTTTCTTTTTATTGGTCTATCCATAGCAAGCTTTGTTATTTTAAATAAAATATTTTCTCAAATAAAATATAAAAACTATTTAATAGAAAAGCTTACCCATAATATTTATATCTTAGCTAAGAATTCATCAAATAAAATTGATAATAATGATAATAAATAAAAGGTCTGTCTATATATTTAAGACGGACCTTTTCCTTATATAATAGAAAATTTATAATTTAAACATTATTTTATGTACTACTTAAAACCTATAATTTTATTAAATTAAGCAAATATATAAATTAAACCTAAAACTATAAATCCTATGTTAGC
>NZ_JBFNEO010000253.1:0-3524 GCF_040797585.1 Clostridium sp.
ATTTTATGCTCACTTAAACTTTTTTCTTTTATAACTTCTTTTTCCCTCTTCTCTTCTTCACTATCTTCTAATGATTTTTCATTAATTTCTTCCTCTTTTATTTTCTCTGTTTCTTTCTCATTATCTTCATTTAATCCTAAATTATTAATGTATTTATCTTCTTTAACCTCAGTTATAACTTCATTATAAGGATATATATAATCCTGAATCCTATATATATATATTAAAATTGTCACCGTTATAATTGTACATAATATTATTATAATATTATAAAATTTTATTTTATTTTTCACTCCTTATACACCCCTTACAAGTAATATCAATACATAGTTTTTTAATATCTATTTAAATACTACCTATAATTCTTTCACTATTTAAAATTTTTATTCATTATAATAATAAAGCTAGCTATATCCTCATATAAATTTAATATCAAGGAGGTGCATAGCTTGAATAAAGTTAAATCTAACTATAAAGATACTATGGGATTTTATAATATAGCATTTTTTATAAAAGATTTTATAGATAATGACTCTATCATAGTATGTATTGGAACGGATAGATGTATTGGAGATTGTCTTGGTCCCTTGGTTGGTACTTTACTTAAAGATAAATATTTCCCATTACCTGTTTATGGAACTATAGATTCACCTATCCATGCCTTAAATATAGATAAAAAACTTAATGAAATAAAAGCTTTACACCCTACTAGCAAAGTAGTAGGTATAGATGCTTGCCTCGGTGATACCTCTTCTATTGGAGAGATTCAAGCTCGTGATTACCCTATACACCCTGGAAAAGGAGTAGGAAAAACCTTACCTAATGTTGGTGATATCTCTATTGTTGGAATTGTAGATTCCAGTGAAAATCCAGAAATTTTTACTTCTAGGAGTATCCGCCTATCCCTAATTTTAGATATGTCTACAGTAATAGTTAACGCACTCTTTCATGCTCTTTATATGAATAGAACCCACTCATAAATATGAGTGGGTTCTATTCATATAATTTAATCTATTAATGCTACTTCACCATTATCCATAGTAACATCTAACTTGTCTATATATTCTAAAACCTTTCCAGTACCCTCAGCAACACACTCTATAGAGCTTTCTGCTATTTTTACTGGCACCTTAGTAACATGAGTTATAAGCTTATCTAATCCTCTTAATAATGCTCCTCCTCCTGTCATTAATATACCTTTATCTGCAATATCCGCCGCTAGTTCTGGTGGTGTTTTTTCCAACACTGAATGTGCACAATCTGCAATGGCAGTTACGCATTCTTCAAGAGCTTCCATAACTTCCTCAGATGATACCGTTATATTTTTAGGTAGACCTGTAACTAAATCTCTTCCCTTAACATCCATTGTTAAATTTTCTTCTTCATTAAAAGCTGATCCAATATCTATCTTTAAATTTTCCGCTGTTCTTTCTCCAATCATCAGCTTGTATTTCTTTCTAATATACTTTATTATAGCTTCATCAAACTTATCTCCTGCTATTTTTATTGCATCACGTACAACAATACCTCCAAGAGATATAACTGCTATATCAGTAGTTCCTCCTCCGATATCAATAATCATATTTCCGCTAGGTTTTGTTATATCTATCCCTGATCCTATTGAAGCTGCTAAAGGTTCTTCAATTAAAAACACCTGCTTAGCTCCTGCATGAATAGCTGCATCTCTTATAGCTCTTTTTTCTACTTCAGTCGCCTTACATGGAACACAAATCATAACCTTCGGTGCTGAAATTCTTCTTTTGCCACAAGCCTTTTTAATAAAATATTTAAGCATTTTCTCTGTAGTATCGTAATCTGAAATTACTCCATCTCTAAGAGGTCTTACTGCCACTATATTTCCAGGAGTTCTTCCTATCATTCTTCTTGCCTCTTCTCCGACTGCAAGTACCTTATTTGTATTCTTATCTATAGCTACTACGGATGGCTCGTTTAAAACTACACCTCTACCTTTTATATATACTAGAATTGTAGCCGTACCTAAGTCAATTCCTATATCTGTTCCCATTCTCCAAAACCACATATTATTCACTCCTAAATCCCTAAATTATATAAAAACTTATATTTTTCATCATTTTCTATAAATGATTATACCTTTAAAGGGACTATCCTTCAATAGCTTTATACTTTAATTTGGTAGCTTTTCCACCTCTTATATGTCTTTCTGATTTATTTAAATCTAATATGGTTTTAGCTTCTTGAGCTATGCTAGGATTTATCTTAGGAAGTCTTTCTGTCATATCCTTATGTATGGTACTCTTCGAAACCCCAAAGACCTTAGCTGTTTTTCTAATTGTTGCTTTAGAATCTATAATATAATTTGCTACATCAAGCACTCTTTCCTCAATGTAATCCTTCAAATCGATTGCCTCCTTTAAAATAAATTAATTTTATAAAGATTAGGATCTTAGGATCTTAATTTCTATAATTCTTACTTATTAAATCAACCATTTTCCTTTAGGAAAATGGTTGATTTTAAAGTTTAAATTCCATGAATATTATTTTTGAGCTTGAGTCTTATATCCAACATACTTTAGTGGATCTTCTTCTGTATTATTTTTAAATACTGAAAACCCTAAATGCGCTCCATATTTCTCCATGGAATAACTTATAGAGCTGTTACCAACTTTTCCAATAACATCTCCTTGCTTTACCTTTTGTCCTTGCTTTACTGCGATATTAGGATCAAGGCTAGCATATCTTGTTACTAATCCATTGGGGTGAGTTATCTCCACATAATTTCCATAAACCTTGTAGTTACTATCAACTAATTCTTTTGATTCATCCTTTGAAACAGAAACCTTTGAAACTACTCCATCTAAAGCTGATTTTACTTGCTTTCCAGCATCAGCCTTTATGTGAATACCTGTATTAAATACAGCTTTACCAAGTTCTGTGTATTCTGGTATAGTTGAAAATCCCTTAGCTAAGGTTCCTTCTACTGGATTTATAAACTTTCCATTACTAGTGTTAGAAACTTGAGCTGATTTCTTACCATCTTTAGCTGAACTTACTGTGGCATTATTCTTATTGTCATTTTTTACCTCAGTAGCATTATCAACTGTTTTCTTCTCTCCTTCTGCCTTACTAGTAACGTTATTTTTTCCATTATCTACGGAAGTTTCTTGAGCTACCTTTGGTTTCTCAGTAGAAACTCTTGAATTCTTTGCTGTAAATGCGGCTACTATAGCAACTACACATAAAGCAACAAATAATATTACGTAGAAACCCTCCCTTTTAAAGAAATTCGATGATTTGTCCTGTACTTTTTTGTCCATATGAACACCTCCATCAATTATTTTTACCTTTTAAGTAAATTTAATACATATTTTCATATTATTTTTTTAATTTTTCATATATTTTTTTGTTTTATCATAGGACATCTATAACTATTGACATATATGAAGATTTTTAAACCTATTATCATCATGTTAAACTTTATTTCTCTATATATAGGGTTTTTGATTTAAAACTTATCTTATGCACCGCTTAAAATCTAAGATTTT
>NZ_JBFNEO010000254.1:0-3517 GCF_040797585.1 Clostridium sp.
CCTTATGACCACATATCAGCTAAGAGAAATATGTATTAAAGAAAAAATAGTAAAGAGCTTAATTAATCCTTTAGATAAAGAAGAATTAGTTAAGCTTATAATGAAATATCGTGGTGAAGAGGACAGCCTTCTTATAAATAAATTTAGAGAAGAGGGTTTAGAGAGGGTAGAAGGGTTTTTAAAAAGATCGGAAAAGTTTATATTAGATGAGA
The DNA here is from genome assembly GCF_040797585.1 of Clostridium sp. Lineage (GTDB taxonomy): Bacteria > Bacillota > Clostridia > Clostridiales > Clostridiaceae > Clostridium_Z. Next base: position 213 of record NZ_JBFNEO010000254.1, read on the forward strand.
AAAAAATAGAATATCCAGGAAAGATAACAATTTATAAGGACTTAGACACTGACATATATGATGGCTACACCATAGAAAGTGAAGATAAATTAGAAGAAGTAAATATGTTTTTAGTAGATAACACTTTTAAAATCTGTAGTATATTCAATGTTAAAAAAATAAATGAAGATGGGGTAAATAAATATTTCCTAGTAAATAAAGGAGATATTCCATCAGAGGAATCACTGGTTAAACATTATAGCCTACTATATTTTGAAAAAGAAGAATCAGAGCTTCTCTATCACATCTATGAAGGAAATAGGGACATAACAAAGGGGTTCATAAAATTTTATTCCCTACCTATTCTGCAGTTTGAAGTAAAAGAAGTTGAAGAGACCACAATGCCCCTTGCCATAGATTTTGGAACATCAAACACCACAGCAGGTATTTATGTAGATAAGGAAAAATTCTTATCCTTAAATAATGGAGGTGAAGCTATAGAGAAGGAAAAAAGGCAGGTAAGGCTTGTAGAAGTCTTAGATACAACTAAGGATTATGAGAAGATAACCCCACTTATTCCAAGCGTAGTAGGGGTAAGGAGTATTGGAGAGGAAAACATAGAATATATCTTTGGATATGATGCAATTAAAGAGTCTAAAAAGAGTTATATAGATGATGGATTAACTATATTTTATGACATTAAAAGATGGGTAAGTGACTATGAAAAGGTTGAAAAAGTAATAGATAGAAGTGAGAAAACCACCTTCATAGCAAGAAAAGATATTATGAAAGCATATTTAAGCTACATAATATCTCTAGCAAATCAGAGATTTAAATGTAAATTTAAGCATATATATATATCTTGTCCATCAAAACAAAAGTATAAATTCCATAGTTTATTTAAGGAAATATTAAGTGATTATATAGTAGAAAAAGAAAATATATTAGATGAAAGTGCAGCTGTCCTCTACAACACCATAGCTGAATTAATAGAGAAGAAAGGCTATGATGAGGGGGAAAAATATAAGGCATTAATAATAGATTGTGGAGGGGGAACCACTGACCTATCAGCCTGTAATTTTACCATATATAATAACAGGATTTCCTATGAATTAGATATAGAGACCTCTTATGAAAATGGAGATACAGACTTTGGAGGGAATAACCTTACCTTTAGAATAATGCAATTTATAAAAATCTTAATGGCTAAAGAGTTATCTAAAAGTAATGCCATGATAAATAAGACTATAATAGATGAGTTTGACATAGATATATTTAGATTTATAGATAAATACGGAGTAGAAAAAGTATATAAATCCCTAAATGAAAATTATGAGAAGGCAGAAGAGATAATTCCTACTAAATTCAAACTATATGAATGCAGAAGAAAAGAAGAATACTACAAGGTAAAGAGCAATTATTATTTCTTATTTGAACTAGCAGATGAGGTAAAGAAGCAGTTCTTTAGTGACCCTAGCCTTCTAAAAGTAAACTTAACCTCAAAGGATAATGAAAAGTTAGAGGAAGATACAATAAAGTTTGATAAATGGAAGCTTTCTTATATACACAAGGATAAGCTTCAAGTAGTAAAGGATGCCCCTAATATATCAATAAGTGTCTACGAAATAAACACCTTACTTAAGGGAGACATATATAACATAATAAAAAGGTTCTTAGAGAATCTTTATGAGAATAATGAGCTCTTTGATTACTCAATAATAAAATTAACTGGACAATCTTGTAGGGTGGAGATATTTAAAGAAGCCCTAAAGGAGTTCATTCCAGGAAAAGTTATTCAAGTTAAGAGAAATAAAAAAGAAGCTAAGGAAAATTATGATTTAAAGCTAGCTTGTCTTAATGGGTCCCTTAAGTACTTGCATGCTAAGAACTTTGGATATGCTGACATAAAAATAGATATAAAAACCCCAGCACTACCTTATGTCATAAGTGCTTATACCCACCAAGGAGAAGAGAAAAACTTAATTAAAGGTAGGGATAAAACTAAGGGTAATATATCTAGATTCATGGAAAAGGTAATGTTAAAACTATACTTAAAGGATATACATGGAAATACAAGATATGAATATACCTATGAAACAGAGGAAGAGGAGCTAAACCCTATATTACCAGAGGAAATAGAAAAATTATATGAAGGTATCATCAACCAGCATGATACGGACAACATTGTAAACAATGAAGTGAAATTCTTTGCTTGGGCAAAAGAAGAGCTTTGGGGATTTTACGTAACTTCCATATTAAGACAGGATGAGAAGCTTTATATAGGAAAAGAAAAATTTTATCCTTTTGAAAATGATCAGTGGGAGAAAAACTTCTTTGACGGATTAAAATAAGCCATAGGAAAGAATAAACCAAGAACAATTAGGGGGAGAAGTTGTGTTTTCAAATACATATCCTTTATTTAAACCAGGAAGAATTCTAAAAATTGAAATGTTAGAAGAACTTAGAGATTTTCCAAGAGAAATCTTAGATATAAGCCTTAGGAATTATTCCAGTGGAATAATTTCAGGATGCAATATAGAAGTAAATAATGACTATATCACTGTAACTAAAGGGATAATAAAGTACCAGGACATGATTTATATATTAAAGGAAGACTACACTATTCCCTATGAATCAACGAATCAGATTCAGGTATTAAAGATAAGATTCCTAGGAGAAACCATAAATAAGGACTTTATTAAATTAGGGTCACAGATATTTTTAGATGATAAATTAGAGACAAACATAGATGAAATGGAGCTTTGTAGGTTCAAACTAAAAAGGGGAGCTAAACTTCGGAATAACTATGTTGATTTTAGAGATATATCAACGGAGTATGACACAGTAAATATTATTAATTGTCCCTTCTCGTCCTATGAAAATAGCACCCTATCACCTAAGATACTAAGAAGATTTGGGCAAGAGGTTTTAAAGTGTAATACTAATAATCCACTAGATATATCCTTTGCCATGATGTGTATTCAAAGTAAGGAAGCCATAGATAGGGAACTAATAATAAGCTATATAGAGCCTAGACTTAAAACGTCTCTAAGAGAAACCTCTAACCATTATCTATATAATAAGCTTTTAGAAATCCTAGAGTCTATTAAGGATGGTAATGGAGGTAAGGAAAAGCAAGAAAGGTTAAGATATAAAACTATTTTAGTGGACTAGCTATTTAAAGAAGTTATGGATGTTTTTTAGTGTGAGGAAAATGTGAGTTAAGTGTTTTATGTTTGTATACCATATAAAGAAATTATTTAAGATTTCTTTTATCAAATAATTTTAGGTAAGTAATTTGAGATAAAAATATAACTATATTAATT
>NZ_JBFNEO010000255.1:0-3512 GCF_040797585.1 Clostridium sp.
CCTCCTTTCTGGGATAAACTATACTAAATTTAAGTAGAAATAATCATAAATATAAATCCATATCTGTTGTAATACTGAAAAAAATCATATATAAATAGATAAAATCTATATAGAATAAAAATGAGTTTAATGTAAGACAAATATAGTATGTGCTAAAAATAAGTTAATAATCTTGTAAGAAAAATATAGAGAAAATAAAAAAAGTAGGGATATTAAATATGAAATTATTAAGGGTTAAAGAGGTGTAAAAAACGAAGGGGATTTTCAGAATTTTCACTATATAAAGTAGGGGTGTGATATAATTAGTAGAGTACTAAAATTTATAAAAATATATAATTATTAACTTAAATAACTTTTATTTAGTTAATCAATAGGGGGATTGCTATGATAGAAGAAAAGAGGATGTATTTTGCAGCTAAGGCTTTTATAGTACAGGGAAATAAGTTTTTAGCTATGCATAAGAAAAGTTCTGAGGAAGAATACTTAGAGCTTCCTGGAGGAAGGGTAGAATTTGGAGAAAGCCTAGAAGATACATTGAAAAGAGAAATCTTTGAAGAAACAAAACTTAGCTTTGAAAGAATTAAACTTTTAGATACATGGGAGTTTATTGGAGAGAATTATCAGATAGTTGGAGTTATATACCTATGTAGAGTAATAGAAGGAAAAGTTATTTTATCAGAGGAACATGATTATTATAAATGGTTAGAGATTAATGATGACTCTATGGATAAACTTCATAGAGTATATAGAGACAGGTTAGTTAATTTAGGTTATGGAAATATAAAAGAATCAGTAAAAGAAGCTAAGATTAAAAATGGAGATTATTATGATTATCCTTTTTAAATATAATTTTAGAATAGAGGCTGAAACTTAGAATTAGAAAGCTATAACACTACAAGATTAATTTAGTGTTATAGCTTTTGTGTTTTAAAAATTAAAAAAAATTCTAATTAATAATCTAAGATTTTTATAGGAAGAATTTATGAAAATATTTATATAATTATGATTTAAAGTGTAGATATATAAACATTCTAAATATATTTATATAAAGAAATTATAAAAAATTACGAAATTTTTAATCAAAGGGTATATTTTATTACTAAGGAGGGTTTTATGGAAAACTTAAAAAAGAAAGAGATTAACTTTAAGAGTATAGGAACAAAGTTAATAGTGATTTTTATATTACTAACTGTTTTTAATTGTATTGTATTATCTGGGATATCTATAACCATATCTAAAAAGGCACTTAACTCTATGGCAAATGAAACTTTGCCAGAGATAGCTAAGGCTTCCGCTGGCATGATTAATGAGAAGCTTGAAACAGGAAAACAAGTTCTTAAGAACTTAGCTATGAATATATATATTTCTGATTCATCCAAGCCGTTAGAGGAAAGGCTTAAAGAAATAGAAAATAATGTAGAAATTAATGGGTTCATGAGAATGGGGATAGCAGATAAAAATGGAATTTATGTAGCTACTAATGGGGGGCAGTTATTCATATCTGATAAGGATTATTATAAAAGAGCAATGGCTGGAGAAACTGTAGTAGGTGCTCCTTTCATAAGTGATTATCAGGGGGATAACAATAAGCTGATATTTTCAATAGCTACACCTATAAAAGATAAAAACTCTGGTGAAATAACAGGTGCTTTAATTGCAGTAAGGGATGCAGAAGATTTTAGTAATATCTTATCTAATATAACCATAGGAGAAACAGGGGAGGCTTTTATGGTTGATGAAGCTGGAACTGTAGTTGCTCACAAAAATTCAGATTACATAGGTAAGTATAATGCTATAGAACTTTCAAAAATAGACTCTAAATTAGAAGAATTCTCAAAAATTGTACAGAATATGATAAAAGGGTCTCTAGGAACAGATACATATAACCTTAATGGAGAAGAGAAATTTATCTCTTATTCGCCAGTAGGAAATACAGGGTGGAGTTCAGCTATAACTATAGACGAGAATGAAGTGTTAAAGGAAGTTAAGGTAATTAGAAATTATATAATTATTCTATCGTTCATATGTGTAATCCTTAGTATAATTCTTATATTAATTCAAGTAAGAAAAATAGCTAATATAATAAAAACTGCAGTAGAACATTTGAATATAATGGCAAAAGGAGATATGTCAAAGGATATACCTAATGCTTTACTAGAAAGAAAAGATGAGTTTGGATTTATGGCTAAAGCCATGGATAGAACACAAGATTCTATAAGAGAGATAGTTAAAAATATAAAAGAAAGTTCCTTAACCATAGATAGTTATTCAGAAAATTTAGCAAGCCTTTCTACTGAGATGTCAAGTTCATCAGATACAGTAGCAACCTCTGTACAAGAAGTTGCAAGGGGAGCAGAGACTCAAGCTACAGATATTTCCTATATAGTAGAAATACTAAATGATTTTAATGGACAAATAGAACAGGTGATATCATCAATTAAAAATGTAGAGGAAGAAGCAGATAAGATTGAAGGGCTTTCAAATGGTAGTAATTCAGAAATGAAGAAAGTTATGGTATCTGTAGAGAATGTTAATTATTCCTTTAAAGAGTTATCAAATAAAATTCATAATGTAGAAGATGATATAAATAAAATTCATGAAATTACTGATGTTATTAATGGAATTGCGGAGAAAACAAATCTTTTAGCATTAAATGCAGCTATAGAGGCAGCAAGAGCTGGAGAAGTAGGGCGTGGATTTGCAGTAGTTTCTGATGAAATAAGAAAGCTGGCAGATCAGAGTAGAGTTTCAGCTAAAAACATAAATAACTTAGTTGATTCTGTATTTAAAGAGACTAACATAATGGTAGATACCACATCCTTAGTTCAAAAGGAATTAGGAAATCAAAAAGAAACAATAAATGTGGCAGTGGAGTCCTTTGATAAAATTATTGGAGAAGTGAGTATTATGAAGCCTAAAATACAGAATACAGTATATGTAACGGGAAAAATTGAGGAAAGTAAAAATATAATTTTAAATAAAATTCAAGATTCAGCAGCGGTATCACAAGAGGTATCAGCTTCAGCAGAAGAAATAGCAGCAATATCAGAAGAGATGAATGCTTCATCAGAAGAAGTAGCGAATGCTGCACAAGACTTAACATTCATGACTAAGAGTATGAAAGAAGATACAGATAGATTTATAGTATAGAAAATTCTAAGTGGCTTAAATTAGATGTAAAAAACTTGTAAAAGGATTTATCCTAGAACATAATTGGATTCTAGGATAAATCTTTTTTATTATTTAACTTAATTGTTGATATTACTTTTATAGTATATATAAGAAAGTTATCAATGTATATTACCACATTATGCATTAAACTAAATCACAAGATTCTATTATTTAATGCATATTCAAAGATTGAGTTCTGATATAGTTTAACTATAGAGAAAGCACATTACACATTAATCTAAACTTCAATCTAACATGATTTATAGCTTATTAAGTATTGAGATACCATGTGGTTTATCTATGATGTGCTACATCATATCTTAAGCTAAACTTCAAGTTAA
>NZ_JBFNEO010000256.1:0-3466 GCF_040797585.1 Clostridium sp.
GTGAAATACATACTACAACCTTAGAGAGAAAAATAAGATTCAGTAGAATTTTAAAGTTTAATAAAGATAGAACCTTAAAAGGCGAGGATTTTAAGATAGATAAGGATAAGATAGATGTTGATTCCATTGACAATGTGAGTAGTGAGTGGATGTTTAATTTAGATAAGAGTTTAATACAGGTTGTATATAAGGATGAAAAAGTGATTTTATTTAAGTTTAGTTACGCCATAAGAGATGTTTTCTTAAGTGGTATGGATAAATATAATATAAGAACTAAAAGAGGAAATTTATTTAACTTTACCAAATTTGACGATATTGAAATAGGGTATGATAATAAAGGAAGGGTTAATAAGCTGAATTATTTACTTAAAGGACAAACCTTAGGAAATATCGAATATGGATTTGAGTAGAAATAGTTGCAAGTATTTATAAAAAATTTAATCATATATAATAAAACAAGGGCAGTATAGGCTAGTATTTTATGAAAGTCTATACTGCTCTTGTTTTATAAGTTTTTTTAAACATTAAAGGTATAAATTTATTGAAAAACCTACAATATAAATGTACCCTATGATACATAGAATTAAAGTTCAAGATACAATATCTACAGCAAATTCAAAGATTGAGTTAGGAGATGATATATCTATAAATTTTAACTAAATAGCTTAACCATTGTAAGGAGTCAATCGGCAAAAAATTAACCTTATACAAACATAAGGAGAACTATGGTAAAATAGTTTTTATATATAGAGATTAAACTTTCATAGAATGGAGGGGCATAATTAATGCTAGATTACGATGTAGTAGTAATTGGAGGAGGACCAGCAGGCATGGCAGCAGCTATTTCTGCAAGGGAAGAAGGGATAGAGAACATAGTAATTCTTGAGAAGGATTATGATTTAGGTGGAATATTAAATCAATGTATTCATAGTGGATTTGGACTTTATAACTTTAAAGAAGAGTTAACAGGACCAGAATATGCAGAAAGATTTTCTAAAAAGCTTATAGATATGAATATTGAACATAAATTAAATACTACTGTTATAGATATAACTGAGGATAAAAAAATTACGGCGGTAAACCCAAAAGAAGGAGTAATAGAAATTAAAGCTAAGGCTATAATTCTAGCTATGGGATGTCGTGAAAGACCAGGTGGAGCCTTAAATATACCAGGATCAAGATGTGCTGGAGTTTATACTGCCGGTACAGCTCAAAGACTTGTAAATATAGAAGGGGTTATGCCAGGAAAGGAAGTAGTGATTTTAGGATCTTCAGACATAGGACTTATAATGGCAAGAAGAATGACCTTAGAAGGAGCCAAAGTAAAGTCGGTAGTGGATATTATGCCTTATTGCATAGGGCTTAAGAGAAATGCCCTTCAATGTTTAAAAGACTTTAATATTCCTCTAATGTTAAATCATACTGTTGTGGAAGTTAAGGGAAAAGAGAGATTAGAAGGAATAATAATTTCAAAGGTAGGCGAAAATAGAAGACCAATAAAAGGCACAGAAGAACATATAAGCTGTGATACCCTCATATTATCTGTAGGATTAACACCAGATAATGCATTATCTTTAAAGGCAGGAGTAGAAATATCAAACATAACCGGTGGAGCAAAGGTTAATGAAAGCATGGAAACTAATGTGGAAGGAATATTTGCTTGTGGAAATATCTTGCATGTCCACGATTTAGTAGATAATGTAACTAATGAAAGCTATGAGGCTGGGAAGAAGGCAGCTAGGTTTGTTAAGGGAAAATATAGTAGAGGAAATAATAATATTCAGATTATAAGTGGTAGAGGAATAAGATATACTGTTCCACAAACTATAAATCCGGATAATTTAGGAGAGGATTTAGAAGTAAGTTTTAAAGTTGATGATTTATATAAGGATACTGGTATCTCTATTCTTTTTGATAATGTAGAGAAGATATCACTAGATAAAAGAATATTAGCACCAGGAGATATGGAGAGAATAAAACTCTCAAAAAGTCTATTTGAAAATATTAATCTATCTAGTCACATAACTATAAAAGTGAGGGAGTAGTAAAAACTTATATATTTGAATTCTTTCATTTAAAATATATACAAGATAGGAAAAGTAATTTTAATAGAAGGAATCTTCCTTCAGATGGCGTTCTTTCCCAAATCTGAAGGTTAGATGAATTAATCTAGGGGCGTAGCAACTACTATCTCCCATCTTTCAAGAGGATAGGGATGTTGCAGTTGGTAGCCAAAGCCTAATAGGAAATCTCCTTAATCTATAAAAAACACCATGAATTTAAGAGTCATGGTGTTTTTTTATTGTATTTTGAATATATACAAGTTATACCAATAATTTTAGTTATGAGTATAAAAAATAATACACCTTCATATGTAAATCTAAAAATCATTATTAATAATTAGGTCTTCTATGAGATAAAACATTTCCTTTTGCCCCTTAGGATTTAAGTGTAGTCCATCAGTGTAGAAGTCTTCAATTTTGCTATTAAGGGATAAGTTTTTAAAGATATTATAAAAATTTAATATTAACAGGTTCTCCTTAGTACAATAGTCTTCTAATAGATTTTTATATAATTCTAGCTTAGAGTTCACTAAAGAGTAATCACAATAAGGATCCCAACTATTCATGGCCATTGGACCTACTATAAAGGGAGGAATTCCTACTATAGGGGTTATATTATTAGCTAGGGAGTCCTCTACCATGATTTTTATATTATCTAAGGTAGCTTCTACATTTTTATGACTTAAAAAATCATTACTTCCTCCCATGATTATTACCACATTAGGCTTTTCATCTATAACATCTTCATAAAATCTATTTATCATACCAATGGTTGTATCACCATTTATTCCTTTATTTATCCATAGGTTTTTAGGAAATCTATTTTCTAGAAGATAAAGCCAGCTGTGATTTTTAGAAACTCCAAAACCATAGGTTAAACTATCTCCAATACATACTATTTTTTTCAAGTTATCATCACTCCTAGTAATTATAAATAAATTTATTAATTTTAATATATATTATAAAATTTGTAAATTAATATATTGTGCAGTTAGGGGTTAAGAGAGACATAATTGCTAGACTAAAATTCTAGACTTCAATGGCTTTTAACCAAGTAATTTAATTAAAAAGTCAACTGACACAAGGGGTTAAGTTAATATAGATTTTTAATTTTAAATTATATATTAATTTCTCTAGATAAATTATAGCTACTATGACAATATATATCAAATTATAAGTTGGGGTAAGAAGAATAATATACGTCTTATATTAAGACTTTATTAAATACCATAGATAAATAGAAAACATATGAAAATTCATTACAAAAAATAAAATATATGGTAATATAAGGGTAAGTTTGGTTTGAATATAAGTAAAAAATATATTGATTTTAATAGCGGTTATTTTAACCATTATATTTAAAATTAAATATAATAGTAAGAAAAATAGTATTAACGTATATT
>NZ_JBFNEO010000257.1:0-3462 GCF_040797585.1 Clostridium sp.
GTAATGAATTTAAATATAAACATTACATAATAATAAGAAATTTTAAAAAATAAACTTTAAAGGATGTGAGAATATAAAAAAATAATTTTAATTATGAAAAACAATTAAAAAAGGGGAGAAGAAAATGAGGAAACATTATAAAAACATCAATAAGAAATTAGTACATAGAAAAAGTTTTACTAAGTCCTTAAGTATCATGGCTATGATTGGGGTTTTAATAGCTAATACTACAGTAGGAGTTATGGCTAAAGAGTCAAATGATAAGGACATAGAACCATTAGGTATAAATGGAGCAAATGATATAAAGTCATCATCAGAAAATAAAGAATCTTCCGATAATAAAAAATTAGGAAATGTTAATCCTAGCTATCAAAAGAAATATACCTTTAAGGAATTAAACTCATTAAGCTACAGTGATTTAATAAAAACTATTAAGTCTATAAGTTACAGTGATGTTCCTGAACTATTTAAGTTTACTGAGGATAGCTATGAGTTTTACAAGGATGAGAATCGTGTACAGGCTTTAATAGATGAACTTTATAGAATAGGACAAACTTATACAAAGGATGATAATCAAGGTATACAAACAGTGGTGGAATTCTTAAGATCAGCTTTCTACCTTGGATATTACAATGAAGAACTTAAATATTTAAATACTAAGGAATTTCAAAGTAGATGTATACCTGCTATTGAGGCCATAGAAAATAATGAAAATTTTGCCTTAGGAACAAGAGTTCAAGATGAGGTAGTAGACTCTTTAGGTAAATTTATAGCAAACACTGTATGTACTCCAGAGATAGTCAATGGAGTAACAAAAATATTTCATCAATATGAAAGAAATTTAGAAGTTTATTCTAAGGAAAGAAGTAAAGGATCAGCTATATATCAATTAATGAATGGAATAGATTATCAGATATATACAGATCTTTATCATAATGATCCTAAGGATACCATATTCTATGGGAAAATAGATGGATATATAGAAGAAATAGAAAAGTTAGCTCTTTTAGGTAATAGGGCTAACAGTGATAACATGTGGTTAGTTGATAATGCTTTATATTTTATAGGGAAAATTGGAAACCTTAGAAATGATCCTAGAATATCTCAAAAGGTATTAACTGATGCTATGATGATATATCCATATCTGTCTACTCAATATTTTGAAGCTGCTACAAGGCTTTCTGAAAATTTTGGTGGGAAAAATTCTAATGGACAAACAATAGATATGGATGCCATAAGGAAGCGGGTAAGGGAAAATACCTTTCTAAAAACTATGAATTTGATAATGGAGCTTTTGTAGTTAAGGCTGGAGATAAGGTAACTGAGGAGAAGGTTAAAAGACTTTATTGGGCAGCAAAGGAAGTTAAGGCTCAATACCATAGAGTGGTTGGTAATGATAAACCATTAGAAGCTGGCAATCCAGATGATGTATTAACAGTTGTAGTATATAATTCTCCAGAGGAATATAAGATGAATGCTAAACTATATGGATATGATACGGATAATGGAGGAATATACATAGAGGGAATAGGAACATTCTTTACCTATGAAAGAAAAACTCCAGAAGAGAGTGTTTATACTCTAGAGGAGCTATTCAGACATGAATACACCCATTACCTACAAGGAAGATATGTAGTGCCAGGAATATGGGGTCAAGGTGATTTCTATAAGGATAATGAGCTTACTTGGTATGAAGAAGGTACAGCAGAATTTTTCGCAGGATCAACTCGTACTGGGGGAATACTTCCAAGAAAATCAGTAACAGGATACCTAGCTCATGATGAAGAAAGAAGATTATCTCTGCCGGAACTTTTATATTCTAAATATGGTTCATGGGACTTCTATCACTATGGATTTGCATTCTCAAACTATATGTATAATAAGGATATAGATATGCTACAAAGAATGACAAATTATATTAAGGATAATAAGGTAGAGGATTATAAGGAATATATAAAAACTTTAAGTAATAATAGTAGTTTAAATGAAGAATATCAAAGATATATGGATTCTCTTTTAGGAAATTATGATAATTTAACAGTGCCTCTAGTATCAGATGAATATTTAAAAACACATCCATATAAAAATAATAATGAGATAGTTAGCGAGATAGATTCTGTTTTAGATTTAAACAATATTACTACAGATATAAATGAATCAAGTTACTTTAATACTGTAAGTATTAAGGGTACATTTGTTGGAGGAAAGTCTGTAGATGAAGATGATGATTGGAAGGATATGAATAAGAAACTTGATGAAGTTTTAAAGAAACTAGAAGAAAACTCATGGAGTGGTTATAAAACTTTAACAGCATATTTTACTAACTATAAGGTAAATAGTGATGGAAACTATGAATTTGAAGTAAACTTCCATGGAATATCTACAGATAGTAGTGTGGAAAATAAAGCTCCAGTTATAAATGCTGAACTGGATTCCTTAGGAGTAGTAAATGAAGGAATAAAGTTCAATGGAGAAAAATCTCAGGATGAAGATGGAACAATAAAGGAATATCTATGGGACTTTGGAGATGGAACTACAAGTAAAGAAGTTAAAGGAATTCACAAGTATGAAAAAGAAGGGGTATATAAGGTTAAATTAAAGGTTACAGATGATAAAGGGGCACAAAGTGAGAAGACCTTTGAGATAAGGATAGCAAAGGAAGAGTCATCATGTAGAACAATTGAAAGTGAACCAAACGATTCTTTTAATAATGCCAATGGAGGGGTTTTCTCAGGTGAAGCAATTTCCGCTAGTTTTACTAAGGGAGATTCATCAGATATATTCTATTTTGATGTAGAAAAAGAAGGGGAAGTAACCATAGATGTAAAAAATCCTAATAATCTAGGTGTTAACTGGCTTCTTTTTAAAGAAGGAGACCTTAATAATTATATATCCTATGCCTCTAAGGAAGGAGATTCTTTAATTAATAAGGTAAATTTATCTCCAGGAAGATATTATGTAAATATATATAGTTATGATAGAAATAAGCTAGGAGACTATACACTAACCATAACTGGAGGGCTAAAAACTAGCTCAGAGAATGGTTTTGTAGATGAAGTTGAAAATAACAATAACTTTGATGAAGCTATGAAGATAACTAAGAATAAAGGAATAAGTGCATATATTGATGATAAGGATGCAGTAGATATATATACATTTACCTTAGATAAACCTTTAGATATAGAAATATTATTAGAAAAACAAAATCATATGAAACTAAATTGGATCCTTTATCATGAGAGTGATTTAAACAATTATGTATCTTATGCAAATATAGAGGGCAACACTTTAAAAAATACCTATAAAGCTAAGCCAGGAAAGTATTATATCGGTGTATATAAGTATGATAAGAATACAGAAGGAGCATATACTTTAAAATTAGGATCTGCTTTAGAGTAGTGATTAAGATATATAAATTTTTAAGGGAATTCATTTAGAATTCCTATAATAGTTATAATCAGA
>NZ_JBFNEO010000258.1:0-3456 GCF_040797585.1 Clostridium sp.
GAAATAGTTAGAAAGTAAATTTCCATAATCAAATAATATGTCTGGAACATCTATCCCACTATTTTTTATTTTATGCATTGTTCTTACAACCTTTATCGCTTCGCATCTTAATATATGAAGTCTACAGGCAATTTCACATCCACCTGGAAGTACCATGCCCTCTATCTTATGGTGTAATTTTTCTTTTATACCTTTATAACTCTCATAAAGAGATGAAAGATCTTCCTCATCTATAGCTAACTTTCCCCTTATAGATCCATTTAAATGATACACTTTCTCTACTAAAGGACTTAGCTCCTTATGAAGCTTTGGACATTTTCTCTTTGTAAGTTCTGAAACTAAAGCTATATTACTACATAAGTAATCTGTACCAATTTCATGATCAAACAAAAGATTTTCTTCCTTTAAAAAAGGACTACTTAGAAAATCTATTCTCCTCAATAAATCAACTCCTTAAAATAAAATAACTTCCTTCTAAATACTAGAAGGAAGTTTCATATACAAATATATTATGTGAAACTAGCTTCTTCCCTCCGAAGAATGTGTAGAATTTCAAAACTATAGATTAGAATATCCTGGCTCTTGCTTCATCCTAAAAGCACCTTCCCAGATATAAATATCTAGTGGTTATTGCTTTTCGTCTGCAATTACAGTAGCGGGGGCTGCTATGGATTTTAACCATATTCCTCATAATCAATGTTATCTATTAAATTATACTAAAATAGTACCACATAACATTTTAAATTTCAACAAATTATTTACACCCATATATTTGTTATATATGGGTGTAAAGTTTATCTCTTTTCATATCACTCTTTAGTACTCTGAAATCCCAAGGCTTCAGCAAACTTTCTAAAAGTTTCCGCTTTCTCATGATTTCCACTTAGTTCCTCAACCTCTCCTATAAGATTATAGATTTCTCCACAATCATCTTTTATAATAAGTGCTCTTTTTAAAACCTCATGGGCCTTATTTAAATCGCCTTTATCTATGAGTTTCTTTGCAGAAACTATATAAAAGTTAAGATCTGTTTTAGCTTGTTCTTTTCCCAATACTTCCTCAAGTACTCCCTTAACTCTTTTAGCTGTAAATGGTTTTTGAAGATAAGCTGAAGCCCCATATTTAGTACATTGTACTGCATTTTTTATAGTTCCAAAAGCCGTCATTACTATAACTATTATATTTCTATTATAGCTTTTAATACTCTTTAAAAGATCTGTTCCATTAACCTCTGGCATCTTTATATCCGTAAAAACTATTTTTATATTCTCCTTCTCTATACACTCCATGGCTTCCTTTGCACAAGTTGCCTCAAATACCTTATATCCCTCATCTTGAAGACATGTTCTAAGCATCTCTCTTATATTTTTAACATCATCTACTATTAATACCTTACTCTTCATTTTCATCCTCCTCTAATGGCAGAGTTATTTTAAATATACTTCCATACTCATAAATACTGTTGCAACTTATAGTCCCTTTATGAAGGGATATTATATCCTTTGAAAGAGCAAGTCCAAGCCCCGTCCCCTCTACGTCATCTACTCCTCTATAAAATTTATCAAAAATCCTAGGTAAGTCTTCTTCTAAGATTCCTCTTCCATTATCCTTAACTTGGATTTCTACCCCCTCTTCATTTCTTTTAACTTTAATCCTTACATAACCACCTTTATTAGAGTATTTAATGGCATTAGATAAAAGATTATTTAAAACCCATCCTAATTTCTCTCTGTCCCCATTTATGAAAGGTATATCCTCATCATATTCAGTTATCAGTTCTATATCCCTTGCATCGGCTATTATATAAAAAGACTCTAAAGCTGTTTCCACAAGTTCTATTAAAGATATATCTTCCTTATATAAAAGATCCTCTGATGATTCGATTTCATGGACTCTTAAAAAATTATTTATAAGATTAACTATCTTCTGGCAATCATCAGATATGGTGCTAATGATATTTTTATTTTCTTTAAAACCCTCTCTATTCTCTAGAAGGGATACCCCCATTAATAAAGATGTTAAAGGTGTCTTTACCTCATGGGAGAGAGAAGCTATAAAATCTTGTTTCATTTTTTCTATTCTTTTAAGCTTAGTTATATTATGAAAATATACTATAATACCACTCTTTCTTTTATCACTATCCATAAAATATGATAAATTTACATTATAAATTGAATCATCAACTACAATTTCCTTTGATACTTTCTCTTCATCATTTTTTATAGAAGTTGATATATAGTCAAATAACTCTCCATTAGTTATTGCCTCTAGTATATGACGATCCTGAACTTCATTTAATAATATATTAAATTCTCTCTCACAAGAATCATTTAAAAGTACCACTCTGAAATTATCGTCTAGTACAATTAAGGGATCAACTATACTTTTAACAATAGCCTCTGATTTGTTTTTTTCTTCCATTATCTTACCTATAGTAGAGTTTTTAAACTCACATATTTTTTCACTCATGCTATTAAACTCTTTTGCTAAAAGTCCAACCTCATCATTAGAAACAATTTCAGCTCTATGGCTAAAATCTCCCTCTTTAGCTTTTATTATATCTTCTTTCAAAAGCAATATAGGATGCAAAAATTTATTTATATATCTTACAGACAATATAAGACTTGCAATTATTAATATAATAGACACTGATATCATTGTATAGGTAGATATTTCTGCCGTTTCTTTTAAAACTTCTTTCTTATTTAAAAGTCCCTCTTCATTTAATTTACCTATTATTCTGAGATTATTTTTTAGACTCATATATTGGGGCTGTATTTCTTTTGTATATATTCTTAATGTACTGTCTTTATCTTTTCCACTACTATCAAATATTAGAACTGCTTTTTCAATGAAAGTATTATAATCTTTAAGCACCTCTAAATTAATTTCTTTCTCTCCTTCTTCTGTTATGTTGTTATTCTGAAATGTATAATATTTAAGAAATTCTGGGTTAAGGGAGTAAAACTCCTTTTTATACTTCTCTTCTCCTGAATTTATAAAATTTATTAAAGAATTATTTTGATTATCCAAAACCTTTTGCATATTATTAGTGGCATCTATTGAATAATAATTATCATTTACTAAGGTATTTGTAGTGCTTTTTATTTTTAATATATTAGCTAAAGATGTTGCTCCAATAATAATAACTATTGCAATAAGGAAATAAAATAAGGTGAAAAACTTGTACTTTAATCCATGTTTCATATATAAATCCTCCTAATTATAAGTATATAGTTTTTTAATTCTATATCAAATTCTTATAACCATGAAAATTAAAGAATTCTTGCTATAGTTTTAATAATATAGATTTAATTTAATCTATTTATCCTAAAACCTATATATTCCCTTAAATAATACAATAATACATAAAAATAAAAGAGTAGAATTTTCTAACATTCTACTCTTCATTTAATAGCTCCTGAAGCCATTCTATGTTTAAATTGTAATAGTCTT
>NZ_JBFNEO010000259.1:0-3435 GCF_040797585.1 Clostridium sp.
GTTCAAAGGTAATTAAAAATCATGTGGATATGTTAGGTGCTTCCTTAATAATATCCCTAGGGTGTATAATAGAATCTAGGGACCAAGAGAATCTAATTAATAATCTTGGAATGGAGGTTATAGCACTTTTAAATAGGGAGTATAATGAAGATTTAGAATCTATAGTTTTAGGTAATGACACCTTAAGTATTAGTACTTTGACTTTTAAGTTAGCACAAGCTATAGCATCCTATTATAATATGAAGAGTATAAATAAATACATAGATTTGGTTACCATAGGTACTTATTCCTTCAGTGATAAAATCAGCGGAGAGAATAAGATTTTATTTGAGGAAGGTATAAAATATTTATTAAATAGCAATAATTATGGATTAAGAGCATTAATGACTTATAATGGAATAACTACGCCAAGTGAAGAGAATATAAGTAAGATGGTTCTGGTTATGACTCCAAGAGTTAATGCTGTAGGAACTATTGACAATGCAAGAATAGTAGTAGAACTTTTAACTACTACTAGTGAATATAGAGCACAGCAAATAGTAAAGTATTTAGAAAAAGAGTTAAAGAATGATTAGTATAATAGAGGCTTAAAAATATTTTAACAATAGTTTAGTGGAGGTATGGGTATGGATTTAAGAGAAAAGATAAGAATAGTAGATGGATTCCCAAAGGAAGGAATAAGTTTTAAGGATATCACAACTTTAATTGGAGATGGAGAGGCTTTAAAATATACTATAGATAAGATAGCAGAAAGACTTAAAGAAAAAAAAGTTGATGTAATAGTTGGACCAGAGGCTAGAGGATTTATATTTGGAGTGCCTGTAGCTTATGCTTTAGGTGTTAGCTTCGTTCCAGTTAGAAAGCCAGGAAAACTGCCTTGTGATACCCTAAGCTTTAACTATGATCTTGAATATGGAGCAGATTCTTTAGAAATGCATAAGGATGCTATAAAGAAAGGCCAAAGAGTTGCTATGGTAGATGATCTTTTAGCTACAGGCGGTACAATTTCTGCTGTTGCAAAGCTTGTAGAAGAAGCAGGTGGAGAAGTTGTAGCTATGGATTTTGTTATTGAGCTTACAGAGCTTAAGGGACGCGATAAGTTAAAAGGATATGATGTTAAAAGTTTAGTAGAATACGATATTTAAGTAGTTCTAACTAAGGGAAATTTAAATTGCAAAATTCTACACAATATTATATAATTTTGTTATATAGTAATAATGGCTGGTTGTATGACCAGCCATTGATATTATGAAGTTTAGTTTTAGAGGAGAGTATTCCAGATGCTAGATAAATTAATGGAGAAAATAGAAAAAAACTGTATAAACGTTGATAAGAAACTTGTAGAGAAAGCATACTATTTAGCAGAACAGGCTCATAGTGATCAAAAAAGAGAATCAGGAGAGCCATATTTAGTTCATCCTGTTGAGGTAGCGTGTATCTTAGCTGAAATGGGTATGGATACAAATACCATAGTGGCTGGGCTTCTTCATGATGTCATAGAGGATACAGATTATAATTATGATGATATAAAAGAGTTATTTAATGAAGAGGTAGCTAACCTAGTAGATGGAGTAACTAAACTTGGAAAGATTAAGTATAAAACTAAGGAAGAGCAAAAAGCGGATAATGTACGTAAAATGCTCCTAGCTATGACTAAGGATGTAAGAGTAATTCTTATAAAGCTAGCAGATAGACTTCATAATTTAAGAACTCTAAAGTTTAAATGTATTGAAAAGCAAAAAGAAAAGGCAAAAGAGACCTTTGATATATATGCCCCTCTTGCTCATAGACTTGGAATGTCTAAAATAAAATGGGAACTTGAAGATTTAGCTTTTAGATATATGAATTCTAATGAATATTATGAGCTTGTTAAAGAGATAGCAGAAAAGAGAGTAGAGAGAGAAGAATATATAAGTAAAGTAATAAATGATTTAAAGGATAGACTTGATCTTTCAGGTATAGAAACTGATATAGAGGGAAGGCCTAAACATTTTTATAGTATATATAGGAAAATGGTAAACAAGAGCAAATCTGTAGATCAAATATTTGATTTGACAGCTATAAGGATTTTGGTTCATACAATTAAAGACTGTTATGCAGTTCTTGGAATAGTTCATACAGTATATAAGCCTATTCCAGGAAGATTTAAGGACTATATTGCTATGCCAAAGCCTAATATGTATCAATCACTTCATACAACAGTTATAGGTCCCCATGGAAAAACATTTGAAATACAAATAAGAACCTTTGATATGCATAAAACAGCAGAGTACGGAATAGCTGCCCATTGGAAGTATAAAGAAGGATCAAGTGAGAATGGTGGAAATAATTTAGAAAATAAGCTTTCTTGGATTAGAGACATAGTAGAATGGCAAAGGGATACTGAGGATGCAGAAGAGTTTATGGAAGCCTTTAAGATAGATTTATTCTCTGATGAAGTATTTGTATTTACTCCTAAAGGGGTTGTAATAAATTTACCTAATGAAGCCACTCCAATAGATTTTGCCTATAGAATACATACAGATGTAGGAAATAAGTGTATAGGAGCCAAGGTTAATGGGAGAATGGTTACCCTTGATTATCATTTAAAAACTGGAGAAATTGTTGAGATACTAACATCATCGACACCAAAGGGACCAAGTATAGATTGGCTTAATATAGTAAAATCTAATCAAGCAAAGAGCAAGATAAGAGCTTGGTTTAAAAAGCAAAAGAGAGAAGAGAATATAGTAAAGGGTAAGGATGTATTAGAACGTGAAGCTAAAAGAAATGGATATAATTTTGGTGAACTTGCTAAGACTGAGACCTTAGAAAAGATTCTTAAAAGATATAATTTTAATTCTATAGATGACCTTTATGCATCTGTTGGTAGTGGGATGATAATTGCCTCAGGTATTGTAGGTAAATTAAGAGATAGTATTGAGCATTCTAAATCTAAGGAAGAGGATAATTCTGAAACCTTAAAAAAGGCTGAGGATCAAATAAAGAATAATAACCTAAAAAAGAAGCCTTCCGAGGTTGGAGTTACAGTAAAAGGCCTATCTAATGTAATGGTTAGATTCTCCAAATGTTGTAATCCGGTGCCAGGAGATGACATAATGGGATATATAACACGAGGAAGAGGAATATCAATCCATAGAAAAGATTGTAATAATGTAAATAGCTTACTAGATGAAGATAAGGATAAATTTGTAGAGGTAACTTGGGGAGTTTCTAACAAAGGAGAATATGTTACAGAGATACAGGTAAAGTGTGATGATAGAAACGGAGTATTATCTGATATAATGATAATAGTTACTGAAATGAAGATTCAGCTTCAGACATTAAATGCAAAGACTAATAGACAAGGATTTGCTATGGTAAATATTAAGCTTAGAATAACCACTATAGATGAACTTAAAGAACTTATGAAAAAGGTTAAGAAGGTAAAGGGTG
>NZ_JBFNEO010000260.1:0-3354 GCF_040797585.1 Clostridium sp.
ACTATATTATGTAATAAATGTTAATTGATTTTATAAGAATAATATATCTGACAATTAAGATTATAAAAGGAGGATATCATGAATAAAAGAAGAATAGGGGTAATCTTGATTATAATAGGAATAATTATTATTAGTATAACTGGATATTTAAAATATGATTCAATTAAAAAAGAAAAAGCTATGAGAGAGAGTTTTGAAAAAGCTTTAAAAAATTTAGAAAATCAAGGTGATAATGGAGATGCTACTAATAGTCCAGATAAAAAAATAGATGAAGAAGTAGTAGCTATGGGGATAATGATAATTCCCAAAATAGATATGAAAGCAGCTATAGGTGAAGGAACAGAGGAAAAGGTATTAAATTATTATTTAGGGCATTTTAAAGATACAGCTCTGCCAGGAGAAAAAGGAAATTTTGCGGTTGCAGGACATAGAAACTATATATATAATGAATTCTTTAGAGATGTGGACAAATTGGAACATGGAGATGAAATATTAGTCAGAACAGAAGAAGCAGAGTTTAAATATAAGGTTAATGAAAGTTTTGTAGTAAATCCAGAGGATATATATGTTCTTGATGAAACGGAGGAAGCAACAATTACATTGGTAACTTGTACAACAGATAGTAAAAGGAGATTAATAGTAAAGGGGGAGTTGGTTAAAGAATAGAATTTACAGAAAATGTAACTTATCCACAGGGGTATGTGAATAATGTTAATTGTTTCCATAAAATGTAAGGTGGGAAATTATGATTTATGCTTTAATGATATTGTTTATTATTTTAGGACTATATTTTTTGACTTTCTATTATTTCAAGCAAGTTGTTATAAGAAAGTTGCAAAATGAAGATGAAATGTTCAATAATCAAATTAAAAGGAATTTGATTGATATAGATTACTATGAGAATCTACATAAAGAAAAGGTTAATATAAAATCTAAGGAAGGACTAATCCTTAGAGGGATTTTTATAGATAATGGTTCAAAGAATACTATTATATTTTGTCATGGAATTACAGTGGGACTTATATGTTCTCTGAAATATATAAGAATATTTGAAAAAAGAGGATGGAATATACTTCTTTACGATCATAGAAGACATGGACAAAGTCAAGGTAAATATTCAACTTATGGTTATTTAGAAAAAGAAGATTTAGATTTATGGGTAAACTGGATAATAGATAAAAAAGGTAAGAGCTCTATAATAGGATTACATGGTGAGTCTATGGGAGCAGCTACAGTATTACAATATTCTGATATAAATAAATATGTTAAATTTATAATATCAGACTGTGCATTCTCTGATTTGAAAGAGCTTTTATTAATAAGAATCAAAGAGGATTATAGCATAATATTATATCCAGTGTTATGTTTAGTTTTACATCTAAGCAACATATTAGCAAGAATAAAAGCTAAGTTTAATTATAATTGGATAAAGCCAATAGAATCTGTAAAAAGATCCACTATTCCTATAATGTTTATACATGGTAATAAGGATTATTTTGTACCATGGCACATGAGTATTTCTATGTATAATGCAAAGACAAGAGGAATTAAAAGACTTTATATAGTAGATGGAGCAGCTCATGCAAGGGCAATAGAGGTAGATAAGGAAAGATACGAAAAAGAGACCATGAGCTTCCTAGAAGAAGTTTTAGGAGTTAAGAAGGAGGAAAAAATTTGAGGAAAAGAAATATAATCTATATAGGTTTAGCTATTATAATAATAGGGATTATAGCTGTTTTAGGAGTTAAGTGGAACAAAAACATTGATAATACATTAAATATGGCAAATCAAGATCAGCAAAAAAAGGAAAGTGAAAAAGAAGAGTCAAAAGAAAAAGAAGAAATCAAGGAAGAAGTTAAACTAAAGGACAACTCTATAGGAGTTCCAGTACTTTATTATCATTCTATATATGATAATCCTAATAAGGATGAACTTATAGTATCTAAAGAGATGTTTAGAGAGCAGATGAAATATTTAAAAGACAATAATTATAAAACTTTAACCTTAAGTGAGCTTCAAGAATATATTAGGGATAATAAAAAGATTCCAGAAAAATCTGTAGCAATAACCTTTGATGATGGATGGGTGGATAACTATGAGAATGCCTATCCTATACTTAAAGAATATGGATTTAATGCTACTATATTTGTTATAACATCAATGGTTGACAATCATCACCTTTATTTAAAGTCTAAAGAGATAAAGGAAATGAGTGAAAATGGAATAGAGATAGGTAGTCATACAGTAAACCATGATAATTTAGTGGAAATATCCAAAGATAAGAGAGAGAAAACCTTAGAAGACTCTAAGAAGTTTTTAGAAGACATTACAAAGGTTCCAGTTACATCTATAGCGTATCCTTTTGGAGTCTACAACGACAATGTATTAAAGGATAGTAAGGAAGCAGGATACACTGTTGGATTTACTACAGATAAAGGATGGGCAAATGGAACACAAAATTTATTTAAAATAAATAGAGTATATGTAAATGGAAACTCAGGAATGGATGTATTTAGGGAGAGGCTTAATAATCCAAAATATAAATAGAGGGTGGATAATCCACCCTCTATTTTAATATGTTATTAAGGCTCTACTGTTTTAGAGGAGGAACTTATAAGCTCATTTATATCAAGGAGTTCATTCTTAGAAAGGTATCTCCATGAGCCAATCTTTAAGTTATCTAAGGATACATTCATGATTCGTATACGCTCTAGTTTTTTTACATTATAACCAAGGTATTCACACATTCTTCTTATCTGCCTATTTAATCCCTGAGTAAGTATTATTCTAAAAACATATTTTCCTTCTTTTTTTACAAAACACTTCTTACTTACAGTTCCTAATATAGGAACACCATTTCCCATTTTTTTAATGAAACCCTCAGTTACAGGCTTATCAACAGTTACTATATATTCTTTTTCATGATTATTTCCAGCTCTAAGAATTTTATTAACTATATCCCCATCATTAGTTAAAAATATTAAACCTTGAGAATCTTTATCTAGTCTTCCAATAGGGAAGATTCTTTTCTTATGACCTACAAAATCTACAATATTTCCTTTAATATGTTGCTCAGTAGTACAGGTTATTCCAACAGGCTTATTTAAGGCTATATATACAAGATCATTGTCTTTAGAAATTAATTTACCATTAACTTTAACAATATCATCCTTGGTAACTTTTGTACCTGTTAAAGCCACAGATCCGTTCACAGTTACTTTGCCGTTTTCGATTAGCTTATCTGCCTCTCTCCTTGAACAAATTCCACTATCACTTATAAATTTATTTAGTCTTACTTGATCTTTCAAATCATTATGAAATATTATTTTTTCTTTAGGCTTCTCAGTATTAATT
>NZ_JBFNEO010000261.1:0-3325 GCF_040797585.1 Clostridium sp.
TTATTAAATTCAGGATAAGATTGATATATAGTTATTTAAACACTAGGAAGATTTTTTATAAAAATCATTTAAACAGAGAAATAGGTTTAGATGATTTAAGGAGATTATTATATGAATAATAATAATGGATTCCTTATGAATATTTTCTGTAAAAATCATTACCAAGAAAGATAAATTAAGGGATTTTTCATAAAAAATAAGTTTTTATGGAATGAAAGATAATTATAGAAAACACAAATAGTTTCATATTTTTTACTTTTTTTACAAAAAACATTGAACTTCATATGAAGATATGATAGTATTTCCTTGTAAAAGTGAGAAAATATAAAGCTATTAAACTTATTTAAAAAAGGAGTGAAAAACATTAAAAATGTTTTTCTTCATGGAAGTAGTGGAGTAGGAAAGTCCACTATAATAAATAAAATACTAGGTAGTGTTAAATGTAGTCTGGGTGGATTTAAGGAACAGCATATATTAAATAGTAAAGAAAAAGAATTTAAGCATGAGTTTTAGCTTATAGCTTCTTTATTTAAAGAAGATACTATAAAACCTTAATAATGATTTAGCCTTTAAAGGTATAGGTAATTTGAGCCATATTACTTATACATAAAGGTAGAGAAAACATAACACTTAGCAAAATAAAGAGAGATTAACTTTATTAAAGTTAATCTCTCTTTATTAGTTTAAATATTAAACATAGAAGTTAATTTTAGTATTTATTTAAAAGTTATTTTTCTTGAACTTGACTTAATATTTTAAACTTAATTAGTACCCTCTCACCTTCTTCTAACATTTCATATTGAAATTTTAAGGGACTATTTATTTCATCAAATTCAATTAGTATTTTATCTAGAACTCTAAGTCTTAAGTTAGAGTAGGTATGAGCGAGTTTTGGTGCCATTAAAATTTCCTTTAAGTCTTCTAAATATATGGTAGTATTACCAGTATCACAGTGTCTTTTTAGATATAAAAATAGTAATTTACCATAGACTGATTGAAACTTTGGAGTAGGCAAGGTTGTGTTAGAACTCTTATTTTTTCTATTTATTGATACTTTTTTTATCATAACTTCACCACTTTAATTTTTATCATATTATTATAAGGGGAAAATCTAAATTTGTATATAGTTACATATAAATTATGTGCAAATAGTTATAAATTTATAATTTTAAATACCACATTAGTCATATAAATATATTAACAGTAAAATAATTGGGAGGAACTCCGTGGCTAAAGTGGAAGATTTGTTTTTACCAGAAGAAATACTTAGGGAAGCATTAAAATGTCATAAGATAAAGTTTTTAAAAAGTGATGAAGAGGATGGAATTATACTATATGGAGAAGTGTGTACTGGCTTCTTATTAATTGATGAGAAAGAGGAAGAGTTTATTAAAGTGGTTAAGGAAAGTAGTTATGATTTAACCTTAGTTTTAAGTTACGGTATCATAAAAAAAGATATTTTAAAAGGAATAGAAGAAATAAAGAGATATATAAAACTCGCAGACTCTTATAAAAATGACATAATATTAAGAACAAGAATAAATAAGGAAAAGATAGGAGAAAAAAAAGAGATAGACCATATTAGAAAGGTAGCAGCTCTATTTCTAAATGATATAAGGAGGTTTATAAAATTTAATAGTAATATAGTCTTTACCCAAGACTATAGGAATGTAATAAGGGAAGAAGTAGATAGGCTTTTAAGAAAGAGGTATTTTAATGTTTGCTATGAGAATATAGGGGAAGAGTTAAACTATGTTAAAGAGTATAAGAATTTAAATTTAATAGATACCTATTTTGTGGCTTATAATCATATTTTTGTAGTCAGTTATTTATTTAATTCAAAGACAAAGGTGGATTTGCCAAAGGATGTAATGATGAATCCGAGTTTAATAAAGCTTATTGTTTTAATAAATCCTATTAAGGAGGATCTTATAGTAAAAAGTAGGTGCAATAGCTGGATTTTAATTGATGGTCTTAGAGGAAGGATTATAGAAACGGATTTTCCTAAAAGACACTAAATTAAAGAAACTAAAGTATTAAAATAGTTTTAGGGAATATATATATGGTATACCTATTGTAAGATTTAAGTTAATAAAGGATTTAGTATTCTTTTATAGAAATTTAGAATCAGTAACTTAAAATGGAGTGGATATAAGGTGGATTATAAGAACATATTAGAGGCTTTTGTGGAAAACTCAGGAGAAGGAATAATAATTACAGATAAGTTTGCAAATATAACATTTTACAAGGAATCAGTAAATAATATAACAGGTATAGGAGATAAAGATGCCTTAGGTAAAAATATACTTGAAATATTCCCTTATTTAACTGAGAAAACAAGTTCTTTTTACCAAGTAATAAAAAGTAAGAGACCTATTATAGATAAAGTACAAAAGTACAAAAATAATTTAGGAAAGACGGTAAGTGTTGTTACCTCCACAATCCCTATTTTTGAAGAAGGAGAATTCATAGGAGCTTTTGAAATATTCAAGGACTTTACCTTAGTATCAGAACTATCTCAAAAAATACTTAGTCTTGAGGAAGAAATTAATAGAGATAGGTTAGGAGAAAGAAGGACAAAGAAAACTTCTGGTGCTAAATACAATTTTAAAGATATAATCTACAAGAGTAAGGACATGGAACACCTTATAGGAGATTGTAAAAAGATATGTAAAAGTCCGTCACCAGTTTTAGTTTATGGGGAAACAGGAACGGGAAAAGAACTTCTTGTACAGTCTATACACAATGGAGATAAAGTAAGAAGTAAATTTCCATTTATAGCTCAAAACTGTGCTGCTATCCCTCATAATCTATTAGAATCTATATTATTTGGAACAGAAGAGGGAAGTTATACAGGAGCAAAGAGTAATATGGGACTTTTAGAGTTGGCTAGTGGAGGAACTTTATTTTTAGATGAAATTAATTCTATGGATATAGAACTCCAAGGAAAGCTTCTTAGGTTTATACAAGAAGGAGAAGTTAGAAGAATAGGTGGTAAGGATACTAAGGTTTTGGATGTTAGAATTATTGCTTCAACAAATGAGGAGCCTTTAAAGTTATTAAAAGAAGGTAGACTTAGACGTGATCTTTATTATAGATTAAATGTTATTTTTCTTGAAATACCACCTTTAAGGGAAAGAAAAGAAGATATAGAGGTTTTAATTGAATTTTTTATAGATAAGTATAACAAGATAATGGATAAAAGTATTAAAGGGGTAGATAAATCAGTATTAAAATTATTTAAAGATTATCATTGGCCAGGAAATGTTAGGGAACTTCAGCATATTATTGAAAGAGCCATGAATTGGACTGATAGTGAGGTTAT
>NZ_JBFNEO010000262.1:0-3280 GCF_040797585.1 Clostridium sp.
GGAGAATAGTTTTAATTATTCAGTATAAATTAAGTTCTAAGATAGGAACCCTATAGGATTTTTAATTTAAAACTTAGGTTATAAACTAATTTAAAGTTTATAAACTAAGTTTTTTCTAAGATTTCATCTTGAATTCAAAAGAAAAAGGATAAAAATTTAACAATTAAATTTAGCAAAGTAAAATATTAAAGGATGATAATTAGATAGAATTCTAACTTATAACAAAACAAATTAATAATTATTAATAAATTAATGGGTATAATATAGTAATATTTTAAGTTAAACCATTACATAGAAGGGGATTTTGTTAATTTAGTAAAAGATTTTAAGAGTATTTACATAAGAAAATAATTGTGATAATATTAACAATATAAAGAGGAATAAAAACAGAGTAAATAGCAATAATAGATTTATAAGTATTAAAATCTTATAATTTTTTAACTATCTTTGTTAGTTAATTAACAAACTAAGTGTTAGTAAAAATGACAAATTACTTAGCTAGATATTATTCACAAGGAATTTAACTAATTAACAGTACTATATAAATAATAGGAGTGATAATGTATGAAGGTAAATAATGTTGAAACACTTATGAAAAAATTAGAACAGATAAGAGAGGCTCAAAGAAAATTCGCAACCTATACCCAAGAGGAAGTAGATGAAATTTTTACAAAGGCTGCCATGGCTGCAAATAATGCAAGAATAGAATTATCAAAAATGGCAGTTAAAGAAACAGGAATGGGAATTATAGAAGACAAGGTTATAAAGAACCATTTTGCGTCAGAATATATATACAATAAATATAAGGATGAGAAAACTTGTGGAGTTATAGAAAAAGACGAGGCTTTTGGAATAACAAAAATAGCAGAACCTATAGGGGTGGTGGCTGCAGTAGTACCAACAACAAATCCAACTTCTACAGCGATATTTAAAGCACTTATATCCTTAAAAACAAGAAATGGAATAATATTTTCTCCTCATCCAAGAGCTAAAAACTCTACTATAAAGGCAGCGAAGATAGTTCTTGATGCAGCTGTTAAGGCTGGAGCACCAGATGGAATAATAGGATGGATTGATGAACCTTCTGTTGAATTATCTCAAGTAGTTATGAAAGAAGCAGATATAATATTAGCAACTGGTGGACCAGGAATGGTTAAAGCTGCTTACTCTTCAGGAAAACCAGCTATAGGAGTTGGTGCTGGAAATACGCCAGCTATAATTGATGAAACTGCTCATATAAAAATGGCCGTAAACTCAATTCTTTTATCTAAAACCTTTGATAACGGAGTTATATGTGCATCAGAGCAATCTATAATAGTTTTAAAAGATGTATATGAGGAAGTTAAAAAAGAACTTAATGGAAGAGGAGCTTATATATTAAAGAAGGATGAAATAGATAAGGTTAGAAAAGTCATATTAAAGAATGGAAATTTAAATGCAGATATAGTAGGTCAGCCAGCAACGAAAATAGCTGAAATGGCAGGAGTTAAGGTGCCAGAAACCACTAAGGTTTTAGTTGGGGAGGTAAAATCTGTGGAACTTGAAGAGCCATTTTCTCATGAAAAATTATCTCCGATTCTTGGAATGTATAGAGCTGAAACCTTTGAAGAGGCATTAAAAAAGGCTGAAAGGTTAGTAGAACTTGGAGGATTTGGTCATACATCAGTATTATACACCGATCAAAATAAATGTAAGGATAGAATAGCTAGATTTGGATCTACTATGAAGACTGGAAGAACCATAGTTAACATGCCGGCGGCTCAAGGAGCTATAGGAGATATATATAACTTTAGATTAGCACCATCATTAACTCTTGGTTGTGGTTCATGGGGAGGAAACTCCGTATCAGAAAATGTAGGAGTTAAACATCTTATAAATGTGAAGAACGTAGCTGAGAGGAGAGAAAATATGCTGTGGTTTAGAGTTCCAGAAAAAATATACTTTAAGTATGGTAGCTTAGGAGTTGCCCTTGAAGAACTTAAGGATATGAATAAGAAAAGAGCATTTATAGTAACTGATAAAGTATTATTTAATTTAGGATATGCAGATAAGATAACTAGTATATTAGAAAAAAATAATATAGAATTTAAAATGTTTACAGATGTGGAACCAGATCCAACATTAATGACTGCTAAAAAGGGTGCAGAGGAGATGAAGACCTTTGAGCCAGATATAATAATAGCTTTAGGTGGAGGATCAGCTATGGATGCCGCTAAAATAATGTGGGTATTATATGAGCATCCGGATGTTAAATTTGAAGATTTAGCTATGAGATTTATGGATATAAGAAAGAGAGTGTATAAATTCCCAAAACTTGGTGAAAAAGCAGAGTTAGTTTGTGTGGCAACTTCAGCTGGAACAGGATCAGAGGTAACTCCGTTTGCAGTTATAACTGATGAAGAAACAGGAGTTAAATATCCTCTAGCAGATTATGAGTTAACTCCAGATATGGCAATAGTTGATGCAGAGCTTATGATGAATATGCCAAGAGGACTTACATCAGCTTCAGGAATAGATGCTCTAACTCA
The DNA here is from genome assembly GCF_040797585.1 of Clostridium sp. Classification (GTDB taxonomy): domain Bacteria; phylum Bacillota; class Clostridia; order Clostridiales; family Clostridiaceae; genus Clostridium_Z. Next base: position 2,529 of record NZ_JBFNEO010000262.1, read on the forward strand.
TGCCATAGAAGCTTATGTATCTGTTCTTGCATCAGAATTTACTAATGGATTAGCATTAGAAGCTATAAGACTTATATTTAAATATCTACCTATGGCTTATAATGAAGGAACAACTAATGTTAAAGCTAGAGAAAAAATGGCTCATGCGTCCTCTATGGCAGGAATGGCTTTTGCAAATGCATTCCTTGGAGTATGTCACTCTATGGCTCATAAGCTAGGATCAATGCATCATGTGCCTCACGGAGTAGCCAATGGATTACTTATAAATGAGGTAATTAAGTTTAATGCTACAGATAGTCCAAGAAAGCAAGCGGCATTCCCACAATATAAATATCCAAATGCTAAGTGGAGATATGCAAGAATTGCAGATTATTTAGGACTTGGTGGAAATAGTGAAGATGAAAAGGTAGAACTTTTAATAAAGGCTATAGATGAGTTAAAAGAAAAGGTTGATATACCAAAGACCATAGAAGAATTTGGAGTATCTAAAGAAAAATTCTATATTAGTTTAGATGAGATGAGTGAGCAGGCTTTTGATGATCAATGTACAGGAGCTAATCCTAGATATCCATTAATATCCGAAATTAAACAGATGTATATCAATGTATTTTCAAATAAATAGAAATAATATTTATTTCTATAGATAAACTACTTCAAAACTCAACCGTTGAATATTCTTTAAATAATGATATATGGTAGTTTAGTTTTAATTATTATACGATTTATCTGTAGATAAAACTACACTTAAAATG
>NZ_JBFNEO010000263.1:0-3220 GCF_040797585.1 Clostridium sp.
ATATATAGTATTGTGTTTTATGGTTGTTGGTTAAACACTTAGTTTAACATAGAAATGGAGTAGATTGTTATGGCAAAAAAGGACACCATTATCCCAAAAGATAATAATATTATAGAAGTGCCAATGGAAGAAGCTATGCCGGAGAACTATCTTCCGTATGCTATAGAAGTAGCTAAAGATAGAGCACTTCCAGATGTACGTGATGGATTAAAACCTGTCCATAGGAGAATACTTTATGGAGCTTACCTTCTAAAAGCTTTTCCGGATAAACCTTACTTTAAATCTGCTAGAATAGTAGGAGATATTTTAGGTAAGTTTCATCCTCACGGAGATACATCTGTATATGACTCTATGGTAATTATGGCACAGAACTTTTCCACAAGAGCTCCACTTATTGATGGTCATGGTAACTGGGGATCTATAGATGGAGATAGCGCTGCAGCTATGCGTTATACAGAAGCCAGACTTACTAATATAGCATTAGAGATGATAAGGGACATAGATAAAAATGTGGTAGATATGGTAGCAAACTATTCTGATACTGAGGAAGAGCCAAAGGTTTTACCAGCTAGATACCCTAATCTTTTAGTTAATGGTACTTTTGGAATAGCAGTTGGTCTTGCTACAAATATACCTCCTCACAATCTAGGAGAGGTTATAGATGGAACCCTTGCCTATATAGATAATAATGATATAACTACAAAGGAACTTATGGAATATGTAAAGGGGCCAGATCTTCCAACAGGAGGAATACTTATAGGAAGTGACTCTTTAAGAGGGGCTTATGAAACAGGAGAGGGAAGAGTTACCTTAAGAGCTAAAACCTCTATTGAGAAGCTTGAGAATGGAAGATTAGGAGTTGTAATCACAGAATTTCCTTATAGAAAGAATAAGGCTAAACTTCTTCAAACTATTTCAGAAATGACTGGAGATAAAAGACATGCTAAGGCTTTAGAATCTATTACAGATATAAGGGATGAATCAGATAGAGAAGGTATTAGAGCGGTTATTGAGTTTAAAAAATCAGTAGATGAGGAAATGGCAGATAAGGTATTAAAATATCTTTTCAAAAAGACAGACCTTCAGTGTAATATAAGCTTTAATATGGTGGCCCTGGCTAATGGTAAACCAGAAACCATGGGACTTAAAACTATATTAATCCACTATGTAAATCACCAAAAAGAAGTTGTTACAAGAAGAACTCAAAGAGAACTTGAAGTTGCAGAGAAGAGATTTCACATAGTGGAAGGTTTTATAAAGGCAATAGATGTTCTAGATGAAGTAATTAAAATAATAAGAGGTTCAAAGTCTAAAAAGGATGCAGGAGAAAACCTTATAAGAGAATTTAATTTTACACAAATTCAAGCAGAGGCAATCCTGGAACTTATGTTATATAGACTTACAGGACTTGAAATAAAAGTATTTGAAAAAGAGCATAAGGAACTTGAGAAGCTAATAAGAGGATTAAAGAAAATATTAAGTAGTGAAAAAGAGCTATTAATGGTTATAAAAGATGAACTGCTTAAGGTTAAGGAAAAGTATGGTGATCCTAGACGTAGTAAGATCATAGAGGATGAGAGTGAAGCAAAAATAGATTTAGAAGAACTTGTAGTGGTTGAAGATACAATGGTTACCTTATCTAATGATGGATTTATAAAGAGGGTTTCTCTTAAGTATTACAATAGGCTAAATCTAGAGTTAAAAGATATTGATTATAGAGAAGGAGATTTCGGAAAATATTTAATACCTTCTAACACTAAAGATACCTTTGTGGTATTTACTGATAAAGGAAATATGTATCAATTAAAAGGTAGTATGATACCAGAATATAAATGGAAAGAAAAAGGGGAAAGGTTAGATGAGCTAATAAGAGGCTTAGATTTAAATGAAGAAACCATAGTTTCTGCCTTCTCATTTAATATGTTCTCTAAGAGTAAGGTTATTGTGCTTATAAACTCAAAGGGAGGAATAAAGAAGACTTCCTTAGATAACTTCCTATCTTCCTATAGTAAGCTTTCAGCCTTAAAGCTTAAAGAGGGAGAAATTCTTGTGGATGCTTACCTACGTGATTTAGATGAAGAGGAAAAATATTTAAGAATTAAAACATTTAAAGGTCTTGATTTTACTGTTTCAGAACCAGAGTTAACTTCATCGCCTAGAAATCATATGAGTAATTATATGTTCCCATTAAATAAGGAAGATTATATCTTAGAAACTCAGGTAGTTGAAGAATATCCTATGGCGGAATTTACCTTTGGAATAAGTTGTAAAGGTGATATTAAGATTTATGATAGGGTTAGAAAAGATAATTTTAATAAAGCTAAAGTGAATTCATTTAAGGATATATTAATATTTACAAGAGAAGGTAAAATATATAAGATACCAGGATTTATGGTTCAGAATCTAAGGGATGTAAAAATTAATATAAGAGATCTTGTGGATGGAATGTCACTAGAAGATTCTATAGTTTCAGTAATAAGTACTAATGATTATAAAGATGATCTAGGAGTATATACATTTACATCAAAGGGATATATAAAGAAAATGAATTTTTCAGAGCTTCAAGGAGATATAAGTGGTCAAGTTTACCATAAGATTAAAGAAAATGATTATGTAATTGGAGCTAATTTAGGTAGTCTTAATGAAGGAACTGCCATAATTGTAAGTAAGGATGGTATGGGTATAAAGTTCCCAGTGGATTCTATAAATAATATGAGTAGAAATGCTCAAGGAGTTATAGGTATAAGTTTAAAAGAAGAGGATGAGGCTGTCTTTGGATATGTGGTGAGCTCTGAGGAAAATGAAATAGCTGTAACATCTAAGGATGAGACTATTACCATAAGTACAGAGGAGGGAGTGGAGAAACATATAGATATCTCTACTATAAAACTTCAAAATAGAGCTGGACGTGGTAATACAATAATCCCTATGAAAATAGAGGATAAGGTGTCAAAGGTGAGGTTATCCTAATCTTTTATTTGAAAAAATAATATAATAGTTCCTCATTTTTATAGAAGAAGTAACTTAAAATCTAAACTTAATTATTTTCTTGAAGTTAATATAGGAATACCTAAGAGTGAAAATTGTACAGTTCCTATACTTATTTTATGAGATAACAAATTATAAAGTATTTAAATTAACCTGTTGTGTTAGTTGAATCTTATATATAGGGTTCCTAAGTTGAATTTTAATATATACATAGTGAAAAATCCTTTAATAT
>NZ_JBFNEO010000264.1:0-3215 GCF_040797585.1 Clostridium sp.
AAGTTAACATTTAAGATAGAAACCCTATATAAAAATTATTTCATCTATGACCATACTACTATTTAATATTCTAGAAATTATTATACTTATAAAAGTATAACATGTAAAATTAATAAGTTACTAAATAAGCTTATATTAAAGGTATGAAAAAACCTACCACTAAATGATAGAATCTAATCTACATCTAGTAGTAGGTTTTAGTATATTTATGAATAGAAATTACTATTTTGTATAGTTATCAAAATATCCTTGGATATATATGATAGGAGTACCCTTATCTCCACTTCCTGAAGTTAAGTCAGAAAGAGAACCGATAAGGTCAGTAAGTCTTCTAGGGGTAGTACCTTGAGCTTCCATGCTTCCTACAAGATCTTCTTCCTTATTCTTAATGTATTCAGAGATAGCTTTCTTAAGCTCTTCTCCCTTTAAGTCAGCAAAGTTATTATCAGCAAGATATTTAAGCTTTACTTCATTAGGAGTACCTTCAAGTCCTTTAGTGTAAGCAGGGGATACAACAGGATCAGCAAGCTCCCAAATCTTACCTACAGGATCTTTAAATGCACCGTCTCCATAAACCATTACTTCAACAGTCTTTCCAGTCTTTTCTTTTAATACAGTTTGTATTTCATCAACAACAGGTTGGCAGTCACGTGGGAAAAGCTTAACACTTTCTTCAGTGGCTTTATTTGAACCTAAAAGACCGTATTCTGGATTAAATCCACTGCCATCAATAGATTCTGATAATATATCATCAAGGCTATATATCTTTTCTCCGCCATTTGCTTTTAATATTCTCTTAGTTCTCATTCTTGTGTGAATGTCACATGCAAGAACACTCTTTGTATAATCTAAAATAGTTTTTGGATTATTTGAGAAGATTATTTCACATTGAACACCATATTCCTCAATTAAGGATTTATAATAATCAATATAGTCTACTCCTGTGAAAGTATGTTTTTTATATCCGAAGTGGTTACGGAAATCTTTTTCTGTTAGAACATCAGTCCAAGGGTTAACACCTTTTTCATCAAGCTCATCTATATCTACTAAGTGGTTACCTACCTCATCAGATGGATAACTAAACATTAATACAACTTTCTTAGCTCCCTTTGCAATACCACGTAAACAAATAGCAAAACGGTTACGGCTTAATATAGGGAATATAACACCAATAGTGTCATCGCCAAACTTTGAATTTACATCTTTAGCAATTGCATCTATGCTTGCATAGTTTCCTTGTGCACGAGCAACTACAGATTCTGTTACAGTAACTATATCCTTATCGTTAATAGAAAAACCATCTACTTCTGAAGCTTTTAATACAGTATCTACAACTATATCTGCTATATTATCTCCATTATTTATAATTGGCGCACGAAGTCCACGAGCAACAGTTCCCACTACTCTTTCCATTTTAAAATCTCTCCTTATTAATCCTACATAGCTTAGGCTATATAGAGTTTATTTAACTATTTAATTTGTATCTCTAGAAAGCTACAATTAAGTAATAGAATTATTTAATTTACAATTAAAAATTTACTTTATACTTTTACTATATACATTTTTATGATATAAGTAAAATAAATAGATATTATATTAGATATAAGGAGTACTTATATGGTAAACAAATTGGATTTATATAAGATATTTTGCAAGGTGGCTGAACATAAAAGTTTTTCTAAGGCTGCAAAAGCCCTTTACATGACACAGCCAGCAGTAAGCCAAGGAATTATGCAGCTTGAGAATCAATTAGATATGAGACTTTTTACTAGAATACCTAAGGGGGTCACCCTTACTAAGGAAGGACAAATTCTATATGAATATACAAGCTCCGCTATTAATTTAATTGGAGTTGGAGAGAGAAAGTTAGAACAGGTTAAGAATTTAATGGTTGGAGATTTGCAGATAGGAGTTGGAGATACAATCTCGAGATATTTTCTACTGCCTTTTTTAGAAAAGTTTCACATTAGATATCCAAATATTAAGCTTAAAATAATTAATCGTACAACTTTAGAGCTTTGCTCTATGTTAAAGTCAGGAGATATTGATATTGCCATTGGAAATTTACCTATTAAAGATTCAGCGTTGGAGATAAGAAAGTGCATAGATATTAGTGATATTTTTGTATGTGGAGAAAAATACAAGGAAAATATCTCAGAGCCTATAAACTTTAAAGAATTATCAAAACTTCCTCTTATATTACTTGAACCTAATTCTAATTCAAGAAAGTATGTGGAGAAGTATATATTATCAAAGGGAGTTAAAATAAGTTCAGAAATTGAGCTGGGCTCCCATGATTTATTATTAGAATTTGCAAAGATAAATCTTGGAGTATCCTGTGTGGTTAAGGAATTTTCTAAGGAGTATTTAGAAAAAGGATTGGTTTATGAAGTTAAGTTAGAGGAGGAGATTCCAAAAAGAAGTATAGGTATATGTTTCCTAAAGAACATATCACTGTCACCAGCATCTACAAAGTTTATGGAGATATTAGAAGATAAGGAAGGGTAGATATTTAAAGATTGAGTTTTGATATGATGTATCTATGTATGTTATATGGTAGATGAAACTAACCTTCAAAATATTTAAAAAATAACTCGATACAATAGGTATAAAATATGGTAAAATTTATACATTAAAAATATTAGGGGGAATCTTAAATTGAAGGAATTATTACTAAAAAGAAAGGGACGGTTTATTCTCTATCTAGTGGCTTGTTTTATACCAGTTATAGAGCAGATGCTAGTAAATGTCTCTATGGCACTACTTATAGGAAGTGTGGAAAAAGGAAGTATAGAATATTTTATGAAAATACTTATCTTTTCAGTTGTGGTAATACTTCTTGGAGCGATAATGTATATTATATCAAGATTTATGAGAATTTCTTATATGAGGGATACTATTTTAGAGGTTAGGGTAAAAGCTTTCGATAAAATATTAAAATCATCTTATAAGAACTTTAGTAAAAAATCAAAAGATGCTTATATATCAAATTTAATTAATGATATAAATGTTTTTGAGAATACTTTTTTCTTTAAGTTAATAAATATTATATTTTCTAGTGGAGTATATATTTTTTCAACAATTTTCTTATTATTCCTTGATTATAAGTTTGCTATAATCATAACCGGTATTTCTATAATATTATTTTTCTTAAGTAAAGCTTTTGAAAATAAAACTGTTAAGCCAATTGGTCATTTCCTGTTCGGTTTAACACC
>NZ_JBFNEO010000265.1:0-3204 GCF_040797585.1 Clostridium sp.
GGGTTTATAGGACTTGCTGAAACCTTAATTTCTTTAACAGGAAATCATCATGGTGAGGATGAGGAAGCAAGAAAGCTTGGGATTGAAATAGTAACTTTCATGAGAGACTATACAGATAAAATAACTAAGGAAACAAAATTAAATTGGAGTACCTACGCAACTCCAGCAGAAGGACTTAGTGGGAAGTTTATATTCCAAGATAAAAAGGTATTTGGTAATATAGAAGGAGTTACAGATAAGAACTATTATACAAACTCATATCATGTACCAGTTGGATATCCTATGTCCATAAAGGATAAAATAGATATAGAGGCACCTTACCATAAGCTTTGTAATGCAGGTCATATAAGTTATCTAGAAGTAGACGATTGTCCAACTGGAGAAGCTATAATGGCAATATTAGATTATGCATATAAGTATACAAATATAAGTTATTTGGGGATAAATTTCCACATAAGATATTGTAGAAGTTGTGGAACTTACCTTCAAATTGGAGAAAATAAGTGTTCTATGTGTGGAAGTAATGATATACAAGGAGTGTCTAGGGTTACAGGTTATTTAAGCTTAGATGAAAGATTTGGACCAGGTAAGTATGATGAGAGAAAAGAAAGATTAACTCACACAGATAATAAGCTGGGATATAAACATTGTAATTAAAACGAGAAACAATCATTGAATAGTATAAACTATTTAATGATTGTTTTTTAGATGAAGAAGTTATAATATTAAAGAAATCTTATATATATAAAAACTACATGATAATTGAAATTAAATCACCAGCTACCATTATTTAAAGCCTATTCAAGGTTGATCCTTGAGATGGTTTACACACAGGGGGAAATTATGGATGATAAAATAAGACTATCAGGACTTATACATGAAAGTTTAGTGAATGGACCGGGAATAAGAAGAGTATTCTTCTCTCAAGGGTGTAACCATAATTGCAAGGGATGCTTTAACCCAGAAACTCACGATTTTAATGGAGGGGAATCATTTATAATGGATAAGCTTATAGATGATGTTAGAATAAATCCTATAATAAGTGGAGTAACTTTTAGTGGTGGAGATCCAATGGAGCAAGCAGATAAGTTTTCCTATATGGCAAAAAAGTTTAAGGAGCTTAATCTTAATATATGGTGCTATACAGGATATACTTTTGAAGTACTAGTGGATAGATCAAAGCATGATAATAATATAAAAGAATTACTATTAAATATAGATGTATTAATAGATGGAAAGTTTTGTGAGGAAAAAAAGTTAGAAGGACTAAGATATAGAGGATCTAGTAATCAACGAATAATAGATGTTAAAAAGTCTTTAAGCAGTGGAGAAGTTTCCTTATATATGGAGTAATAAAAATCTCTCTTTAAAGTAATAATTGTGTGGATTTTTGGAAACATAATTATAGAAGTTTAAGGAGGCATACTTTATGAAAAGTAAGAAGGTTGTTAAATTAATAATTGTAGCAGTTATAATCACACTAACTTGTGCAGTGTTTATAAATAGGTCCTCAAGTTCTATAAAAAGCTTTAATATAATAGAAATTAATGATTAAATACTTTTAAATAATAATTATTTTACCTATTGGAATTTACAGAAAAATAATATATACTAAAAATAAAAGTATACATCGAGGGGGTATATAGATATGAATATTAAACTTCAAGGTTCAGCATGTGGAGAAATAGAAACGGTTGTTATCCCTGTATTTGAGGATAAGGATCTTAATTATGTGTGCGAGGACATAAGATCATTAATAGATACATTTAAGAATAAAGGACAGTTTAAGGGCGGTTTTGGTGAAACTTTCTTTTTTACTAAGGAAAGAGGAGAAGTGCTTAAGCAAATAATATTATTAGGTCTTGGAAAGCAAGGAGAATTAACTTCAGATAAGATAAGGATTGCTTACTCTAAGGCTTTAAGAAAAGTTAATGAGTTAAAAGCTTCAACCGTAGCAGTTAAGTTCTTTAAGGTAGATTCAGTTTGTACAAAGAGAACTTTAAAAGGAATAGTAGAAGGATTAACTCTTGCAAACTATAAGTTTGATAAATTTAAGAGTGATAGAAAAGAAGCTACTTTAAAAGAAATAGTTATAAAAGGTATAGCTGAGGAGGATATGAGTAAGGCTGAAATAGCATTAGAGGAAGCGAATACTCTTGTAGATGGAACTATAATTGCAAGAGATTTAGTTAACGAGCCAGCTAATTTCATGTATCCAGAGACTTTAGCTAAGGAAGTAGAAAAGATAGGTAAGGATTCAGGATTCCAAGTTGAAATCTTTGATGAGAATAAGATAAATGAACTAGGTATGAAAGCCTTTATGGAAGTTGCTAAAGGATCAGATAATCCTCCAAGATTTATAGTTATGAGATACTTTGGAGATGAAGATAATAAGAATAATATATTAGGATTAGTAGGAAAAGGCTTAACTTATGATTCAGGCGGATATTCAATAAAGCCAACTGATGGAATGGTTACAATGAAGAGTGATATGGGTGGAGCCGCAGCAGTTATAGGTGCTATGAGTGCTATTGCTAAGATGAAGATAAAAGCTAACGTAGTTGCAGTAGTTGCAGCTTGTGAGAACCTAATATCAGGAGGGGCATATAAGCCAGGAGATATAATATCATCTATGGGAGGAAAAACTATAGAGGTATTAAATACAGATGCAGAAGGAAGATTAACACTTGTAGATGCAGTTCATTATGTAATAGAAAAAGAAAAAGCATCTAAGGTTGTGGATGTGGCAACTTTAACAGGAGCTGTTGTTATGGCACTTGGAAGAACTGCTACGGGAGTTGTAACAAATAATCATGAGTTCTATGGTGAACTTCAAAAGGCATCAGAGATTTCAGGAGAAAAGATATGGGAGCTTCCAGCATTCGATGAGTATAAGGAACTTATAAAATCTGATATAGCTGATCTTAAGAACATAGGAGGTAGATTTGGAGGTACTATAACTGCAGGTCTATTTATAGGAGAGTTTGTTCAAGATAAGCCTTGGCTACATCTTGATATAGCAGGTACAGCTTGGGAAGATAAAGATAATAACTACTTAACAAAAGGTGGTACAGGAGTTGGAGTTAGAACTTTATACTATCTAGTAAAAAAGAGCGTTAAGGGATGTTGCAATAAATAATAATAGAAATAGGGGCTGTCTCAAAAATGATTAAAAATCATTTTTGAAGGCGGCTCCTTTTCTTT
>NZ_JBFNEO010000266.1:0-3170 GCF_040797585.1 Clostridium sp.
GCTCTTCATCTAAGGATACATCCTTAGATTTTTTATTAATCCTCATAATAAAAATTATAAAAGAACTTACCATTGATAAAATTATAATGAATATTACAAAAGATGCCATAACTTCTACTAAAGTTACTCCTTTTTTCTTATCCACCTTTAATCCACTGCCCCTTTAAGAAAAATCCTTTAATTTTTATCTCATAATCTATAAAAATCATAGGTAAATTATTTTTTATTTCCTTACTAAAATATAGGGTTATATCTTCTTCTCCTATTCTCTCATGCCCCTTAATAATGGTCATTATATTGTTACTCCTTATAGTATCAATATTAATATTTTCCCTATAAATATAAGCTTCCTTATTAAAATAAGGTTCTAAATCTTTCAATGATGTATTATGCCTTAATTCATACTTTATGGCTTCTATTACATTTGCTTTTTCATTAAGAGCTATTTTTAGCTCTCTTATCTTATAATCACTTATTACTATCTTTATAATAGATAGTGAAAGAATTAAAAAAATTGTTGTAGCCACTATGCAATCTAATAATACAAATCCTTTAACTTTTCTCATATATTCCCCTTGAATGAAACGGAATCTTTAATACCTTTCTTCCTTCATCACTTATAATATTTATTTCTCCAACCCCTGTTAGAGTTCCCTCACTATTAACACTTATCCTCTGGTCATTACTGTTAGTATTAATAAGTGTTATAGTTTTAATATTGGATGGTACATAAAGAACCATTATATTCTCTGTACCTGATAAAAATTTCAGGATATACTCATTATCCTCTTTAACTAAAGCAATCTTACCAGATACATTTTTATTAATACAGTAGTATCTACTCTCATTTATAAACTTGACAAAACTACCTGTAAACTCCTGAAGATCCTCTCTACTAGCTCCTTTTATATTAATTCCTAAAGGAATCATAGCCATAAATATTAAAAGTATTGTAATAACAGCCATAAGTTCTATCAATGTAAAACCTCTCTTTTTCAAAGCTTCCTCCTAAAATTTATATATACTATTCATTAAGGGAAGGATAATCTTAATAAGAAAAATGCCAATAAAGGTTGCCATAACTAATATGATTATAGGCTCCATAAGCTTTATAAGTTTATCTAACATGTCCTTAATCTCTTCCTCATATAAGCTACATATAAGTTCTAAAGCTTTTTCAATTTCTCCACATTCCTCTCCTTTAGAAATAATACTAGTAGTTGTTTGTGAAAATATGTTAGAGAATATAAAGCTTTCACTGAGACCATGTCCTTCATTTATATTATCTCTTATTCTCTTTACCCCTTCAGCAAAAGTTTTATTATTTGAAACTTCATGACAAACCTCTAAAATATCTAAGTAATTTACTCCATTCTTATATAATATGTTAAAAGTTTTAAAGAACATTAATGTATGATATTTATTTACATAAGACTTTATAAATGGAAGTCGTTTAACTACTGATCCTTTAATACTCTTATAGGCCATAATATAGAGAATAATATTTAAAGTTATAGATATTATTTTGTTATCTATAATGAATCTACTTAAGTTAAAAATTAAAGTAACTATAAAATCCCCATTACTAATAGTAAGATGCTGAAATTTAGGAATTATGCTTATCATAAAAATATAAAATACTATATTACACATTAAAACTATAAACATAGGATAGGTTAGCTTACTTAAAATTTCTTTTCTTGATTTCCACTTGTACTTATATATTTCTGAAAGCTCTTTTAAAACTTCTTCTAAGGAACCTCCCTCTTCTCCAACCTTTAGCATATAAACAAAGTCTAGTGGAAGGTCTTCTTCTTTAAAGGCTTCTTTCAAACTTTCTCCACTTAGAATCTTCCTGTAAGCATTACTGAATATTTTATTTATATTTTTAGATATGTTCATATCTCTTATAGTCTTTATAGCCTCTTCTATTTTATTTCCGCTTTTTATTTGTACATATAATATTTTACAAATAATATACATATTCTTATAGGTTAGATTTTCTTTAAAGAGATGTATATTATTTTTTTCCTTTAAGCTAATAAGGTATATTTTTTCTCTACTCAGTTTATCTCTTAGTTCTTCTTCACTACCCTTATATGTGCTTTTCTTCTCTTCTCCTTTGATATCTAAATATTTATACTCATATACTCTCATTTTATATACTTAAATACCTCATTCCTTCATCAATAGATATGAATCCTTTATTTATATTTTCCTTTATGCTATCTTCTAAATTTGTTAAAAATGTCATTGATTTATCTTTTCTATTAATAACCATAGCTTCACTTAAAAGAAGTCTTCCAGCTACCCCTTTAAAGTTACATTTTACACATCCTCTACTTTGAAAAGATTTATATATATCCTTTAATCCGTCTTTATAATATACTTCTTCCCTGCAATAAGGACATAAGGTTTTTAGTAGTCTTTGAGATATTATAGCCTTTATGGAGTCATAAAGTAGATATTTAGGCACGCCCATATCCTCAAGTCTATTAAAAGCTCCTAAAGCATTGTTAGTATGAAGAGTTGATAAAACTAAATGTCCTGTTATAGCTGCCCTTACTGCTATTTTTGCAGTTTCTTCATCCCTTATTTCTCCAACCATTATCACATCAGGGTCTTGTCTAAGGGTAACACGCAAGGTATTAGAAAAATCTATGCCTAGACTATTATTTATATTTACCTGATTTACTCCTTTTAAGGTATACTCCACTGGATCTTCTATGGTAGTTATGTTAATTTTTCCTTCATTTAAATAATTTATCATGGCATATAAGGATGTAGTTTTACCACTTCCTGTAGGTCCTGTTACAAGTACTATTCCCCCTTGATTTTTGAGCATCTTTTTTAAGGTTATATTTACTTTTTCACCATAGTTTATATCCTCTAACTGCTTTATTTCCTCTCCCTTTTTAAGGATTCTTATAACTACTTTCTCTCCATTTACTGTTGGAATTATTGAAGTTCTTAAGTCATAGTTTTTACCCTTATATAAAAACCTTATCTTCCCCTCTTGAAATCTTCTCTTTTCTGCAATATCCATGGAACTTAATATCTTAATTCTACTTATAATCCCTTCATACTCTTTTAAGTTTATAATCCTATCTTCTTCTAATATTCCATAGACCCTAATCCTAATCCTAGCCTCTTTATCAAAGGGTTCTATA
>NZ_JBFNEO010000267.1:0-3101 GCF_040797585.1 Clostridium sp.
AATGAAGACTGACTCCGATAATTTTAGGTCCTCTTCTATACAAGGAATAATGAAACGTATAAAAGCAAAAGGTATTGAAGTTATTATATATGAACCTGCCTTAAAAGAAAATACATTTTATAATTCTAGAGTTATTAAAGATTTTGATGAGTTTAAGAAAGTTTCGAACATTATTGTCTCTAATAGACTATCTCAAGAATTATTTGATGTTGAAGATAAGGTATATACTAGGGATTTGTTTAATAGAGATTAATGAATTATAATATAAATTATAAAATGAAAGCAGGTTATGAAATTTAATCTCTTTGGAGAGTAGCTAGATTTTTGTTAATATAACTTATATTATTTCCACGATTTATTATAGGATATATAATATAATAAAGATTTTAATTAGTTTAATAGGATAATATGTATTATAATAATATTGATAAGTTTTTAATATTTAGAGTTATACTTAATTAATATTTAGAAGATAATACTTAGATAGTAAAATATACTTATCATATAAGGGACGTGATTAAATGACTAAAATAAGAAAAGCAATAATACCAGCGGCAGGGCTTGGAACTAGATTTCTACCAGCAACAAAGGCTCAACCTAAGGAAATGCTTCCAATAGTTGATAAGCCAACTATTCAGTACATAATAGAAGAAGCCATAGCTTCAGGAATTGAAGAGATACTTATAATAACGGGAAGAAATAAAAAGTGTATAGAAGACCATTTTGATAAGTCTTTAGAGCTTGAAATGCAGCTTGAGAAAAGTGGTAAGGATGAGCTTTTAGATTTAGTTAGAAGTATATCTGATATGGTTGATATTCATTACATACGTCAAAAGGAGCCTAAAGGACTTGGACATGCCATATATTGTGCAAAAACTTTTGTTGGTGATGAACCCTTTGCTGTTCTCCTTGGAGATGATATAGTATATAATGAAGATAAACCATGCTTAAAACAGCTTATGGATTGTTACAATGAGTATAATACCTCCATATTAGGGGTTCAAACTGTTCCAGAGGCAGATGTTTCAAAGTATGGTATAGTCAACGGAATACATATAGAAGATAGAGTATATAAGGTTAAGGGATTAGTAGAAAAGCCATCTATTGAGGAAGCTCCTACCAATGTAGCTATTCTTGGACGTTATATTATAACTCCTAAAATATTTGAAATTTTAGAGAACACAAAGCCAGGGAAGGGTGGAGAAATACAGCTTACAGATGCTTTATGTACATTAATGAATCATGAGGCTATGTATGCTTATGATTTTAGAGGAACACGTTATGATGTGGGAGATAAGTTAGGATTTCTAAAGGCAACCGTAGAATATGCTTTAAGAATGCCAGAGCTTAATGAAAGCTTTACATCATATTTAAAACATATCACTCAGTAGATGTAAGTATAGTAGGTTCTATGAATCTACTATACTTTTAATCTTATAGCAATTTGATTTTACATATGGGAGGTCATCAATGAAGATTTTAGTTACAGGTGGATGTGGATATATAGGTAGCCATACTATCACTGAGCTTTTAGGTGAAGGATATGAAGTAGTTGCGGTGGATAACTTTGTTAATAGTAGCAAAGATGTTGCAGATAGGGTAAGAGAAATCACAAATAAGGAATTTAAAGTTTATCCTATAGATCTATTAGATGAGGAGAACTTTGAGAAGGTTTTTAAAGAAAATACTATAGATGCTGTTATACATTTTGCGGCTTTAAAGGCTGTAGGAGAGTCTGTAGAAAAACCTTTAGATTATTATAATAATAATCTAGGTAGTACCTTAGTCTTACTTAAGCTAATGAAGAAATATAATGTGAATAATTTAGTTTTTAGCTCCTCAGCTACAGTATATGGAAGTCCTAAGGGATGTCCAATAACAGAAGATTTTCCTCTATCAGTTACAAACCCTTATGGAAGAACTAAGCTAATTATAGAAGATATGTTAAGGGATATATGTAAAGCTGATGAGGATTTAAATGTTGCTATTCTTAGATATTTTAATCCTGTTGGGGCTCATAAAAGTGGAAAAATAGGAGAGAATCCTAAGGGAATACCAAATAATTTAATGCCATATATAACTAAGGTTGCAGTAGGTGAGTTAAAGGAGTTAAATATATTTGGAGATGATTATGAAACCCATGATGGAACAGGGGTCAGAGATTATATCCATGTAGTCGATTTAGCTAAAGGTCATTTAAGAGCTTTAGAAAAACTTAGTGATAATCCTGGTATCGTAACCTACAACTTAGGTACAGGAAATGGTTATAGTGTTTTAGATTTAGTTAAAACCTTTAGTGATATAAATGGAATAGATATACCTTATAAAATAGTGGATAGAAGACCAGGAGATATAGCAGAATGTTATGCAGATCCAACTAAAGCAAACAAGGAATTAGGCTGGAGCGCTGAATATGGAATAAAGGACATGTGTGAAGATTCTTGGAGATGGCAGAGATTTAACTCAAACAAGGAAGGGTAAAGAGAGATTAATTGTTCACTTAAACTTGAAGTTTAATTTACACTTTCAATTTACTTTCTTGAAAGTTATATCTGATGGCTATAAGCTTTAACACTCCATCCTATTAAAAGGTTGAGTATGTCCCTAGATTAACTCATCTAACATTAATATGGTATTCTTTATACCATATTAATGTTAGATGAGTTTTGTATTTTAAGCCAATTAATTTCAATTTTAAAATTAGCCATAATATTGAGTTAATTTAATAGAAATGAATATATAATTCCATGTAAAAAAGGGGAATAAAGTATTACCTAAAATACTTAAAATTAGATTATATTAAGGGTAAAAATAGAAGATAAAAATAATAAGAGAGAGGAAAACTAATATATTCTCTTAAATACTATCCCTCTATTTTTTGCAAAAATCAAGTTCCTAATTTATAATTAATAAGGCTACATATTGGGTGAGTGAAAACAATAACACACAATATGTAGTATTAATAACATTTACTTACACTATATTCATTAGTTATAGGATTAAAGTATACTTTTTGGGTATAAATTTGTTTTTAGATAATAAGAATGTTAGTTATCTTATAAGTATAGGGTTTTTGATTCAAAACTTATCTTATTCATTAC
>NZ_JBFNEO010000268.1:0-3095 GCF_040797585.1 Clostridium sp.
CTGTAAAGGAGAAGAATTAAAAGATATGAATACAAAAGAACTGTATAATCTAGGAGAAGAATTATCTAAAAATGAAGAAATAGGTCATTGTAGTAAGAGAAGAAATACTCTTCGTGAGGGACTTAAAACAACCTATAAGAATATAGTTAAAAATCATCATTATTTAGAATCACTTTATAAAAATAGCATAAAGCTATCAGGGGGTTCCCAATGGCTTTTAGATAATATATATCTTATAGAGAAGGAATATAAAAAAGTTGTTTCTAATATGCCAAATAGATACTACCATAATCTACCATGTAATGGTGATGGAATACCGAGGATATATATTCTTTGTAGCACTTTATTTAATAATAGCTATGGAGAATTAACCAAAGATGGAGTTAATTCTTTTATTGAGGGATTTATATCTAATGTTTCTCTCACTTTAGGGGAATTATGGGCAATGCCACTTATAATGAGGGTAGTAATTTTAGAGAGAATTAGATTTGTTTCAGAAGAAGTTTGCAAATTAGAGAAGGAAAAGATTAAAGGAGAGAATCTTTCAAGGCGTCTTACTATGTCCATTAATGAAGAGGAGATAAAGGGTGAGATAGAAAGATTCAAATCCATAGATGAAAATTTTACATATATTATGGCAGAGAGCTTTTTGAAAGCTATAAAAGATAGTGGGATTGAAAATGATGAGTTATACTCAGTAGTTGAGAAAAAGTTAGATATTAAAAGAGGTGAACTTTATAAGGTAGTAAGTAAGGTAAAAACTGAGGAAATTAAGCTTGAGAGAGAACTTTCAGGATCTATTACTTCTTTGAGATTTATAGATAGTTTTAATTGGAAGAATTTTGTTGAAAGCATAAGCCTAGTTGATAAGATTCTAGGAAAAGATCCTAGTAGTATATATATAAATATGGATTTTAAAACAAGGGACTATTATAGACATAAAATAGAAGAACTATCTAAGAGAAGTAATGTCAATGAAGAAAAAATAGCCAATATTGCTATAGACCTGGCTGCTAATAAAGAGGGAACAGAAGGTCATGTTGGATATTATTTAATTGGAGAGGGGAAAGATGAACTCTATAAGGAGTTAAATATTAATAAGAACTTTCTAGAGAGAATGTCTTTAAAGGGAAAACTAAATCTATATAGACTATCTATAATAGCAATGATGGTTTTAATTGAAGTGGTTCTAATATTTTTCTTAAGAGAAGATAGAAATAATATATGGAAGTTTATATTATTAAATATATTATTGATACTGCCTATAAGATACATAGCTAAAACTTTTATAAATGGGTTATTCTTAATCTTTATAAAACCACATTATATACCTAAATTATCCTTAGATAAAGGAATAAATAGAGAAGATGCTACATTGGTTGTAGTTCCAACGATTCTTAATAGCATCTCTAGAACTGAAAAGCTTATAAAGGACTTAGAGGTATATTATTTAAGTAACAGGGAGGAAAATATTTATTTTGCTCTTTGTAGTGACTTTGGAGATAGTAATGAAGAAGTATTAGAAGAGGATTCAAAAATTATAAATGCAGGATTATCTCTAATAAAAGATCTGAATAGTAAATATGGAGATAAGTTTCTTTTCCTTCATAGAAAAAGAGTATTTAATGATAGAGATAAAGTATACATGGGGTGGGAAAGAAAAAGAGGAAAACTATTAGAACTTAATAAGCTCTTAAGAGGGGATAATAACACCACTTATGAGGTTGGAATAGACTCTGTACGAAAACTACCCAAAATAAAATATGTAATAACCTTAGATAGTGATACAAAAGTACCTATAGGAACATTTAAGAAGTTAATTGGAGCTATGGCTCATCCTCTAAATTATAATTATGGAATTATGCAGCCTAGGGTGGTTGTAGGATTAGAAAATGCTTATACTACAGAATTTTCAAAGAACTATGTAATGGATAAAGGACTTAATATGTACTCCTCTCTATCTTCTGAGATATATGAAGATTTATTTTATAGGGGGATTTTTACTGGAAAGGGAATATACTCAGTAGATAGATTTTTAGAAAATTTAGATGGTAAAGTAAAAGATAATACCATGCTTAGTCATGACCTAATAGAAGGAGAAGTACTAAATACAGCTTTTTTAAGTGACACTCCTCTGGTGGATGGCTTTCCTGTTTACTATCATTCTTATGCCATGAGAAACCATAGATGGATAAGAGGAGATGTGCAAAACCTACCTTGGGTATTTAGAAAAGAAATTAAGAGCTTAGGTAGGTACAAAATACTTGATAATATTAAAATGGCCTTAGTATATCCAAGTATTTTAATCACTATATTAGTAGCACTTATAATAAACCCTTTTTATTTAGAGCTTTGGATTGGCTTTGCTTTGTTTAGTTTGCTCGCACCACTTATAGTTAATATATTTAATTATAAAAACCATGAAATTATAAAGAAGTTTAAACAATGCTTTTTAATATTTACATTTTTTATTAATGAAAGTTATATAGTTATAAATGCTATGGCAAAAAGTTTATATAGAATGACTATTTCAAAGAATAAGCTTTTAGAGTGGCAAAGTGCTTTTGCTGTAGAGAATAATGGGGATAAGGGTGTGAAATATTACATTAGATTTATGTCTCCATCCATTATAATAACTTTAATTATTGGATACCTATCCTATTTAAATTCTTTAACCATATTATACTTTATGCTACCTTCCATGAGTTTATGGATATTAAGCCCATTTATAGCTTATGGTTTAAGTGGAAACTTAGATAATGATAAATTATATATAGAAAAAGAGGATGAGAGATATTTAAGAAAGTTAAGTAGAAGAATATGGGCTTATTTTGAGGACTTTGTAAATGAGGAAAATAATAATTTAGGACCTGATAACTATCAAAGTGATCCTATAAAGGGAGTAGCTCATAGAACATCACCTACTAATATAGCCATGACAATAAGTAGTAATAGTTGTGCCTACGATCTAGGATATATAGGAATATATAATTTTACCTATAGGTTAAAGAAAACGGTGGATACCTTAGAAAATCTTGAGACACTAAATGGCCATTTTTATAACTGGTATGATACTTTAACTCTAGGACCACTAG
>NZ_JBFNEO010000269.1:0-3090 GCF_040797585.1 Clostridium sp.
GGAAAGCACAGCAGAAGCTCTTCCACAAATAATAGATTTTTTAAAAAGTGAAGGATATGAATTTAGAACAATAAAATAATATATTATAATTTACATTGACCATAGCCTTAAATTAAGTTTTAATATATAAATGAGAAAATAGTAGCTGATTAAATACAATTATAAAAGCTAAGGAAGAGGAAAAGTAATTTTGAAATTATTTTAATAGATATAGATTATATATCTAAAAGAAGTGTTAAGTTTTAATCTCAATTATAGAACGAATCTTCCTTCATATGGTGTGTTCTTTCACCATATGAAGGTTAGATAAGTTAATCTAGGGGCGTAGCAGCGCGGCTATCCCCATCTTTTAAGAAGATGGGGATTTTACAGCTCCTAGCCATCAGATAAATGAGACAAATTTAACACTCTTTGTTTATTAAAAT
The DNA here is from genome assembly GCF_040797585.1 of Clostridium sp. Lineage (GTDB taxonomy): Bacteria > Bacillota > Clostridia > Clostridiales > Clostridiaceae > Clostridium_Z. The sequence goes on from NZ_JBFNEO010000269.1 coordinate 426, forward strand.
TAAGTAATTCATAGAAGGAGGTACAATTAGTGACGAAAATACTATTAGTTGAAGATGAAAGTAGTATAAGAGGATTTCTTAAAATAAATTTTCAAAGACAAAATTTTCAGGTTATAGAGGCGGGGAGTGGAGAGGAAGGATTAAGACTTGCAAATGTTGAGAAGCCTCAGATTGCTATATTAGATGTTATGCTTCCAGGAATAGATGGATTCAATGTATGTGAAGAGCTTAGAAAAACTATGCCTAATATGGGAATTATCATGCTTACAGCAAAGGGGCAGGATATGGATAAGATAATGGGATTAGAATTTGGAGCAGATGATTATATGGTAAAGCCCTTTAACCCAGTAGAACTTATATTAAGAGTAAGAGCACTTTTAAGAAGAATGGAGGATAAACTACTAGTTAATAAAGATGTAATAGAGTCAGGGCCATTTACTTTAGACTTATATTCTCAAAAGCTATTTAAAAATAATAATCAGATTGATGTTACCCCTAAAGAATATATGCTGTTTAGAATGTTTATTGAGAATCCAGGAAAGGCATTTAGCCGTGATGAACTTTTAAATTTAGTATGGGGATATGACTTTGTTGGAGATCCTAAGATAGTAGATGTTAATATTAGAAGGCTTAGATCTAAAATAGAGGATGATTCATCAAATCCTAAATACATTGAAACAGTTTGGGGAACAGGATATAGATGGAGAGTTTAGAATGAAAGATAAGCTAACTAATAAAAGTATAAAATATAAGGTAGTTAGAAATTTACTTTTAATTGTAATAATAAGTGTATTTCTTCTAGAGCTTTTAATAATAAATTTTGTTAAACATTATTATTATAAGAATATAGAAGATTTACTAACTAATCAAATAAAAATATCCTCAGAAATATATTCTAGATATTTTTCAAATGTATCTTTAGAAGAAAATATCATAGGAGACGTAGATGTTTTTTGGAAGCAAACAGAAGCTCAAGTACAAATTTGGAGCCCAGAAGGGGAACTTCTTATGGATTCCTCAGGTCTTAACTCCACAGAAGAAAGTCCGGAAGATGTTAAAAAGGCTCTTTTAGGTGGAAAAGGGGTATGGAAAGGTAAGAAAAATCTAAGTGATAATGGGGATAATCAAATTATAAGGGATATTTTTAGTTATAATACTTCAAAAGTAATGGCAGTATCTTATCCTTTAAAATCAAAGGATAAGGTAGTAGGAGCATTAAGATTTATAACTTCTTTAGAGAATGTTAATAAGTCTATTTATAGCATATCTATAGTCTTTCTATTTATTGGAGCATTTGTGGTTATAGCATCAAGTTTTATAACTATGATTTTAGCTAATAGCATAATACAGCCTATAGAAGAGGTAACCCGAGCGGCAGAAAAAATGGCAAAGGGAAATTATAAGGCTAGAAGTGTAAAAATAAATAATGATGAAATAGGTAAGTTATCTGATACATTAAATTATATGGCTAGTGAAATCTTAAAAAAAGAACAGCTTAAAAATGATTTTATATCTAATGTATCTCATGAGCTTAGAACTCCTCTTACATCTATTAAAGGATGGGCTATAACTCTTCAATATGATGATATAGATAAAACCATGGTAAAGGATGGACTTAATATTATAGAGCAAGAATGTGACAGGCTTAGTGGTATGGTTGAAGAACTTTTAGATTTCTCTAAGTTTGTATCGGGAAAAATAATACTTAGTAAAAAAATAACTAAGGTAGAAGAGCTTATAAACTATGTAAAAAGTCATATGAATGCAAGAGCTGATAGAGATGGAATAATATTTAATGTGAAATTAGAGGGAAATATTAAGGATATTAACCTAGATGTAAATAGAATAAAGCAGGTCCTTATAAATGTTATAGATAACGCCTTAAAGTTTACTGATAAGGGCGGAAGTGTAAATATAAGTGCAAAATCATTAAAAGATTATTTAGTAATTCAAGTGCTAGATACAGGATGCGGAATAAGTGAAGAGGATTTACCGAAGGTTAAGGAAAAATTCTATAAGGGAAAGAGTAGTAAGTCTAAAAATGGTATAGGGCTTTCAATATGTGATGAAATTGTGAAACTACATAATGGTAAGTTTATTATAGAAAGTAAGGTAGAGAGAGGTACAAAAGTTGTAATTATGTTACCCTATGAGAGTTAATTAGGAGATGATTATGAAAAAGTATTTATTAATATTTTTTATATTTTTAATTAGTTTAAGTCTGGTTTCTTGTGTTGAAATAAATAATACCCAATTGGATAATAGTATATCGCCTCCAAAGAATGGAGATATATCTATTGTTGGTACTTGGGAAGTTATAGACTACAAAATTATAAAAGAAGAAAAAGAAAACTATAATGAAATCATTGGAGAAAATGCATATTTTCATAAGGATTTTGCTAAATTTAATAACGAATATATAAATAAACCTAGCTATAAAACTAAGCATACTAATATAAAAAATTATTTATTTCAACAATATAAGATTACTGATTTTTTAGATGAGGATTTAGAGGGGGATGTTGTACAAATTAGCTCTGATGGAAAGGCGTTTTATGATGTTATTAAAATAAAGGAAGATGAGGCTATAATATATGTAGAAGGAGCCTTTTACTCTTTGAAAAGAATATCAAAAGAAGTAAATATTAATCCTAAAGATATATCC
>NZ_JBFNEO010000270.1:0-3089 GCF_040797585.1 Clostridium sp.
ACCTTAGCAACTATAAGAGGACTTTGATATAATTAATGTAAAGACAATTATTATTATATGTATGTTATATGCATACAAGTATATTTTGAGGAGGGATAAACATGGGAAGTAAGGCGTTAGATAAATTTCTTAAGGAAAATTTAGAAGACTTAAAATCCAAAGGTTTATACAATGAAATTAATGTATTAGAAGGAGCTAATGGTCCTGTAATTGAAATTGAGGGCAAAAAACTAATAAATTTATCTTCTAATAACTACCTAGGTTTTGCTACTAATAAAAATATAATAAATAAATCAATTGAAGCTACTAATAAATTTGGAGTAGGTGCAGGAGCGGTTAGAACTATAAATGGAACTTTAAGTATCCATAGAGATTTAGAAAAGAAAATAGCAGAATTTAAACATACAGAAGCGGCTATAGCATTCCAATCAGGATTTAACTGTAATATGGGAGCTATACAAGCCATTATGACTAAGAAAGATGCGATACTTTCTGATGAATTAAATCATGCTTCTATAATAGATGGATGTAGATTATCAGGAGCAAAGGTAATTAGATATAAGCATAACGACATGGAAGATCTAAGAGCCAAAGGAAAAGAAGCTAAAGAAAGTGGACTTTATGAAAAGGTAATGGTAATAAGTGATGGAGTATTCTCCATGGATGGAGATGTTGTTAATCTTCCAAAGCTTGTTGAAGTTGCAGAGGAACTTGATTTAATAACTTATATAGATGATGCTCATGGGTCAGGTGTTATGGGAGAAGGAGCAGGTACCGTTAAGCATTTTGGATTATCCCAAAAGGTAGATCTTCAAATGGGTACTCTTTCAAAAGCTATAGGAGTAGTTGGAGGATATGTGGCTGGATCTAGTGATCTTATAGATTGGCTTAAAGTTCGCGCAAGACCATTCTTATTCTCAACATCTTTAACTCCAGGGGCTGCGGCTGCTTGTATAGAGTCTATAGATATAATGATGAATAATAAGGAATTTGTTGAAAGAGTATGGGAGAACGGAAGATATCTTAAGGAGAGACTAAAGAACTTAGGATTTAATATAGGTCATAGTGAAACTCCAATAACTCCATGTATCATAGGAGATGAAAAGCTAACACAAGAGTTTAGCAGAAGATTATATGAAGAAGGAGTTTATGCTAAGTCGATAGTATTCCCAACAGTACCACTTGGTACAGGAAGAGTTAGAAATATGCCAACAGCAGCACATAGTAAAGAAATGCTTGATAAGGCATTAGTTATATATGAAAAGGTAGGTAAGGAATTAGGCGTTATTAAATAGACTTTAGATTAATATAGAAGTTACAAAAGATGTAAGGAATCTCCTTATCTTAATATAAAAAACTTATAGATGGGGGTATGACCTCCTAACTTTAATTTAGAAATGAAAATATTAGGGGTAAACCACGGGGTAGAATAATATATCTATAATTTATATAAATAGTTACGGAGGCGATGAGATGAAAAAAATATTATTAACGGGATGTCTTGGACAAATAGGATCTGAACTTGTACCACACTTAAGAAATATATATGGAAATGATAACGTAATAGCGACAGATATAAGAAGAATAGAAAACTCTAATGTAATAGAGGGAGGACCTTTCGAAGTATTAGATGTTTTAGATGGAAAGGCCATGGCAGAAATAGTTAAAAAGCATAATTGTGATAGTATAATTCATTTAGCAGCTTTACTTTCTGCAGTTGCTGAAGCGAAACCAACTCTTGCTTGGGAGATAAATATGGGGGGGTTATTTAATGCTTTAGAGGTAGCAAGAGAGAATAATTGTTCTTTCTTTACACCTAGTTCTATAGGAGCTTTTGGACCAAGTACCCCAAAAATAAAGACACCTCAAGACACTATTCAAAGACCTGCTACAATGTACGGAGTTACAAAGGTTTCAGGAGAGCTTTTATGTGATTATTATTATAAAAAATTTGGAGTAGATACAAGAGGAGTTAGATTCCCAGGACTTATATCCTATGTAGCAGAGCCAGGTGGTGGAACTACTGACTATGCAGTTGATATATACTATAAGGCTCTACAAGAAGGCACGTATAACTGTTATATAAAAGAAGGAACCTATATGGATATGATGTATATGGAAGATGCTTTAAATGCCATTGTAAATCTTATGGAGGCAGATCCAAGTAAGTTAATTCATAGAAATTCATTTAATATAACAGCAATGAGTTTTGAACCTTCACAAATAGCAGCAGAAATAAAGAAGCATATAAAGGGTTTTGAAATGACCTATGATGTGGATCCTATAAGACAAGGAATAGCAGATTCATGGCCGGATTCTATTGATGATACTTGTGCTAAGGAAGAATGGGGATTCAAGGCTAAATACGACTTATCATCTATGACTGAAGATATGTTATTAAAGCTAAGAAATAAACTAAATATAATATAGTTATTATCAAGTGATTCTTAGCTTCAGTGGGAGTATTAGAGGAAGTATACATGGGATAAATTTAAATAATTCTCTTTGCTTATTTTCAGTTAAGGCAGTTTATGTTACCATAGAAAAGGTGATAAAATGGGAGAAAAATTTTTAATAGTTAACAGCAAGGTTTTACCAGAGGTTTTTGAAAAAGTTATAGAAGTAAAAGAATTAATTTATACTGGAAAAGTAAAGGATATATCAGAGGGGGTAAAAAAAGTAGGAATCAGTAGAAGTACATTTTATAAGTACAAGGATAATGTTTTTATGGTCTCAGAAGGACTAAAAGGACAAAAGGCCACTATAGGATTGTTACTTAGCCATAGAGAAGGAGTACTTTCTAAGGTATTAGATAAAATTGCAGACTTTAAGGGGAATATATTAACCATAAGTCAGGATATTCCATTAAATAATGCAGCTAATGTTACCATAACTTTTGATATATCTAAAATGGACATGGATATAAAAGACCTAATAAGTAGTGTAGAGGAAATGGACAGTATAATAAAGGTAAGACTTATTGCAATTGAGTAAATCTAAAAAGGTCTGTGGCACAGAGAATAAGAACTACAGGATATTGTATTAGATTTTTAAATTCTAAGACAACATATTGTGGTTAGATTTCTTAA
>NZ_JBFNEO010000271.1:0-3082 GCF_040797585.1 Clostridium sp.
GTTTTATTTGGATTATTTTTATTTGCGGGTTTATTACTACCTTTAATTTTAGATTTTGGACTATTAGAATTTTTTGGTTCCTTACTTACAAAGGTAATGAGACCTATATTCAAATTACCTGGAAGATCATCTATAGATTGTATAACTTCTTGGCTAGGGGATGGAACTATAGGAGTTCTTCTAACTAGTAAACAATATGAGGACGGTTTTTACTCTAAAAGAGAAGCTGCTATTATAGCTACTAACTTTTCTGCAGTATCTATAACTTTTGCTTTAGTTGTTATAGCTCAAGTTAATCTTTCTCATATGTTTGTTCCATTTTATCTTACTGTATCCTTTGCTGGTATTGTTGCAGCTTTTATAATTCCAAGAATTCCGCCTTTAAGTAAGATAAATGATAGCTATTATAATAACTGTAATAGTAATTTAAACGAACTTATTCCAGAAGGATATACAAGCTTTTCCTTTGGTTTAGAAAAAGCTATAGAAAAGGCAAATTCTCCTGAAAATAATATTAAAAAGGTTTCTTTAGATGGATTTAAAAATATATTTGATATGTGGATTGGTGTTACCCCTGTAATAATGTCTATGGGTACTCTTGCTCTAATAATAGCGGAATATACTAGCTTATTTGAATGGCTTGGATTACCATTTATTCCTCTTTTAAATTTACTTCAAATTCCTGAAGCTGCTGCTGCCTCTCAAACAATTATGGTAGGCTTTGCAGATATGTTTTTACCTTCAGTTATGGCTAGCAGTATTACAAGTGATATGACAAGATTCATAGTAGCATCCCTATCTGTTACTCAGCTTATTTATATGTCTGAGGTAGGTGGTCTTATACTTGGATCTAAGATACCACTAAATGTTAAAGACTTACTTGTAATCTTCATTCTTAGAACCTTAATAACATTACCTATAATAACCTTAATAGCTCATATACTATTTTAAATATTTTATAAGTAATTTATTATAAAATATTTAAAATTACAAAAAATCGCAACTTAAAATTTATCAATAAATAATAAAAGACTTTCCTACTAGTATAAAATCTAGTGGGAAAGTCTTTTATATTACCTTTAGTAACTCTAAATTAGCAGTGTAACTTTATTTATCATATTCATCTAAATAAGAGTGGTGGTTTCCTCCCTCTACCCATCCTAAAATTGACTCTACATTTACGTTCTCTGCTGATTTGAATATAGATTTATCAACATCCTTAAAGTCCTTCTTTATATTTTCTATAAGAGCTTTAATTTCATAACGTTTATTCCCTATCTTTTTTGCGGATACCATGCAAGCACAGTTTAACGGCCATATACCACTACTTTGTGTGAATCTTTGAATATCCTTCTCTTCAATATAATAAAGTGGTCTTATAAGCTCTATGCCCTCAAAGTTAGAAGCCTTAATCTTTGGAAGCATAGTTTTAAAATTACCTGCATATAAAACATTTAATAAAGTAGTTTCTATAACGTCATTAAAATGATGTCCTAATGCAAGCTTATTACAACCTAGTTCCTTTGCCTTAGAATACAAAGCTCCTCTTCTCATTCTAGCGCACATGTAGCAAGGATAATCCTTAGCAATTTTATCTACTACATCAAAAATACCTGAATTAAATATATGTAAAGGGATATTTAAATACTCACAATTATCTATAAGAAGCTCCCTAATATTTTCATGATATCCTGGATCCATAGCTATAAATTCAAGGGAAAAATTCATCTGTCCATGTCTTTTAAGCTCTTGAAAAAGCTTTGCCATAATAAGACTATCTTTTCCTCCTGATATAGCAACTGCTACTTTATCACCATCCTCTACCAGGTTATAATTCTTTATAGCCTTAATAAATTTAGCCCAAGTTTGTTTTCTATACTTCTTTATTAGGCTACGCTCAATTTCCTCTAAAGGCTTTCTCTCATTAAAAGGAACTAGGATGTCACATCCATTTCCTGCTAAATCACTCATTATAACACCTCACTTTTCTTGAAATATTATATCATTTTAATAATATAATGTCTTTACTAATTAGTTGAATAAATTATACAATATATTCATATGAATATATATAATAGCATTATTTTCGGGGGTACTACAATGTTTTCTAATTTAATAAATACAAAAGATAATTTAGATAAGGAGTTATATGACTTAAAAATAAGCTCTTCTAATAAATTAACATATGATAAGGATAATCCAATAGAATATTTTAATGAAATGGAAAACCTTATAATAAATGAATTTAATAATCTAAGTGAAACTAAAGAACATAGTCTTAAATCCATAGTACATATTCTTCAGCGCTATAAAGAAGATTTTTCTAGTTATTATAAAACTTCTAGAGAATTATCAAAAGTTATGGAAGTTCCAAAGGAAGTCTTAACTATGTTTTCTTACACAGAATATGATGACTTTAAAAAGTTAACTTCTCTAGTAATAACTAATTTAAAACTTTTAAACTCAATTAAATCTAACCTTTCTACTTCTAAAAATAATTCTATATTAGAAGCTATAAATGGAATTTCTAATATGAAAAAATTTAAAAACTTATCAATAGATATTAATGGGGAAACTATTGATTTAGATGAGATTATAATTACTAAAAAAGGAATTTTTGTATTAAAAATATTTGATTTCTCTTTGGATGATTCTATATTCATTGAAGTTACAAATGATGGTAAATTATTCAAACATCAAGGTATGCATAAGAAGCTTATAACTAAAAATTTCAGGTCTCATTTAAGTAATTATTGTAAGTTTTTAGAAAAAAATATCAATGAAAAAATTAAAACTTCTGAAGAATTAAATGACTATATAAAAGTATATCCTTTAGGTGTGGTAATCAATAATAACTGTAAAATACTCAATGTATCAAATATACCTTTATTAAAAGTAAATTCTTTAGAAAATCATTTATCAAATTACAAGGATGTATTAGAAGAAGCTGATTTATCTCTAATCTATGACATAGTTTCAGAATCTATAACCTTGAAAGAGAATAAAGATTTTGTAAGTGTGGATATAAATACATTGGAATATTTAAAAATTATTTTAGTTTCCAGTAAAGTTTTAAAAGAAG
>NZ_JBFNEO010000272.1:0-3075 GCF_040797585.1 Clostridium sp.
GGCCATAAATAAGGTAGAGCCATCATTTATAAGAGTAGAGGCTGACGAATTAACTTATAGTTTGCATGTAATAATAAGATATGAGATTGAGAAAATGTTGATAGATGGAAACTTAAATGTAGAAAATCTACCAAGGGTATGGAATGAAAAGTATAAAGAATACTTAGGGGTAGAGCCTAAAGATGATAGGGAAGGTGTGCTTCAGGATATGCACTGGTCAGGCAGAATGTTTGGATATTTTCCAAGCTATGCTCTTGGAAATATTTATGGAGCTCAGTTTTTAAATAAGATGCTTAAAGATATGCCAGATATGTATGAAAAGATAGAAGAGGGAGAATTCTCTTATATTGGTAAGTGGTTAAATGATAATATTCATGTACATGGTAGTATTTATGAACCTTCAGAGCTTATAAAGAAAGTAACTGGAGAAGAGTTAAATTCTAAGTATTTTTTAGACTATTTAAGAAATAAGTATTCTAAAGTATACAATATAGAGTTATAGAATAAACTATTATTATATAAAGAGTTCATTTAGCAAGTTTCGTATAGCTAATTATAGCTGACTTACAAGCTTGTTATGTGAGCTCTTTTAATTTGGGGACGGTTAACAACTAATTAATGCAAGAGGTTACTTAGAGTTAAAACTTATGACCAACTTTAGATAGATAAGACTATTGGATATAAGCACCACATTGTTTATTTAGCATATTTTGTAATATAACTAAGTAATAAGGGATGGTTAACTTGGGATAGCTTTAACATTAATACATTATGTATATCTAATATTTATTATACTAATTATACTGTTTATGATTAGAAAGAAGGATACAAGTTTACTATGTATTATTGGAGTTTTAGTGTTAGGGATTATAGGAACAGAATCTCTTTATAAATCTTTAATGGGTGTATTTAATTCACTAATATACGCGACTAAAGAGCTTATGCCAACAATATTCATAATTTCAATAATAACAGCCATGAGCGGAGTATTAAAAGATACCAAAATAAATGAGGAGTTAGTAAGACCCTTTAGTAAATTTATGAAAAATTACACTATTGCTTATTTTGGAATAGGACTCTTTATGATGATAATATCTTGGTTCTTCTGGCCATCACCATCCATAGCATTAATAGGAGCTATATTTCTTCCAATAGCAGTAGAAGCAGGGTTACCACCTATAGGAGTTGCAACATCTATGACCATATTTGGATATGGAATAGCCTTATCTAGCGATTATATAATACAAGCAGCTCCTAAGCTTACATCAGATGCAGCAGGGATAGGAATTTCAGAAGTCATGAGAGCGTCAATACCTTTAGAGATAACAATGGGTGTTGTAACAGTAATATCAGCTTTCTATTTTCTTAGAAAGGATATGAAAAATGGAACGATAAAAAGTGTAATGGTTGACTTTAAAATTAGTCACAATGAGGAAGATAAAATATATATTCCAGAGAAATTAAGAAAAGTTCTTGCAGTAATAATTATATTGTTATTTTCCATAGACATTGGTTTAATGATTTCATACAACCTTCAAGGAGGCGATGCTACAGCTTTAGTAGGTGGGACAGCTCTTATGATATTGTCAATAGTAGCTTTGATAGCCTACAGAGATAAAGTGTGGGAAAAGGTTACATCAAATATAGTAGATGGGCTAATGTTTGGTTTTAAGATTTTCGGAGTCATAATTCCTGTAGCTGCATTTTTTTATATGGGAGATTCGGCAATTACAAAAGTATTTGGAGAGATTTTACCCTTAACATCTAAAGGAATAGTTAATGATTTAGGTGCATATTTAGCATACCTAGTTCCTGTAAACAAGGCAGTATCAGCTATTACACTAACTGGGGTTGGAGCAATAACAGGACTAGATGGGTCTGGATTTTCAGGGATACCCTTAGTAGGATCTATAGCAAGACTTTTTGCTGGTGATAATGGTAGTTCTTTAGCAACATTAACTGCCTTGGGACAGATATCTGGAATATGGATAGGAGGAGGAACTATAGTACCATGGGCTGTGATTCCTGCGGCAGCAATATGTGGGTTGAGCCCATTTGAGGTTGCTAAGAGAAATTTGAAACCAGTATTAATAGGACTAGGAGCGACGACTTTAGTTGCAATATTAATAATTTAAATTTTAGGTTGCGTACAAATGTTAACCGTCCCTAGTTTAGGGACGGTTAACATTTATACATATAAGAGAATAATAATCACAAATTAGGTCTACAATTTATAATAAAAACAGAATAGGAGGAATATTATGCCTAGAATAGCTAGAATTAAAGATGATAAAGCTATATATCATATAATGATCAGAAGTATAAGTGAGGTGGATCTTTTTAAGGATGACGAGGATAAGATAACCTATATAAATATAATTAATCAGTACAAAAAACTATATTTATTTAAGGTTTATGGATATTGTATGATGACTAATCATGCTCACTTTATAATTGATTGTTGTGGAGCTGATATATCCAAGATAATGCATGCTATAAATTTTAAATATGCTAGATATTTTAATATTAAACATAAAAGACATGGACATCTTTTTCAGGATAGATTTAAAAGTAAAATAGTTAAAGATGAGAGGTATCTATGTGCACTTTCTTTGTATATACACAATAATCCAACTGACATAAAAGAGTATAATAAGTCACCTGAGAAATATAGATTTTCTAGTTTATCTACATATTTAGGGATTAGGAAAGATGAATTTAAGCTAGTAGTTTATACTCAGTATGTTTTCTAAGAATTTGAGGAAAGCTAGAAATAAATATAGAAATATTATAGGAACTTGTGTAGGGAAAAATATAGATTCTATAGAGTTTATTGATGATGTAACAGAATACAGAAGTCAAAGACATATAATTAAAAGAGACTATTCAATTGATAATATATTAGAATTCATATGTGAAAATTTTAATGTAAGTAAACATAGCATATATTTAAAGGGTGTAAAGAGTATGGTGAGTGTAAAAGCTATGATTGTTGTACTCATGAGAAGCATTTGTGGCATGAAATGTTCAGATATATGTAAGTTTCTTGGGAATATAACTCAAGGGAGAGTATCA
>NZ_JBFNEO010000273.1:0-3046 GCF_040797585.1 Clostridium sp.
GGATTAGATGGTCTTCTTGGAAGAATATTATCAATACTTAGCTTGGACAGGTTAAACTCTAATTTTTTCTTACCTGGTTTGCCATCTTCCATTTCCATTCTTAAAAGAACATATTTAGGTATCATCATTCTTCCCTTAGTGTAGAAATCAGAATCATTTAAGGAGTTATAGAATAATCCTCTACTATGGTTTAATTCCTTATTAAATATGTCATTGTCTAGTACTTCTTTAACTGTATTACTTTCCTCTATAATATCTACTATCCTATGAAGTCTTGAAATTCTCTCACTAAAGTTTAGTCCATTAACCCAATCTACAGTTATTTTCTTCTCAAGTAGAGTTACAAAGTCATATAAGCCATTATCATCTCTAAACTTTTGAACAAACTTTATAACTGTAACCATCCACTCATTAAAGGATACGCCCTCTCTCATTAAGTTCATAAGATTGTTATAATAAGTTTCTTTTTCTTTATCATCTACCTCAATGGTTCCTTCTACTATATATTTAGTGTATATAGTTTTTATATCATTTAAGGTATCTATAAATTCTTTCCCTCTAAAGGTTGGATATAAGGTAAATACCTTCTTCACATACTCCTCAAATATAGTTGAAGTTGCTTTCTTTCTAAGCTTTAGAGTCCTCATAAAGCCTATTAGCATTTCAAGATTTTCACGGCCTATATCATCCTCACTATCTTCCCACTTAGCTGTATATTCATCTTGAAGCTCTTCTTCTACGGCTCTTAGATTTTCACTCTTTAAAAGATCTGAGTTTGTAAGTGGAAGTCCTCTTGCATTTATTACATTAAATAGTCTAAAGGCTGAAGCAAAGGAATCTGTGGTTATAGCTATTAAAACCACCCTTTGAAGAAGATACATTACAAATGTATTTAAAAGTTCCTTATCTAAAACTCCATCCTCATCATAGAACTTTTCCTTGAATATATTTATTGCCTTTATCATGCTAGCCTTAGCTTCATTAATATCCTCATCTTCACATTCATTAATGTTATTAGTTCCACCTAATTCTAATATGTATTTTTTAAAGAACTCCTGCTCCTTATCGCGAACATTAAGTCTTATGCTTCCCTTAGTTCCCATTAAAGCATTAGGCTTTTGATAAATTAAAGAAGATAGAGTGCTTTTATATTCTTCATTTTCTACTAAATCTCTTATAGCTGCAACAAGCATAGTAATAGAAGTTAATCTTTGCTGTCCATCTATTACATCATATACTCCTGAACCGTCATCTTTACTATTCTTTGTACAAAGGATTATACTTCCTATAAAATATGGCTCATAGGAATCAAAGTCATCTGAAAATTCATCCCTATTATTTTCTATAGCGTCTATGATATCGTCAATAAGCTGGTTAACATTCTCCTTATTCCAGCAATAAGGTCTTTGATAATTTGGTATTTCAAATAAAAATTTATCACTTAAAAGATCTTTTATGTAATATTCTTTTGCTTTTACTTTTTCACTTTTCATTTATGTCTTCCTTCCTTAGTTTATTCTAGTAAACTTATTTATATAGAATCATGGGAAGTTAATTTATACTTCATATGTTATAAAACACTAATTCTATATAAATCTTTATGATATTTACTCTTATGATGGTTTATCTACAATTTATTAAATACTACTTTTAAGAGTAAAATAAAATAAACTAGCATATTTACTAGTTATTATTTAATCTTTATTAAATAATGGTATAGCATGTCCATTAAAATTATGTATAAATTATAAAAACACGCTACAATCCTATATTTTATCATAACTCATGCAATTATAAAATTAATTTTTATAACTTCCCACCCATTTCCTATATATTATTTAAAATTAAAGTCTATTACATTTATCATTTAGGAACTTATTAAATGATTTCAGGGCTCCACTTTCTATTGCTTTTGCTTTCTTATTATTAAACCTTATTTTTATACAGATGTACTGAATCACATATTAAACTAAACTGTAATCTACCATAATTCACAGCCTATTTAAAGATTAAATTTAGATAGGGTATATGCATGGACACACCACCTCTAAATTCAATATTTTAATAGAAAATATAAAAATTCTTCTTATAAAAGTTAATAATTTTAATAGTATAACTTAGGTATAATAAGGAGTTAAATTATTTAAAGTTTTATTTATGTAAATAAACTAAGGGAAAATCCATGGTTTTAGCCATGAATTTTCCCTTAACCCATTAAACTCTATGGTGTATTATCTAATAAAATTAATTCTTCTTATCTTTAAGCTAAATCCTATTTTTAAAAATACCGCTCACCATCTTTAGCCTTATGAAGCTCTATACAAGACTTAGGCTATAGTAATCTCAAAATTACAAAGAGTATGATTATAAATGGTATTATAATCATAGAAAACATTAAAGGATTATTCTAAAGATTTGGTATTGACCTATGTCCAAGGCCTATTACAACCTCATTTAAATGAAGAAGACCAATACTTAGGAAAATACATACACTTATGTGCTCTCCATGTCTTGCAATACCTATTTTTCCACCTACATTAAGCCCATTTGCCTTAGCTAATACCTGCATTATAGCTTCTCTTGTTGCTCCTGCAACAGCTCCATCATGGACATGACAATCTTTTATTATTCCAGTTCTCTTGGATGCAACTAGAGCCCTCTCTATAATCTTTTGAATAGATGAGGTTAAATTTCCACCTATATCTACAGCAACAGCTGAAATATTATTTTCCTTGAATTCTTTTATAAGTATTTCTTCATGGCTTCTTGAAGAGATTGCCATCTCTATAGCTGCCTTTGCTATATCCACACTGTTTTTATCATTCATTAGGGCTTCCCTCCTAAATAAGTTACTTAGCTATAAAAGCTAAATCTTAAATTCTAGTTAAACTTATATAGAAAGTATATCTTAATAGAGATGTTTTTAAAAGCATTACTTAAGATATATTGATTTTCTTTGCATTAAAAAAGTATTATACAAAATCCATTCGGGATAATGAATAATACTTTAATTGCTTAAGTTAATTCTCTAGTGAAAACCTATAGT
>NZ_JBFNEO010000274.1:0-3034 GCF_040797585.1 Clostridium sp.
CCTCATTACTCTCCCATTTCACAATACCTTTTACATCTTTTCCGTTTATATTTAAGGTTACATCTTTAGGTAAATTATAGTTATCTTTTTCATTTATAGAACTCTCAATAGTGGTTTCTTTAAAATTCTTCTTTATATCTCCAAGTATAGTTTTCATATTGTCAATGTCTACATTATTCTCTATTGCTAGTTTTATTATATAATATGCATCATCAAATCTCTTTTTCTCCATATACATATCCTTTATTTCAAGATATGTGTCTTTATTATTTATCCCCATAGATATGGCTTCTTCATAAGCTTTCTTAGCTTCATCATACTTTTCTTCCTCTAAATGCTTATTGCCTATTTGAATACTTTCTTTCACCTCCATTTCCTCTACCTTTACTTGCTCCATAACATCATTGGCTAATACTATCTCTTTATCTTCAGCCTGACAAGCCATCACAGATAAGGTAAGACCTAATAATAAAAATAATGATAACAACTTCTTTATAATAGTATTATTCATAAAAATATCCTCCTTTAGTTTCTATACTTAAATACTATCATGAGATCTTTACCAAATTATGCTCATTTGTTTCCAAGTTGTTGCCGGTAGATAAAATCTTAATTTTGCATTTAATTGATTCTCTTGTTTATATATATACATATGACTTATACTCTCTTCATCCATCAATACATATATACATAAATCTCTATTTTGTTTTTCTCTATATCTATATAATCTTATAAGTCATCTATTATATTAGTAAATTCATCTTCTATTTATAATTTCAAATTTCATTTAAGGTGTATATTGATGTTCTATTTTAACAACATTATTGTCCTCAAGATATATCCAGCATAAAATACCTTTCTCCACTATATTTAAGTTTTTATTGTATGCTGAGTCTGTCTTATCAGCTACCTGTTTAAATACTTCATAGGAAACCTCTGTTGTCTCTGCTCCATTAGAATATGATTGTGATACTCTACCTTTACATAATTTAAAAACTATATCCTTACTAAAATTATACTTTTTTAAATCATAATTGTTATTTCTTATATGATAATCATTATAAACAGTTCCTTCTGGATTGTAATAATCATAGTCTAACTCACCATCTTTTTTTGCCTCTCTATAGGCGTCTTCATACATATAGAATTCTACTTCATCAAACTTTATATAATCCTTACCAACCTCTTTAACATAGCCTATTTTCTTCTCTTTAACTACCTCTTTAGGCTTAGCTTTTACATTTAAGGTTAGCTTAACACTTCTTCCATACTGCTCAACTACTCCTTTATATATATAATTTCCTGGTTTACTTGTATTAACCTCATTACTCTCCCATTTCACAATACCTTTTACATCTTTCCCATTTATATTTAAGACTACATCCTTAGGTAAGCTATAATTATCTCTTTCATTTATGGAATTCTCCATAGTTATTTCCTCAAAATTCTTCTTTATATCTTCAAGTATGGCTTTCATATTGTCAATATCTACATTGTTCTCTATTGCTAGTTTTATTATATAATATGCATCATCAAATCTCTTTTTTTCCATATACATATTCTTTATTTCAAGATATGTGTCCTTATTATTTATCCCCATAGATATGGCTTCTTCATAAGCTTTTCTAGCCTCATCATACTTTTCTTCTTCTAAATACTTATTCCCCCTATGAATACTATCTTTTACCTCCATTTCTTCTACCTTTACTTGCTCCATAACATCATTTGCTAATACTATTTCCTTATCCTTAGCCTGACAAGCCATCATAGATAGAGTAAGAACTAATAATAAAAATAATGATAACAACTTTCTTATAATAGTATTTTTCATAAACATCCTCCTCTGTTTTTATATTTAAATACTATCATGAGGTTTTTACCAAATCATACTCACTTGTTTCCAAGTTGTTGCCGATAGAAGGAATTTCTATTTTAACTTTAATTAATTCTCCATTCTCTATGGATATATGACCCTTATGTTCCTTTGATATCTCACTACATATATATAGCCCTAATCCCCTACTTTGCTTTTCTCTAGATTGTGCTGACTTTATAAATGGCTCAAATATATGATTATATATCTCTTCTGGAATTGGGCCCCCTTTATTAGAAACTTCAATATTATAGTAGTTATTTCTTTCTTCACCATTAACAATAATTTCTTCATTATCCTTAGAATATTTTATTGCATTATCTATAATATTTATAATTAACTCTCTAATTCTATTGCTCTGTCCAAATATATATCCTTCTTTAATACTTGTACATAATTTTAATGAATATTTTTCAGCTTTTATGGTCATATCATCACAGATTTCACTTAGTAGTATCTTCATATCAATATTTTCATTATCTTTCTCTACATTAGATAATCCCTTTGATACCTCTATAAGATCTAATACAAGTCCATGTAACCTTTCACTTTCAGAATATATTCTCTCTATAGCTCTCTTATTAAACTCTTCATCCTTTACCATCTCATCTTTTAGCATTTCGGCATATCCTGAAATTGAAGTCAAAGGAGTTTTTAATTCATGGGTTACATTATTAAAAAACTCTCTTCTACTTACTTCAAGTTTTTCTACTTTTTCCTTTTGTAAATTTATATTCTCTATATGATTCTGTATCTTATCCTTCATACTAATAAATTCATTTGCTAATATTCCAACCTCATCTTCACTCTTTATATCAATAGATATATCATAATCCCCTTCTCCTACCATGTTAACAGCCTCTGTTAGCTTGGTAATTGGATCTGTAATTCTTCCTATAATTAAGAAAATCAATATAAATATGATAAGAAAAACTATAACCTCCATTAATGAAGTAAATTGCATAGCTTTTTCATAAGAAGAATATAAATCTTTATAATTTTTATTTATGGTAACTATCCCTAAATAATTGTCATTAATATATAAAGGATATGTTAATACTCCATAAATACTATTATTTATATATTTTAAATTAACTACGGCTTTTCCATTAGCAGCTCTCTCAATACTGCCTTCAACTACTTCCTCAAACTCCTCATTAC
>NZ_JBFNEO010000275.1:0-2992 GCF_040797585.1 Clostridium sp.
TATTTAAAGTTATTAAACTACCTATGATTCTTAACATATACATAAGATTAAGTTTTAAAACTATAGAAAATCTTAGTTTAGTTACAAAATCCTTATAAGCTTTTTTTAGAAAACCCGTAAGTTCATTCCATATATATATAATAATTTTTTCTAAGTATTTTATTATTTCTTTGTAGTCAATTTCAGAGTTATTCATCTTTTATAACGTAGCCCACCCCTCTTATAGTGTGAATCAATTTCCTATCATACTTATCATCAATTTTACTTCTTAAATATCTTATATATACATCAACCACATTTGTATCTCCTAGGTAATCATACCCCCAAACTCTTTCCACTATTTTTTCTCTAGATAATACTCTATTTTTATTCTCCAGAAGATAGTGTAATAAATCAAATTCACGTTTTGTAAGATCTATTATTTTATCATTAAAAGTAACAATGTATTTATCTAAGTCTACTTTTAAATTGTTAACTTTAAGAATATTACTACTTATATTTACACTCTTATTTTTCTTAAGTGCTACCCTAATTCTTGCTAAAAGTTCCTCTATCTCAAAAGGTTTTGTTACATAATCATCTGCTCCCATATCAAGACCTGTAACCTTATCCATGGTATCATCCTTAGCTGTAAGCATAATCACTGGTACCTCTGAATTCTCTCTAATTCTCCTTAAAACCTCTATCCCGTTCATAGAAGGAAGCATTATATCTAGAAGTATTAAATCAAAGTCTTCTTCTCTTGCTTTCATAAGTCCTTCTCTTCCATCATGAATCTTAAAAGCTTCATAACCCTCATAGTTTAACTCTAATTCTAGAAATCTTGCTATCTTAACCTCATCCTCTATTATAAGTATCTTACCCTTCATATCCTTTCCTCCAAACTTAAAAATAGCTTTAAAGTAATATTAAATTAATCATATCAAAAAACACACTATTTCTATAGGAAAATCTTCTTATAGTCAGTGTGTTTTTATATCTTTTCACATTTTAAATGAATTTAAAAGCTTTGATTTTACATTTATATTTTAAAAGGTTTAAATATCTAGAGGTACTACATGTAAACTCAACCCTTAAATATAATGTAAATAATAGCATATTAAGGTTTAGTTTAATACATGATGTGATACGTCTATAGAAATATCACGCTAGGTAGTAACTTTATGAAATAACTATTTTACAAACTCTTCTTTTATATTCTCTGCTGTGTTAGATACTTTATCCAAAGTCTCATTTACCTTACTATTCTCAACGTCCTGTCCATGAATTCTAAATTTGTGTCCTGTAAATAACGCTAATATTACTAATGGTATTGCTATATACGGTGCAACTATAGTAATTATTGCAGATATTGTTAAGGATAGTTTTAATATAACATTATCTCTTTTTGTTACTATTATATGATTTCTATTTCCTTTTCCTATCCATTTTTTGCACCAAGCTATAAAGCTACAAGCTACCTTCGAAAAACTTTCTCCATTGTCCTTATTTTCTTCTTCCTTTTTTATTTTCCCACTCTTTTCTAAATAAAGTATAGCTTCTAATACATCTCCATCACTATTTTCTAATGCTTCCTTCGCATCTTCATAACTTACATTAACTCTCTTTTTTAATTCATCAATTTGCTCTATTGTTACCATAATTAATACCTCCAACTTTTAATTTTTATTTTATCCCTTTGACTTAACTTAATTATAAACTTAGAGTATTATAAAAGACTTAATGAAACATTAGAATTTCATTAGAAAATAAAACGAATCTTCCTTCAAATAGTATTCTTTCTACTATCTCAAGGCTAAATTAGTTAATTCAGGAGCAAAGCAACTGTTATTCCATAACTTTTAAGATGATAGGGCGTTACAATTAGTAGCCATCAGATAAAAAACTCTCTAGTAAAACTAGAGAGCCTCTTTAATAAAAACTTATATAACTATATTTTTTTCTTCCCCATCTATCCATGAGTATACATTATCAAAAACTATATTAGCTCTCTTTATCATAGACTCCTCTGAAGCAAAAGCTACATGAGGTGTAACTAAGGTGTTTTTTGAACTAAGTAAAGGATGGTTAGATTTAATAGGTGGTTCCACCTCAAAAACATCTATACCAGCACCAGCAATATCCCCATTATTTAATGCCTCTGCAAGAGCGTCACTATCTACCACAGGACCTCTTGCTACATTTATAAGTATCGAACTCTTCTTCATAAGAGCTATTCTCTCTTTATTTATAAGTCCTTTAGTTTCCTCATTTAAAGGAGTATGTAAAGAAACTATATCACTTCTTGAAAGTAATTCTTCAAGGGTAACATATTCTACTCCTAATTCCTTCGCCTTCTTAGACTCAGATCTACTATATCCTAAAAGCTTGCAATTAAAAGCTTTTAAAATCTCAGCAGTTCTAAGTCCAATGGCTCCTGTTCCTACTATCCCCACTGTCTTTCCATTTAATTCACTTCCTACAAGACCAGCCTTGGTTCCTTCTTTCCTAGTTACCTCATCACATTTTATAACATTTCTTAAAAGTGATATAATCATTCCTATGGTAAGTTCTGCTACTGCTTCAGTAGCATATCCTTGGGCATTAGATACCTTTATTCCTCTTTCCCTACATGCCTCTTTATCAACATGATCTACTCCCGTGAAAGCCACAGCTATATACTTAAGATTCTCTACTGATCTTATAACTTCCCCATTTAAAGTATTATTTGCAATTATAAGAATATCTGCAGATTCCGCTCTTTTCTTTAGAATTTCAGTGTCTTTTTCCACTGTGTCATAGGATATAAATTCATGCCCCATATCCTTTAGCTTATAGGATAAATCTTCTAATGTATCCTTACTTATTGCTAATGGCTCTAATAAAACTATCTTCATATTACATATCCTCCATTTAATATAAAAAATTTCTAACTAATATAATTATATCTCTTTTATATGTTAAAGATATAAACTCAGGATATATTTAACATAATTAAATTTTACATATATAC
>NZ_JBFNEO010000276.1:0-2979 GCF_040797585.1 Clostridium sp.
GACTTTAAGATAGGAGGGATATGTTTTGAAAAATACAATATTGGTATTAGATATGAAAAAAATTCTAATAGTTATTGTCTTCATCATATCTTTTATAATATTACTTCCCCTTGCTTTAATAGGTAAAGAAGTTAAAGAAATTAAAGAACATAATGATAAAGGGTATGTTAAAGAAAATAATATACAAGAGAAGGAAGAAAGCTCCTTAGATATATTAAAAGGGGATATAAGCGTATACATAAGTAAAGAAGATAGAATTGAAACTATGAGTTTTGAAGAATATATAAAGGGTGTTGTATCTGCTGAAATGCAGGCTTCCTTTGAAATAGAGGCCTTAAAAGCTCAAGCTATTGCAGCTAGGAATTTCTCTTTGAATAAAATAAAATATAAGTGTACTGAAGCTAAAGGAGCTGATGTTTGCGATACAGTTCATTGCCAAGTATACAAAAGTAAGGATGTTAAACTAAAAGAATGGGGAAAAGGTGGAGAAGAAAATTATAAAAAAATTAGCCAAGCTGTAGATGAGACTAAAGGCGAATTTATGTATTATGATAAAAAACTTGTTGCTTCAGCTCAGTTTTTTGCTATTAGTTCTGGTAAAACAGAAAATAGTAAGGATGTATTTGGTGGAAACCCACCTTATTTAAAGTCAGTAATGAGTCCTGGTGAAGAAGCTGCTCCTAAATATAAAAGTTCAAAGACTATAAAATTAAATACATTTATAAACACTGTAAATAAATCATATCCAAAAGCTAAGTTATCAAGTAAAAATGTAAAATCAACCGTTGCAATACAATCAAGGACTGAAGGTGGTTCTGTAAATGAGATAAAACTTGGCTCTGAGACTATACGCGGTGTTGATTTTAGAAAGCTTTTTAATTTAAATTCTGCCAATTTTACACTAACCTTTAATAAAGATAGTATAACTATAGAATGTGTTGGATATGGACATGGCGTTGGAATGAGCCAATGGGGTGCTAATGCTATGGCTAAAAACGGAAGCAATTATAAAGAAATACTTACCCACTACTATTCAGGAGTTACTATAGAAAAAGATTATTAAAAATAAAACAAACACCATATCATACAAAATAAGATATGGTGTTTGTTAATACTATAAATTAACATTATTTTACCCTCTCAATTATTGCCCCTAGCTTTTTAAATTTTTCCTCTATGGCAACATATCCTCTGTCAATATGGTGTATATCACTTATAGTAGTGATACCATCTGCACAAAGTCCTGCTAAAATAAGGGCTGCTCCTGCCCTTAAATCAGTAGCCTTAACATTACATCCACTTAGAGATTTAACCCCTTCAACTATGGCACATCTTCCATCTATCTTTATATTAGCTCCCATTCTTTTAAGCTCTCCAGCATGCATGAATCTATTTTCAAATACGGTTTCTGTTATTATACTTGTGCCTTTTGAAAGAGAAGCAAGAGTCATGATTTGTGCCTGCATATCTGTTGGAAACCCTGGATAAGGCATAGTTTTTATATCCATAGCTCTTAATCCTTTATGTCCATTAATTAATATGAAGTCCTCTCCTATTTCTAAAGTTGTTCCACTCTCTATAAGTTTTGCAATAACTGGTCTTAGATATTCTTCTTCTACTCCTAGTATTTTAACCTTGGAATCAGTTAAGGCAGCGGCTATCATATAAGTCCCTGCTTCTATCCTATCAAAAATAGGAGTATAGCTCACACCATGTAAACTTTTAACTCCATTTATTCTTATTGTATCACTTCCAGCTCCTTGAACATTAGCTCCCATTTTTATAAGAAAATTAGCTAAATCTTTTATCTCTGGCTCTTCTGCTGCATTTTCTATTACAGTTTCCCCCTCTGCCAAAACTGCTGCCATCATTATATTTTCTGTAGCTCCTACAGATGGAAAATCTAGATATATATTACTTCCCCTTAATCTATCTGCTTTAGCTTCTACATATCCATATCCCAAATCAATTTTAGCTCCTAAGGCTTTAAATCCTTTTAAATGAAGATCAATAGGTCTAGTCCCTATATTACATCCCCCTGGAAGGGATATTCTAACTCTCCCAAATCTAGATAACATAGGCCCCATAATAAGAAATGATGCTCTCATTTTTCTTACTAGTTCTCCACTGGGTTCATCTGTACTTAATATTTCACTAGTATCTATATATATATTATTATGATTAAATTTAACCTTAGAATTCATACTATTTAATAAATTACATATTACATGAACATCTTCTAATGCTGGTGCATTACTAATTATACATTTATCTCCACTTAAAATAGAAGCCGCTATAATAGGGAGAATAGAATTTTTAGCTGCACTTATAGTTACTTCACCTTTAAGCTGGTTCCCACCCTTTATAACTAATTTTTCCATATTTTCCTCCATAAAATTGTTAATAACTAAATGTAATTATAGGAGTACCTATATTTACATATGTTCCTGATGTATATTTGTTAATCGAAAAGTTTAAATCAACTTTCTCATTTGCTATTATTTCACTATTAAAAAAGCCCGTTAAAGCTGTACCATAAACTTCTTTATTATTTATGGTTTTTACATTATTACTTCCTATAAGTTGTAAAAATAATTGCAATTTCTTTTCATATGTCTTTGGTTCCTTATCCTCTAATTTACCTCTTATAAAATAATATGTGTTTATATTCTTATATTCTGTGTTTATAAGATTTAATATGTTATCATTTATTTGGTAAAGCTTTGTATCGTTATCCTTTATCCCCATATTAATGTATATTTTCCCTTTTGATTCCAAAAACTCATCAACTATATCTAAATCAATATTTTTAGAATCTTTATATTGATTTAAATTTTCTACCAACTCTTTTCCTTCCTTATCTTCAACATTATTTACTTCTATTCTCATTGCTTTTTCTACTACCTGTCCACTTAATAAGGTAACAACTCCAGTTAAAAATCTTTCCTCATTTATAATAAAAGATGTAGAAAGTAATGC
>NZ_JBFNEO010000277.1:0-2886 GCF_040797585.1 Clostridium sp.
ATTATAAGTTTTTTGCACTTATTTACATTTTATAATATTAAGGCATTAGAATACCCTAGGAGTTATGATGTGGCTATAAATAGAGAAGAAGAAAAAGTTGTGTTTTTAACCTTTGATGATGGTCCATCAAGAAATAATACCCCAAAAATTCTAGATATACTAAAAGAAAATGATGTATATGGAACATTTTTTGTTGTAGGGTATAAAACAGAAAACAATCCGAACTTAGTAAAAAAGTTAAGAGATAGTGGAATGTGTATTCTTCCTCATTCTTATAGTCATAATTATAAAGAATTATATGGTAGTGTAGATAGCTTCATGAAAGATTTAGAGAAGTGTACTAATGCCATAGAAGATGTCACAGGAGAGAAGATTCCTAAAATATTTAGATTTCCAGGAGGATCTGATAATAGGGTATCTAATTTAAACACCCTTAAGGATATAAGAGCTACTGTTAAAGATAAGGGATACAGATATGTGGATTGGAATATAAGCTCAGAAGATGCAACTGCATATAAAGTAGCTAGATCAAAAATAGTAAATAGTGTGGTAAGGGAATCTAGGGGAGTGGGGATGTGCGTGGTTCTTATGCATGATGCTGAAGCAAAGGACACAACAGTAGAGGCACTACCTCAGATAATTAAAAATTTTAAGGATAAAGGATACGTATTTAAAACTTTTGATGAAGCCACAGAAAATGATATAAAAAGAATGGAATTAGGTAGAATCATTAATAGAGAGTGAGATCTTTATTCTCACTCTCTATTAACAATTTATTTTTGTTCTATTTTACATATTATATGTTCTTTAGCTTTTAGTTCCATAATATCATTAAGAGGGTCTAAGTACACATCCTCATATCTATTATCTAGGGCAGCTTGTAGAAGTCTATCTGAAAGCTCTGGATTTTTAGATAATAGGGATCCATGGAAATATGTGCAATAGGTGTTTTTATATATGCAACCTTCATAACCATCTTCTCCATTATTTCCATAGCCTAATAGACATTTTCCAAGAGGTTTTATTCCATCCCCTAAATAAGTTTTACCAGAGTGGTTTTCAAATCCTACATAGGTTTCATCAGTTTCTTCATTGAGTATAGCAGTATTACCTATAAATCTAGTATCACCTGCTTCAGTGTATAGAGGTAGGATATTAAGTCCCTGAAGTTTTTCTCCTTCTGGGGTTGTATAATACTTTCCAAGAAGCTGATAACCACCACATATAGCAAGGAGAACTCCTCCTCTTTCTATATAAGCTTCTATGGCATCTCTTTTAGTTTCCTTAAGATCTTTAGATACTATGGACTGTTCGTAGTCTTGACCACCACCGAAAAGCACTATATCATAATCTTCTCCATTAAAACTATCACCTAAGGATACATTATGTATGTTAACTTTTATATTTCTTTCCTCTGCTCTCCATTTAAGTATTAATATATTTCCTAAATCACCATAAGAATTAAGTAAGTCAGGGTATAAATGGCAAATATTTAATTCCATTCTAAGTCCTCCTTTTAATTACCAAAGGTTTTTTATATAACCTTTAGAATGAAGATATTTTCTGTAGTTAATCATAGCAGTATAGGTAGTTAATACATATACCTTATTATTTTTACAGTTTTTAATTTCTTCTGTAACTCTATCAAAGGTTTTACATAATTGAAAATCCTTATAGTTTAAACCACTTATTTTAAGTCTAACAGCCATATCATAAAGACGTACTCCGCCTACTAGAACATCATCTATATTTAGAGTGCTAAGCTTTTCAAAATTTACATCCCAAAGCCAAGATACATCACGACCATCTGCATAATTATCATTTAATAAAAAAGCAAGAGATATGTTTTCTTTAGATAGACAAAGTGTATCTAAAGCTTGATTATACCCAGCAGGATTTTTTACAAGAAACATTTTAATTTCTTTACCATCTATATTTATAACCTCTTGTCTTCCGAAAGTAGCACTTTGGTTTTCAAGGGACTTTATTATTACATCTGTAGGAACATTTAGCTCCTTAGTTATAGCATAAGCACAAAGAGCATTATATATATTATATAATCCAGATTGGCTTAAGGAGACTTTAGAACCATTGATTACAATATTAGAACTATCAGGGGTAACTTCTAGTATGGAATCTACTGAGTACTTTAACTCTTCTCTTTTATATCCACAGTTACTACAGTAGAAATCTCCTAAATGGTTATATGTAATAAAATTGTACGCGTAGGGTGTCTTACATACTTTACAAAACTTTGCATCGGCATTAAGCTCAGCTACCTTTGAAGTATTTAAGGATTCATTGAAACCATAATATATAGTTTCATTTTTAATATTTAGTTTTCCAAGAAGAGATTCATCTCCATTTAAAAGAAGTTTACTATTTGGAACCTTAACTATACCTTCCATAATTTTGTTTAATGTAGTATATACTTCTCCATATCTATCTAATTGATCTCTAAAAAGATTGGTTATGGTAATAATCTCAGGAGTTAAATGTTCAGTTATAAATTTTACATTAGCTTCATCTACTTCAATAATGGCTATCTTTTCTTCTTTAGAAAAGAAGGAGTAGTTATCAGCAAAACAGGCAACTATTCCAGGAAGCATATTTGCTCCAGTATTATTGGTTATAACGTTAGCTCCATTAGCCTTTAAAATATTATAAAT
Organism: Clostridium sp.; assembly: GCF_040797585.1. Taxonomy (GTDB): domain Bacteria; phylum Bacillota; class Clostridia; order Clostridiales; family Clostridiaceae; genus Clostridium_Z. Next base: position 2,670 of record NZ_JBFNEO010000277.1, read on the forward strand.
CATACTAGTAGTTGTTGTTTTACCATTGGTTCCTGTAACTAATACTACTTTATAACCTTTAGTTAATGGTTTTAATATATTCTTGCTAATTTTCAAGGCTACTTTTCCTGGAAAATTACTTCCTCCTTTAAAAAGGTGTTTTGATAAAAATAGTGTGATTTTTGCACTTAGTATACTTAAAAAATTCTTAATATTAATGTTGAACACCACCTTAGTT
>NZ_JBFNEO010000278.1:0-2881 GCF_040797585.1 Clostridium sp.
ATTATTATGCAAGGTGCTTCATACTTATCCCTAAGCACCCTATATTGATCTAATGCTGCCTTAGCTAATCTATTATTGCTAGAATCTAAATTCTCTTTGAAATTCCCTTGTATTGTATCTGCTAACACTTTACTTTCTGGGAAATCTGAATACCATATTTGTGCTCCTCTTGATTTACTACTTGTAAACATATTAAGATGTATGCTTATGAACATATCACACTTTGTTTCCTTCTTCATCTCACATCTTTTACTTAAATCCTCAACTTTTCTTTTTTTAATCTTAGCATCAGTAGAATGATCTAAGCTTTTATCCTCTTCTCTAGTCATATAAACCTTATATCCTTCTTTTTCTAACTCTGCTTTTAGCTTCTTAGATATTTCTAGGTTTATCCCCTTTTCTATAGTTCCATTTTTGGTCTTAGCTCCTCCATCAAATCCTCCATGTCCTGGATCTATTAATATGACTTTAGCATTATTTTCTATTGCATAAGCCTTTACATTATTTAATGTGGTACTTAAAACAATAACTATAAGAGCTACTACCATTATATATATACTCTGCTTTCTATTCATATAACTCCTCCTTAATATAAACATAACATGGATTTAGTTTGCTCATTTTTTTTATATTTATGTTATCTATGCATGTACCTTATCTAAATTAAATCTTTGAATGTACTGTGATCATTCTATACCAAGTTTTATCTAAAGTATAAAAATTGGTATTCATTGAATTAATATTTTACATAGATATTCTTATATTAAAGGATTCCAAATGATAATAAAAAAACACTATGAAATTTAATCACTTAAATTTCATAGTGTTTTTTAACTTTAAAACCTACTTATAAGAATTCTAAGGCTTTAAATATAATAAATAGTTTATCTATATATACTAAGGTTTAAATTCTCTTAATTTATCTATGCTTATTTAATACAGCTTCCGCTATATTCATAGCATGGTCACCTATTCTCTCAAGGTTATTTATTAAATCAAGGAATATAGCTCCTGAATTGGCACTACATGTACCTTCATGAAGTCTTCTTATATGATTTTCTCTTAACTCTTTCTCTAGTACATCTATTCTTGCCTCTACTGCTATTATAGACTCTGCCTTAAATTTATCCCCTGTCTCATAGCTCTCAATAGCTATAGTAATAGCATTTAATGTATAATCAAATATATGTTTTGCTTCCTCTTCTGCATTTTTAGAATAGGTTAACTTCTTAGAAATTTTCTCTAAAGTAAGTTCAGCTATATTTTTAGCATGATCTCCTACTCTTTCTATATCATTAACTATATGGAAAGTAGACGCTACTATTCCTCTTTCTTTATCAGATAAATCACTCTTGGATAACTTTATAAGATAATTAGTTATATCATATTCTAATGCGTTTATTATCTTTTCATTCTCATATACTTTTTTAACAAGTTCTTCGTTATTCTCTAAGAAACCTCTCATAGTAAGATCAAGATTTTCCTTAGCCTTATTAGCCATTCTTATAGTTTCCTTAATAACCTGACCACTTGCTATAACTGGGGTTTCTAATAGTCTATCATCTAAGTATGTTGCCCCAACTTTTTCTATCTCAGCTTCTCCTGGTATTAACTTATTAACTATTATTATTAAGTAATTTATAAGAGGTAACATAATAATAGTATTAGTTACATTAAATACAGTATGTGCGTTAGCTATTTGTCTCTCTATATCTCCTGGCGTTATAGATTCAACTAAATGAATTAAAGGATTCATTAAAGGTAAAAATACTAAAGTACCTGCTACATTAAATAGTAAATGTATAAGTGCAGCTTTTCTAGCAGTTTTATTAGTTCCTATACTAGATAATAATGCGGTTACACAAGTACCTATGTTACATCCAAAAATAACTGGTAAAGCAACATTCATAGTTATAGCTCCAGTACTTGCTAAAGCTATAAGTAAACCTGTAGTTGCTGATGAACTTTGAAGAACTGCTGTCATAGCAAGCCCTGTTATGATACCTAGTACCCAGTTATCTCCAATCATTAAGATGAAATCTTTAAATGCTGGGGAATCCTTCATAGGTGTCATAGAATCTGACATAATTCCAAGTCCCATGAATAATATACCGAATCCTAGTATTATATTTCCTAAATCTCTTCTCTTCTTATTCTTTGAAAATAATATAATTGCTGTTCCAATTCCTATAAATATTGGGGCTATATCCTCAAGGTTAAATGCTACTAATTGAGCTGTTACAGTTGTACCTATATTGGCACCTATTATAACTCCCGCTGCTTGAGCTAAGTTCATAAGTCCTGCATTAACAAAACCAACTACCATTACTGTAGTCGCACTACTACTCTGTATTACTGCTGTAACTGCAGTACCAACTAATACTGCCATTATTCTGTTAGATGTTACTTTTTCAAGTATGCTCTTTAGTTTTTCTCCGGCTACATTTTCTAGCCCGTCTCCCATTAGTTTCATTCCATAAAGAAATAATCCTAATCCTCCAATTAAACCAATAATCATCCCTACAGTATCCAAAACTTATACTCCTCCATTTTTATGAAAAATTAATTTGACCACTATATATATTAACCAAAAAAATTGTAATTGTTAAGATTTATATGGATTTCTTAACCTAAACTTAATATTAGCACCTAAAAAATGGTTTATTTTTTCATGGTTTTGCAAACATAATTTATGTACTTTTTAAAATCCATATATAATTGCAATTTAATTCTTATTATGCAGTTAAATATTAAGTATATGCAAAGTCTTTGTAAAGTTAAAATAAATGTTAAGTTAAAACTATTTCAATTTAAAGATTAACAAAGTAAAAATTCATTTTAATTATAAATTTACCTAGTGCTATCCCCCTATTATTTTATC
>NZ_JBFNEO010000279.1:0-2858 GCF_040797585.1 Clostridium sp.
CAATATTTTTATATAGTGAATAAAGTTATTTTATATCTCTAGACAAGATAGCATAGAAGAAAGATACTGCTAATGAATAAATTAGGCTTTCATATTTAAAATTCTATATTTTTATATAAAAATATTTCTAGTAAGTATTCTATATACTTATTAACTAAAAGAATTTCTTCATATACTAATAATTAATGTCCATAAAATAAAAAAATAAGCAGATAGTATGATATCTGCTTATATAAAATTTCTAAATTTTTATCCACAGGGAAATCTGCAAAATAGTTAACGTTATCTCTTCATTGAAATTATCCACATCCCTATATAAATCAATATTTAAAAAGTTTTGTGGATAACTTATTTGTTATATAAAAAAAGACATCCTATTAGGATGTCTTTTGCTTTTTAACTTCTACTACAACCCTTCTAAATGGCTCATCACCTTCACTGTAAGTATATACGTCAGGATGATTTTGAAGTGCTGCATGAATTATTCTTCTTTCATATGGATTCATTGCTTCAAGTCTAAAGCCTCTTCCATTTTTCTTAACCTTATATGCTGTTTTACTAGCTAATCTCTTTAAGGTTTCTTCTCTCTTAGCTCTATAATTCTCTGAATCTAATATAACTCTCTTGTAGTCTTCATCATTTCCTTTGTTTATAACTAAACTTACTAAATATTGAAGAGAATCTAGAGTTTCTCCTCTATAACCTATAGCAACTCCCATGTTAGGACCATCAAGAGATATGTTTATAGTATTCTTGTCTTCAGTTATATTTATTTCAGCCTTTACGCCCATAGAGTCTAGTACTTTTCCTAGGAATTCCCTTGCTTCTGCCTTATAATCCTTATTAAGTTTTACAAGAATTCTTGCAGGCTTAGTTCCTATAATCCCCAAAAGACCCTTTGAACCTTGATCTAAGATTTCAACTTCAACTTTATCTTCCGTAACATTTAATTCCTTTAAAGCATTCTTTAAAGCTTCATCAACTGTTTTACCTGAAATTTCCAACATCTTCATTTCCCTTACTCACCCACCTTTTATAAAGAAATCCTAGCCTATGAATTAAGTAGTAGCTTTCTTTTTCTTATCATCTAAAGCCTTCATTATTAAAGTCTGTATTATTTGAATTAAACTGTTCGTAACCCAATATATAACTAATGCAGATTTAATACTTAGTGACATAAATGCTATAAATCCAGCCATAAATAAATTCATGGTAGACATAGATTTTGCTTGTGGATTATCCTTGTTCTTACTAGATATTAATGCTGATGATAAATATGTAGTTACAAAGGTTAATACCGGTAAAATATAATAAGGATCTGGACTAGATAAGTCTGGTAGCCATAAGAAGGATGCTCCTTCTATTCCCTGTAAATTATAGAATACATAATAAAGCGCAAATAATATTGGCATCTGTACTATTAATGGAAGACACCCACTAAAAGGACTTACTCCGTATTCTTTATAAAGCTTCATTACCTCTTGTTGAGCCTTTGCAGGGTCATTTTTATATTTATTTTGTACCTTTTGAACCTCAGGTTGAACCTCTTGCATCTTAACTTGAGATCTTGTTTGCTTTATGTTTAAAGGTAGTAATAAAATTCTTATTATTATGGTAAACGCTATTATTGCTAATCCATAAGCTACCCCTTCTGAAGATACTACTGTACCAATCAAGTCATGAATTTGCTCAAAAAATGAAGTTAAAAAATTTTTTAAAGCATCCAAATGAAAAAACCTCCTGATTCCTTCTTAAATTATTTAACAGGATCATATCCACCTTCACAGAATGGATTACATCTTAATATTCTTTTAATTGCTAAAAATGTTCCCTTTAATGCTCCATACTTTTCTAAAGCCTCTAAAGCATATTGGGAACAAGTAGGGTAAAACCTACAACAAGGTTTCTTTAATGGCGAAATATACTTTCTATAAAATCTAATAATGCTAATTAGGATTTTTCTCATCATTATTATATATTCCTGCCTTCTTAAATAAATTTAACATAGCAGTCTCTACATCTTTATATTCTTTTTCTCTAATAGCTGATCTTGCTACAAAAACAAAATTATAGCCACTCTTTAAACCTTTTCTATTTAATCTGTAATTTTCACTTATAAGTCTTTTAACTCTACTTCTAATTACACTTTTTCCAACTTTCTTACTAACGGAAATTCCTACCTTATTATAAGGAATTCCTTTTTCATCTCTATTTCTATTACTCTTAAATACATAAAGTACTAATAATTCATTAGAAAAAGACTTACCTCTTCTATAAACAGATCTGAATTCTGCATTTTTCCTTAATTTTTCGCCCTTCATGTAAAACCAAATCTCCTTTTTCCTGCAATTGCAGAAAAAGGCCACAAATGCGGCCCTTATGCTGTCAATTTCTTTCTACCTTTTAGTCTTCTTCTTTGAATAACATTTCTTCCAGCCTTAGTCTTCATTCTCTTTCTGAAGCCATGCTCTTTTTTTCTTTGTCTCTTTTTTGGTTGGTATGTCATGAACATATGTCTACACCCCCTTCTGGCTATATTTATTTATAGCAAGTTACTTACTATCTAAATATTAATTTTAGGTTTTACTTTATAATTATATATTTTACCTCCTATTATGTCAAGAATGCTTCATATTGTTAACAATTTTCTATACAAGTGATTCTTTTTGTGGATAAGTTATTGAATCCCTCTATTTCTTTATGATATTATTAAAAAGACTTGTGAATAACTTTTCCATACTGTAAAGTTATCCACAAGTGTTGATAACTATGTGTATAACTTTATGGAACTTGTAGAAAGTTTAGTTTTATATTTATTATTTTTATCTATTTTACTAAATTTATTACATGTTAACTAT
>NZ_JBFNEO010000280.1:0-2802 GCF_040797585.1 Clostridium sp.
ATCAAAATATTATATTTGTAGTGATTATATTTATAAAGCTATAAAGTAATGAATATAGGTACATAATAAATATGTGTTATTAAAATAAAACTAAGGTATTTTAGAATAAATATTTTTTATTACCTTATAAATAAGTGTTTTAAGTCAATTATACTCTAAAATCACTGTTAAATCTATTTAGCTTAGAATTCTTTGATATTCTTACGTATTTTTAGGTTTTATTCACAAATTTGAATTGTTAGGGCTGAAAAATTTAATTTATAAAATGTAAATTTTTTTATAAAAATACTCTTTAAATACTTATGTTTTAGATATATAATTATTTCATTAAAGATTAGTGTCTTATATAAGAATTTTAAGGGGGAGTTTTAAATGAAGGAAATAAAGGAAACAAGAGGCACTGTAAGAGAACATTTAAAGTTAGTTCCAGAGATAAAGGGCACTCTAAGAGATCATATGATTGAGGTTCCTAATATTATAAGGGAAGCTAGCGGAATAAAAGTTTTTGGAAAAAGACTCAAATCTTTTTTATTCAGTACAGACGTAGCAGTTATAAGAAATTCTAATGCAGATGCTATAATTGCAGTATATCCATTTACACCTCAACCAGTTATAACTCAAGCTTTAGTTATGGCAGCAGATGTTCCAGTATTCTGTGGCGTTGGTGGAGGAATAACTACTGGTAAGAGAGTAGTAAACCTTGCTTTAGATGCGGAATTTAAGGGAGCTTTAGGAGTAGTTGTTAATAACCCTACACCTAATGAGGTTATAGAAAAGGTTAGAAAGACTATAGATATACCTATAATCGTTACTGTAGTTTCAGAATATGAAGATATAGGATCTAGAATTGAATCCGGAGCGACTATATTAAATGTATCAGGAGGAAAAGATACAGCTAAGATAGTAAGAAAGATAAGAGAAATGTATCCTAACTTTCCTATAATAGCTACAGGAGGTCCTACAAACGAAACTATTTTAGAAACTATTAATGCTGGGGCTAATGCTATTACTTATACACCATCCTCTACAGCTGACATATTAAATGACTTCATGATAAAATATAGAGAGAAGTATAAACAAGATACTTATATGGATAAGGAGGACTAGTATGGCAGTAGGTGGAGATAATTGTATTTCATGTCCTGAATTTAAAGGTAATAAGTGTGATGGAAAGGCTAATGACTGTATGTGCAGAAGATGCCCTAGAAGTCTCGGTAAATGTATAATTACTAAATATTGTAGTGAAACAGAATCTGTATTAGATTTAGAATTATATTAATGAAGTACGTATTACTAATATAAAATCAGAAATGCTTTATAATATTTACTTCTGACTTAGAGATATAGTATAAGCATGAAGTCTACGAATTAAAGGTATAGTGGTTTTATATGTTTCTACATGAAAAGAGTGTGTAGTTATAAAGTTAATTTTAGTTAAAGATAAGAAATAATTAATAATATTTTAATCATAGACTCTATGATATGACTTATTAGTCGATAGTAGAGTCTATAATTCTAATAAATTAAGTTCTTATACTTACTTAATTTAAAACTATTGAGTTTTTCTAGTACAAAAGTTTAATCTAGGTATCTTGATAGTTTTATATTTTATATAGATTATAAATTCTAAGATTATGTTAAAAAACTTTATAGTTATACTAAATATATTTAGATTAAGTTAATCCATGGGGAGATTTAATAATTGTTAGTCTATTATATTTTTATAATTATAGAGTTTTAAAATATATTAATATAATTCTAATTTAATCTTATTAAGAGAGATTAAATTAAATATTTAAGGGGGCTATATTTTATGAGAGAAGAGGCTAGTATAAAATTAGAAGAGCTAAAAGGTCACTTAAAAAGTACTTATTACTTAGGCCATTCTATGGCGCTATTAGGATGGGACTCAAGAGTTGCTATGCCAAAGAATGGGAATGATGAAAGAGGTGAAGTTCTAGGATACTTATCCTCAGAGGCTTATAAGCTGGAAACATCTCCAAAGCTTAAAGAGCTTATTGATTTTTTTGAAAAAGAGGAAGGTTTAGATGAGATAACTAAGGCTATGATAAAACAAATAAGAAAATCTTATGACAGAATGACTAAAATACCTGGTGAAAAAAATAGGGAGTGGGTTATATCAACTTCTAAGTCAGAATCAGCATGGGAAGAGGCAAAAGATAAAGGAGATTTTGATTTATTTAAACCTCACCTTAAAGAGATGATTGATATAGCTAAGGAATACTCACAGTATATAAGAGAAGATGGTAAAAAGTCTAGCTATGAGATACTACTAGATACCTTTGAGCCAGGTAATACAATAGAGAAATTAGATAAGATTTTTGAAGATTTAAAGGAAGGAATATTAGAAATTTTAAATAAGATAAAAAACTCTAATGTAAATATAGATAGTAGTATTCTAAACATACCTATAAATAAAGAAGATCAAGAATCTTTTGTTACTCATGTTTTAAAGGATATTGGCTATGACTTTAAAGGAGGAAGGATGGACGAAAGTGTACATCCATTTACTATAAAGGTTGGAAGCGGAGATGTTAGAATTACCACTAAATATATGGAGAATGATTTCACAAATGCCTTTTTTTCATGTGTGCACGAGGGTGGACATGCTATATATGAGCAGAATATACCTAAGGAGTTAAAGTATACTTATCTTGATGATGCTTCATCTATGGGAATACATGAATCACAATCAAGATTTTATGAAAACATAATAGCAAGAAGTGAATCATTTTGGAAATATTATTTTAAGGAAGTAAAAAGAAGATTCCCACATTTTGA
>NZ_JBFNEO010000281.1:0-2789 GCF_040797585.1 Clostridium sp.
AATCCACTTGGAAACCATATATAAAGTTTAATCATTTTAAATTAAGTAATTCCAGTAAAAAATCAAATGTATACGGATTTCAATTATATATAGTATTTACTATTAAGAACATTTAAAATATTAATTGCTTATTATTCCATAGATATATATTCTTAAAACTTAACTTACAAATAAATTATATCATATAATTTATTCAATATTAAAACCATAATAACTAAAAAGGTGGGCTCTAATACCCACCTTTTTAACATTTATATATTCCTTATTCGCTTATCATACTAATGTATTTATTTTTCTTTAGTAGTCTCCTTTGGCTCTACAGCTTTTTGAAGCATTGAAAGTAAATCTATTCCTGTAGTTGCCTTAACTGTCTCTGGAAGAGTTGTCATTATATCTGTTACATAACTAGTTATTTTAGCTGCTCCTCCTCCACTTTCTCCCTTTCCACCATCTAATATTACTATCTTCTCTGTCTTAGACAATGGTTCTGCTATAGCCTTAGCTATATCTGGAAGCTTTTCTATAATCATTTGAGCCATAGCAGCATCATTATACTGCTTATAAGCTTCTGCTTTTTTCATCATAGCTTCTGCTTCAGCCTTACCTGTTTCTCTTATAATATCAACCTTAGCCATACCTTCAAGTTTCATAGCCTCTGCTTTAGCTTGTCCTTCAAGTTTAATAGCTTCAGCCTTCGCTTGGGCTTCTTGAATATTTTTAAACTTTTCAGCCTCTGCTGATTTTTTAATGGTAGCTTCAAGCTCCTTCTCTTTTCTTAGTGACTCTTGCTCCGCAAGCTCTATTTCCTTTTGCTTCTTTGTTATTTCAACAAGCATTTCGGTTTCAGTTACTTCTTTTTTAACCTTATTTGCTTGAATCTCATAAGCAAGGTCTGCCTCAGCCTTTACTATCTCCTGCTCTCTTCTATAGCTCTGAATCTTAAGATCCTTATTCTTCATGGACTCCGCCACTTGTGTTTCTGCTAATATTTTAGCTGCTTCACCTTCTCTAAATGCATCAGAGGTTTTAATGTTAGTCTCTTTTCTAGCCTCTGCTTCTGCAATTTCAGCATCTCTTTTAACTTCTGCGATTCTACCTTTACCTAAAGCTTTTAGATATCCATTGTCATCTGCTACATCTCTTATGGTAAATGCCTTTATTTCAAGACCCATTTGATTTAAATCTATAGCAGCTACTTCTTGAACTCTAGATGCAAACATTTCTCTGTCTTTGTATATTTCCTCTACTGTCATTTTAGATACAATTTCACGAAGCTTTCCTTCTAAAACGTCCTTTGAAGTATCCTTTATAAATTCTATAGTTTTATCTTCATTTCCTGTGTTAAATTGTTCTACGGCAGCTAGAACTGATTCAAGGTCTGATTTAACCTTAATTACAGCAACTCCATCTGCCGCTATTCCAACTCCTTGTTCTGTAAGTGCATTGGCTATTTTAACCTCTATCTTCATGTTTTCAAGGGAAATTTTATCTGTTCTTTCTAAGATAGGAAGAACAAGTCCTCCTCCTCCAGATATAACCCTCTTTTTAAGACCAGTTACAACTACAGCCTTATCTTGCGGAACCTTTTTCCACATGGAAGCTATAACTATAAATAATAAAATTATAATTAAAGCAATAACCCCTAGTAGTATATAATTTTCCATAATACTACTCCCCCTTATTAATTTATATTAAGTGTTAAATAATAGTTTTATTATCATTTAATACTTAAATACTTATTTACTTATAATATGTGTTTATCTGATGGCTAGTAGCTGTAACACCCCCATCCTCTTAAAATGTGGGGATAACAGCTGCTACGCCCCTAGATTAACTCATCTAACCTTTAGATGGTTGAAAAAACACCAGCTGAAGGAAGATTCGTTCTATTTTACCTTTGTTCTGTCCCAATCTATAAAACTAAATATAAATCCAATAACTAGGTAATATATAGCTTGAAAAATATTATTATTTAAAAATCCATAAGATCTTACTATCACATCATTAATTACTATTAAAAGAATAACTAATATGAAGGCAACTAAATATTTCGTAACTCTATTTCTATTAATTAAAACCCTAAAATTGGTCGCTGCAGTGGAATTCTTAAAAACTGCAAACTCCATAAAAAGAACCCCCAAAATTATAAATAATACTCTAAAAAATAAATTCATTCTCCATCACTCCATCTTATAACTTAATTTTTTCTTATTGCTGCTTATTAATCTTCTTTAAGGTTTAGGGATGTCACATAATAAACACTATTTTCTATTTTATTTATAACCACCTCTTCTCCTTGTTCTATTCTTTCTCCACCTGTAGCTTTAGCAGGAGCATTATATATATTTCCTTCAATCACATAAGCTATAGTTCCAAATCCATCTTTAATTATAGGTGATATAACAGTAGCCTTTGCTCCTTTTATATCCCTTTGAGAATGAGTGCTTGTATTCTCTGCCTTTTTTAAGGCCTTAAAAATAAATTTTTCTATACAATAAGCTAATATAACACCTATAGCAACTGCTACAATTAGAACTATAATTGAATTGAAACCCTTATATTCTCCAAAAAGTCCAACTCCTCCAACAATTAATAAAAAACAAATTATTATTACTGGTTTAAATACACCTAGAAAAGATAACCCTAAGTCCCCATCAATGTTTAGAAAGTCAAATACTCCTCCAAATAGTAAACTGATTAAAATATATATTATCCCCACTATTAAGAAAATCTCATATAATGTAATCATAAAAACACCCCTTAATTTTATATATTTCATACCTATATAT
>NZ_JBFNEO010000282.1:0-2767 GCF_040797585.1 Clostridium sp.
CTTTAAATATATTTATAATTATTTTCAGTGTATTATATATGACTTATACGTCAGATATTAATATGAAAAGAAATTATGATTTAATAGTTAATAATGTTAAAGATATAGGGAATATAGATGAAGATAATCTTAATTTAATAAATCAGTCAAGTAGATTAAATGTAGAGGTATTTGTTAAAGGAGAAGAGAGACTTTATATAACAGATAGTGAATATAAGGATAATTATACTGTGAATTTTCTATTTTCTATAGGGAATGGAGCATACTTTGAGGATGCTAAGAATATTAACAGTATTAATAATACCACAGATATGTTTAATATAAACTATGTATATGAAAGAGACATAGAGTTACCTTCAGGACAAGTGACTGTTAAGGTATGGGATAATCTATCAGAAAATCTAGAAAAAATACCTATATTTATTATGGGGATAACCATACTTGAAATAATATCTATATTGGCGTCAATGATAAAACTTTCTAAAGGAAGTAAAAAGATATTAAAGCCTATTGATGAAATGAATTCTACTGTAAAAGATATTACCATAAATAAGATTCATACAAGACTAAATATAAGTGGATCACAGAATGAACTTAAGGATTTAGCTTTAACTTTTAATGAAATGCTTGATAGGATACAAAAGTCCTATGAATCACAAAACCAGTTTGTGTCAGATGCTTCTCATGAACTTAGAACACCGATATCTGTGATACAAGGGTATATAAGGCTTCTTGATAGGTGGGGAAAAGAAGACAAAGATGTTTTAGATGAGTCCATAGAGGCAATAAAATCTGAAACAGAAAATATGAAGGACTTAGTAGAGAAATTATTGTTTCTTGCAAGGGGGGATAAGTATACTCAAAAGGTTAATAAAGAAACTTTTAATTTAAAGATTCTAATAGATGAGGTAGTAAAAGAAACTAAACTTATAGATGATAATCATAATATAAACTGTTATGAAAATCAGGATGTGGAAATATTTGCTGATTATAAATTATTAAAGGAAGCTTTACGTATATTTGTGGATAACAGCATAAAATATACTAAGCCTTCAGGAAGTATAACCATAGGATCATACTCTAGTGAAACTCAGGCTCATATAAATATAGAAGACACAGGAATAGGGATAGCTCCTGAAGATTTACCTAATATATTTAATAGATTTTACCGTGCTGACAAATCCAGAACTAAGGATACAGGGGGAACAGGCCTTGGCCTTGCCATAGCTAAATGGATAGTCATGGAGCATAGGGGTAGTATAGATGTTATAAGTGGAGTAAATAAAGGTACAAAAATAACTATTAATTTACCACTAAAAAAATAGAATAGTTAATATTTTATATAAAAGCATACTTCATTAAGTTGTGAAGTATGCTTTTTACGGCTTATTTAGAAAAAAATTTATTTTAATAAAGTATATAAATGATTGTCTTCTTTATTAAGTCTATTTTTTAATGCAATAAGTATTTTATCAGTTTCCATTTTAAATTTATTTATATCAGAACATATCTTATTTTTAGTATTAAATTTATTTTTATAATCTTCGAAGGTTATTTTTAAGTTTCCCATTTCATCTATGTAATTTTGGGTGATAGTTTTGATCTTTGAATCAGAGATACTTAGTAAGCTAGGATATAAGAAGTTGTCTTCACTTTGAAGATGAACCTTTAATTTTCCAGATAGTAAGCTTATTGTTTTTCCAAGATGCATAGCGTTCTCTTCTATATTAGAATCCTTTATTAAGGATTCAATTTCTTCTATAGATTTATATATTTCTTCGTGTTGTCTTGTAAAATTATTTATATTAAACATTTAATCACCTCGTAGTCTTTATATGAAAATTTTAATACTTTATAAAAGGAAATTATGTGACCAAAGTCAAATTTTTCATAAATATATTTATAATATAAGATAAATAAAAATGCCTAGGGTTTGAATTTAATTCCTAGGCATTTTTATTACAGAATAATATATTAATAGTTTTCATTTAATAGTTCAAAGTAAGCTTTAGGGTGCATACATGCTGGACACTTAACTGGAGCTTCATATCCTTCATGGATATATCCACAGTTTCCGCACTTCCAGTAAGATTTTTCTTCTCTCTTAAATACTTGTCCGTTTTCTATATTTGAAAGTAATTTTCTATATCTTCTTTCATGGTGCTTCTCAACATCTGCAATTCTTTCAAAAGCTATAGCAACTTCTATAAACCCTTCTTCTCTTGCAACCTTTGAGAATTCAGGATACATATCAGCCCACTCTTCATTTTCACCCATAGCAGCTGCTTTTAAGTTATCCTTAGTTTCTTCATGTAAGGATACTGGATAAGAAGCAGTGATTTCTATGGATTCATCCTTATAATCATCCTTTAAGAAGTCATAAAATCTTTTAGCGTGCTCTCTTTCTTGTTCTGCTGTTTCCATAAATATATTAGCTATTTGAATATAACCTTGCTTTCTAGCAACATTAGCAAAGAAAGTGTATCTATTTCTTGCTTGAGATTCTCCAGCAAAAGCCTTTAATAAGTTTTCAGCGGTTCTAGTATTCTTTAATGATTTCATATTAACATCTCCTCCAAATTTGTAATGATTATAATAAAATAATAAATATTAATTATTAACTTGTCAATAGTATTTTATAATAATTATTATTAATTAGAGAGAAGACTTAAAATAACAAGAAAATAAAAAAGCTAAGAAGTTAATATTACTTTTAACTTCTTAGCTTTTTATTTTATTTTTCATTACATTTCTCACAGACTCCAGT
>NZ_JBFNEO010000283.1:0-2757 GCF_040797585.1 Clostridium sp.
TTTACCATAATTATTCTTAAAATCTAATTATCACAAAAGATTAAATTAATACTTGGTTATTTATATTATAAATTTATTTATAGAGTAATATATATGATGACTTTATGGAACAATATATTATGATTATTATTCAAGGAGTGTGGAATATGAAAAAATTCAATAAACTTTTTTCTATGTTTCTTATTTTTGTTATGTTTTTTTCCTTTAGCGAAAATAAAGCCTTAGCATATAACAAGGAAGAAACCAGTAAGAATATGGTTATGGAGTTTATAAATAATATATTCAAAACTAGAAATAACTTTACCTTAAGTGGAAACCTAGAAAACTTTAAAGATAATTATGATTTAAAGAATAATTATGGTAAATGGTCCTTCGAACATGAGATTAAAAGAGCTAAATATCTAAGAGATTGGGCTTCTGAGAGAGGAATAATACTTAAATCTATAGAATCTCTTCCAAACTTTAAAAAAGTAACTGTTGGAAAAAATGCTGCAACAGTAAGAGTTGATGAAGGTCTAAAGGTAACCTATGGATATGAAAATGATAATGATAATTGTGAAAATGTATTTGGTGTTAACTTATTCCATAACATATCTTTAAAATTCATAGATTCTAATATGATTATAATAAATGATTATTATTTAGACTGTTTTGAAGATGGACTAAAAGCTTACCCAGTTGATTATTCTGAAACCTCACTTCCAGTGCCTAAAGATAAAAACTATGATTTTATAAATAACACAAGAAATAGTGTAGAAGTCTCTCCATCATCAAAATATGATAGACTAAAAGCTATATCCTATGCTGATACCTATTCTGGTGTACCATGGGCAACTGGAAAGAAAACCAATAAATATAATACTAAATATAAAAACTTTACTGGCGTTGGTGGAAATTGTACTAACTATGTTTCTCAATGCCTTGGAGATAGTGAAGCTGGAAACTTAAAACAGGATGGTACTTGGTATTGTATATATAAAGGTTATAATGGTGCTGAGACTAGTGCCTCTTGGAGCAATGCTGATGCCTTTAAAAACTATCTTCTTTATAGTGGTAAGGGAAAACTTATAAAGAAGGGTGACTTTAAAGAAGTGATAAAACCTTTAAGCGACTCTCCAAATGGAGCTATTGGAAAATTAGCCCTTGGAGATGTAATTGCCTACGATAAAGGCAATGATATAGACCATACCGCCATAGTTACAGCCTTTGATTCCCATGGATATCCTTTAATAAATTCCCATACTGTAGATAGGTATCACGTTCCCTTTGATTTAGGTTGGGGAGATAAAAATATTAAATTCCTACTTATTCATATTCAATAAAAAATCAGAGAACTAATTTATTTTTAGTTCTCTGATTTTTATATGCTTCTTCATCTCATTAATGCATTACTCTAAAGTAAAATTCTTATGGCTATTCTCTAAAATGAACTCTAAAATTGAGCTATATACCCTAACTATATAATCATAATCAATTAAATCCTCATCATCTTTAGCACTATGAATCCTTGTACCTTTAAACATATTCTCCTGACCTAAGGTAACCCCAAAAATATGATTATCTATAAAAGAAGAATGATCACTAGCACCCTCCATATCCTTAGTTTTAAAATCTAGTTTATTTTTTTCTAAGTACTTCTCCATAGTTTTAACAAAATCATGTTCATGATTTTTTATTCCTGCTAGTAAAAGATTCTCTCCGTCCTTTTTTCCAACACAATCTATATTAATATTATATAGCTTTTCATAATCCTTCTTTAAAACTGGAACAAACTCCCTACTTCCTATAAGTCCCTGTTCCTCCCCATTAAAGGCACAAAACACTATGTCTTTTTTAAATTTATTTTCCTTTGAAATATTACTTAATTCTTTAGCCAATGCTAAAAGCACTGAAGTTCCTGAAGAGTTATCTACAGCTCCTTTAAATATGGTTTCCCCATCCTTTCCCACGTGATCAAAATGAGCTGATATAACTATAGCTTCTTTAGAACTCTCTCCTCTTATCCTTCCTATTACATTATTTACTTTTTTATTCTCTACTTTATAGGAGGATTTTATCTCCACATTAGAAGCTTCCCTAGTTTTTAGTTCCTCATACATTTCAGGAGATATTTGAAATATTGGTTTTACCCCTGTCCCTATCCTTACATACCCTTCAAAAACTTCCTTTTTTAAAAAAGCTCCTTTGAATCCCATAATTAGTCCACCTAGATTTTCATTACTCTCGTCTAACACTCCAATTAAGTTCTCTGATGTTCTTTTTTCATCAAAGGTTATTTTTCCCTTTAAGTTTAGCTCATTATTTCTACTTAAATCCATATAATCTTTTCCATAAACATATTCTTTAGAAGTATTATCCTTAAAACTTACTTTCATATAATGATTACTTTCATTATTTAAATACACTATTTGATTGTAGCTATGATAGTAATTATCTTTGAAATAAGGCTCTAATCCATTATCTTTAAAGTTTTTTTCCATATACTTCTCTGCTAACTTATTTCCATTATTACCAGCTAATCTTCCTTCATATTTATCATTTGTTAAAGTAGTTAAAATATCTTTTATTTCATTTTCTACATTGCTTTTCTTCTCTATGTAAGTTCTAATTGTATTATGATCTCTTACTTCTCTTATACTCTCTAATCCTAAAGTAAAAAAAAGTGTTAATGTTAAAACTAGTAAAGTTACTTTCTGATTTATTTTTATCTTTCTCATATCTTTCCTCCTAATATAGAAGCTCTACACTATGTTAATC
>NZ_JBFNEO010000284.1:0-2717 GCF_040797585.1 Clostridium sp.
GATTTATAATAGGGGCTATGGTAGCTTTTATTTTATTTAATGCTCAAAGTAAGAGGGTTATAAAAAAGTTTAAAAATCCGAATTCCGTTAGCAAAGTATTTATAAAGTTTGCTATTCTTGACTTAATTATTGCTTTAATTATTATGGCTATATTTTCATACCTAATACCTTTAGGGATTTGGACATTTGGAGAAAAGGAAATTTTACCAACAGAAAAAGTAATATTTGAAACTGAAGTTAGTGCTTTTTCAGGGGAAACTTATTTAAAAACTAAAAAAGTTGATGATAACGAACTTTACTATGTAAATACTGGAAAAGATGGTAAGATTGAAGAAAGAATTGTTAATAAGAATAATGTGGATATTATTGAAGCAACGAGAATAGATGGAGCTAAGTACAAGGAAGTTTTAATATATGATTTTAAGAGACTTAAGGGAAGTTCCATAGTACATAAACTTGTAAATGATATGTTTGCAAATATATATATACAGGATAGTGAGGCAACATTTAAAGAGAAAAGAACAGTTATTTCTCTTCCTAAGGGATATAAGGTAGAGGAGTATTAAGTAAGGTTTAAATATAGAACGAAACTTCCGTCAGATGAGTTAATCTATGGGCGTAGCAACGTATATTAGGAATTATTAAAAGTTTAAAAATAATAGTTTTTTAGACAATCCATAAAGGAATATTATATGAATATATTCAGGCTTTAAGCTATTAAAAAGTCCTAGGTTTTAATTTGAACCTAGGGCTTTTTCTAATAAATATATGTGTATATGTTATAATATATTTATATAACTTTAAAATAAGTTTTATTTAAATTTAAAATAGATATAGAACATGGTCAAAGTAGTAAGGGGAGATTATATGAGAAGAGAATATATAACCTATGGGGATAACTTACCTGTTAGGATTCAATTAGCTAGTATAAAAGAGTATCCTATTCACTGGCATAAATCTATAGAAATCCTTATGGTTATTAAAGGAAGCATAGATGTTACCATTGAATCTGGAATATATACTGTTTCAGAAAGAGAAGTTGAAATCATAAACTTAGAAGAAGCTCATAGAATTTCTTCAAAAGAGGATAATTTAGTCCTTATGTTTAATATAGACCCTAATTTTTTTCAAAAATATTATGATGATATAAATAATATGTTTTTCTATGCAGAAACATCTTTAGAGGATGGTCCTCAAGTGGATGAAAAATACGATATATTAAAGAAATATTTATCTATGATTCTTTGTGAGGTAGTACAAAAGGGAGAAGATTATGATGAATATATAGAAGAGACTTTAATAGATATGCTTTTTCATCTTATAAATGATTTTCACTATTTAATATATGAAAAGGAAGCTCTTAGAAATAATGAGGAACAGCTTGAGAGATATCATAGAATAGTTAAGTATATATATAATAACTATAATAATAAGATTTCTCTTCAAGACATAGCTAAAAAAGAGTTTTTAAGTACTCATTATTTATCCCATGAAATAAAAAATACCATGGGACTTAGCTTTAAGGATTTTGTTAATTTAACAAGGGTTGAAGAATCTATTAAGCTTTTACTAGATACAGATATGACCATATCAGATATTTCCGAGGAAATGGGTTTTTCTCATACAAGATATTTTAATAAGCACTTTAAGAAGCATTATAAATTAACACCAATGCAATATAGAAAGAAGTATAAGGTTGATGACGAAAGACTAGAAGAAATTAAAGATGTAACTTTATATGATCTAAAAGAAGCCTTGGAATATTTAAGTTCCTATGTAGAGGATTATGATAGATATAATTACGAAGAGAGAATAATTAAAATAGATGTGGATGCAGGAAAGACCATAGGAGATTTTAGTCATTTTTATAAAGAAGAGATAGAGCTTCCAGAAGCTTACCACATGCTTGAGGGAGAAGTAATAAAATCTTTAAATACAATTCAAGAGGAAATAGATTTTAATCATGGAAAAATAAGAGGAATTTTCTCTAGAAATATGGGAGTATTTAATGAAGGGGTTATAAACTTAAAAAGAGTAAAAAAAGTATTTGATTTAATATTAGGAGTTGGACTTAGACCTAATATAATCCTAGAAGAAGAAGATTTTTCAAAGGAAAGATACAAAGAGGTCCTAAACTACTTTATAGATTATTTTATAGATGAGTATGGTAATTATGAAATAGGTAAGTGGAAATATACCATAGATAAGGACTTAGAAGAAGATATAAAAGATATGATAAAAGAGATATTAGAAGAGGATTATGGTCTTTTAGTAGAGGATGCATTTATAAATAGAGATGATATTAATGCCACCTATGATACTGCCTATATGGTACCTTATATAATTCATCAGGTTATAAATAGTAAAGGGTATGAAAATATAAAAGTAATAGATGAACTAGAGAAGGTAAAAAAGGCTAGTAATGAAATATTCTTTGGAGATATTGGAATAATGAATTGGGAGGGACTTAAAAAGCCATCTTATTATAGTTATTACTTTTTAAATAAACTTGGAGATACGTTGATTGCTAAAGATGATGGATACATTGTAACCTCTAAGGGAGAGGACATACAGGTACTCCTATATAGCTATAGTGACGATATGGATAGGTTAATAGAAGTTTCTAATATAAATAAGTTAAGAGGAGTTAGGAATGCCACAGAAAAGAATATATCCTTAAATATTAAAAATCTGTGGAGAAATTATAGGGTTACGAG
>NZ_JBFNEO010000285.1:0-2704 GCF_040797585.1 Clostridium sp.
TTAAATAAATATGTTTACATATTGAGAATTTTAGAGATATAAGGATAAATATATAAGAATATGACTATGAAAATGTTTATATATAAGAAAGACTTATATACAATTAATTAAGATTAATGAATATTTAGGAATAAATTTATATGGAAAATTAAATTTTAATAAAGTAAAGGAAATAGAAGTATAACCTTAATATATATGGATTAATTCGTAATATTTAATAATAGTAGAAGTTAAAGACTAATGATTTTTTCATAAGATTATGTTAAAATTTATACTTGAGATGTAGAAAAATGTTGTGTAATAGGAATTTATAAAAATCATCCATTTAATATAAGAAATACTTATATTAAATAAGGAGAAATTTTTTTGATTATAATATGGTTATTTATGTAATCTATTATATTTTGTTACAATGTTTAGGTGATTTCTATATTGCTATATATTTTAGATATTACTTCTAAAAATACATAGTTTAACTTAAAAATATTATGTAGAGTTCACCTTATTTTTAGGTAAAATTCAAGATAATTAAGGGAAACTTAGGAGGATACTATGAATAGTGTACTAATTAATGGCGTAGCTTTAGAAGTTGAAGATAATATCACCATATTAAAAGCTGCTAAGGAAAATGGGATAGATATATCTACTTTGTGTTTTTTAAAGGATTGTAATGATGTAGGAAATTGTGGTGTTTGTGTAGTTGAGGTGGAGGGAAGAGATGAATTAGTTACCGCTTGTAATACTTTTGTAGAAGAAGGCATGGTGATAAATACTAATTCTGAAAAAGTTAACGAAAGAATAAAAGAAAGAATATCTAATATGTTAGATTCACATGAATTTAAATGCGGTCCTTGTAAAAGAAGAGAAAACTGTGAATTTTTAAAATTGGTTATAAAGCATAAGGCAAGAGCAGGAAAACCATTCTTGCCTTCGAATAAATCGGAATATGTAGATGAAAGAAGTAAATCTTTAGTTATTGATAGAAGTAAATGTGTAAAGTGTGGAAGATGTGTTGGAGCTTGTACTAACAAAACAGGCACTTCTACTATAAAGTTTGTAGATAAAGATGGGGATAAGGTAATAGGAACAGAAGGATTGAAGTGTTTTGATGAAACTAATTGTTTATTATGTGGACAGTGTGTAATTGCATGTCCTGTAGATGCTCTATCAGAAAAAAGTCATATGGATAGGGTTAAATCTGCATTAGAAGATCCAAAGAAGCATGTAATTGTAGCTATGGCACCATCCATAAGAACTGCCATGGGAGAGTTATTTAAGATGGGATATAGGGTAGATGTAACAGGAAAGTTATATACCTCATTAAGAGCTCTTGGTTTTGATAAGATATTCGATATAAACTTTGGAGCCGATATGACCATAATGGAAGAGGCTACAGAGTTTGTTGAAAGAGTTAAGAATAATGGACCTTTTCCAATGTTTACATCCTGTTGTCCTGCTTGGGTTAGACAAGTGGAGAACTACTATCCAGAGGTTTTAGATAATTTATCTACAGCTAAATCACCGCAGCAAATATTCGGAGCTGCAACTAAAACTTATTATCCATCTATAGAAGGATTAGATCCAGAGGATATATACACTGTTACTATAATGCCGTGTACTGCAAAGAAGTATGAAGCTGACAGGTTAGAGATGGAGAATAATGGATTAAGAGATATAGATGCTGTTATAACAACTAGAGAACTTGCAAAAATGATAAAAGATGCAAAGATAGATTTTGCAAAACTTGAGGATAGTGAAGTAGATCCAGCCATGGGAGAATATACAGGAGCAGGAGCGATTTTCGGAGCTACTGGTGGAGTATGTGAGGCGGCTTTAAGAAGTGCTAAAGACTTTATTGAAAAGAAGGATTTAGAGAACATAGAGTATGATGAGGTAAGAGGTCTTAAGGGAATAAAAGAGGCTTCTGTGGAAATAGGTGGACAAGAATATAATATAGCGGTAATAAATGGAGCTTCTAATTTATTTGAGTTCATGAAGTCTGGAAAAATAAATGAAAAACAATATCATTTTATAGAAGTAATGGCTTGTCCGGGAGGCTGTGTAGATGGAGGGGGACAACCTCATGTAAATGCTGCAGATAGAGAAAAAATAAATGTGAGAGCAGTAAGAGCTTCAGTTTTATATAACCAAGACAAAAATCTTAAGAGAAGAAAGTCCCATGAAAATCTTGCTTTAATTAAAATGTATGAAAGCTATTTTGGTAAAGCAGGACAGGGATTATCACATAAATTATTACATTTAAAATACAAAAAATAATATAGGGTTTTTAGCCTAAATCTTAACTTATACATGTACTTAAAGCCTTTAAAATCTTAGATTTTAAGCAGTTCATAAGATAAGTTTTGAATCAAAAACCCTATAGTAGCTAATTTTTAATAAAAGCCTTAATTTTTCATTAAAATATGAGAAGTTAAGGCTTTTTATATTTTTATATAGAAAAACATGTGGCATATTAATCTAAACTTCAATCTAATATGAGTTGTAGTATATTAAGTATTAAGATATTATGTGTTATATCTATAGTGCTATATAAATTATCAAAACAAGAAAAATTATTATAATGATAATAGAATTCTAATAATGATAATAGTTTTGGTGAAGAGAAAAAATTTATTTTATTGAATTTTTGAAGGCAGATACTCTTAATTAGGATAAGTTACCTAGTGTCAGAGGGGAAAGGATG
>NZ_JBFNEO010000286.1:0-2682 GCF_040797585.1 Clostridium sp.
GATTTTATTTCTTCTTTTGATACCTTTTCTTCTAAACCATCATTATCTATACCAGTTATTTTAACTATTAGATTAGTGGAAGCAGAAAGTAACTTTACGAAAGGAAGAGCTACTTTAGATACATAGAAAATAGGCATAACTGAAAACATTGCAATAGCTTCTGATCTCTGTAATGCTACACGTTTTGGAAACAATTCACCAAAAACAAGGGTTATATAAGATAAAGCTATTGTTATAGAAACTAAAGCAATTTGTTTACTATAAGGTATATTTAAGTTAGTTAATACTTCTGCAAAATTATCAGTTAACCCAGTTGCAGCAGAAGCACTTGAGAAAAATCCAGCAAGAGTAATTCCAACTTGAATTGTAGATAAAAATCTTGTTGGTTCTTTAGTAAATTTTAATAATAATTTTGCTTTTTTATTTCCTTCTTCAGCAAGAAGTTTAATTTTGTTTTTGTTTAAAGATACTATTGCCATTTCTGCTGATGCAAAGAATGCATTTATCAGAGTCAAGATAACAATTAAAATTAATTGTCTCGTTATATTACCGTCAGACGCAGATTCTAGTTCCATTAAAAATTCCTCCTAATGAAATAAAAAAAATTATGCTTTTAATAATATTACAAAATTTGTGTTTTCATAAATCTTTATAAGCTGATTCTTATAGTATGCTCTCTTTTATATATTAAAATTGTATATTTTTAAAATATATTTATACTTTCATATGTGTAAGTATAATAGTATAACTTTTTCAATGTGACCATATTCGGAATATTACACTAATGGAACTTATTTATGGGTAGAATGTAAAAATTGTGATGAATCAACAGAAAAGAAGTTTTATGCGTTAGATTCAATAGTATAGGTGAAAGGAGTCTTAAAGCTCCTTTGGAAGACATAGCAGAAGTTAGAGAGTTACTTAATAGAATAAAAAAAAGTATTATCTATTCTACTGGCTGGAGTTTTAAGTATTGGGCTGGTAGCTTGTGGAGATTTTAAAAAAGAAGAGACTAAGCAGGAGAATACTAAGAAAGAGGCTAAGAAAGAAGAGATAAAAATAGTAAAATTAGGAGAAAAGCAGATAGCGGTCATTGGAACCTTAAAATTTTAAATGTTAAAGAAGCAAATGAAGTAAAAGGAAGAGATAGAATTATAAAGACAGACAATGAATTTATATTAATTAACTTAAAGTTAAATAATATATCTAATGAAGGAAAATGGCTTGATTCAACTGAATTTAAGTTTAAAGATTTAAAGAGTGGTAAGGTTTATAACATGGACGGCTATGATGCAGCTTTTGAATCTATATCAGAAGAAAAATTTTGTAAAGATAATAGGAACTATATAACTACAACTGATGATGTTAATCCAGATAGTACAAAACTTACATATATTTAAGTTGATTAGGGTGTAATGTTAATTTTATAGGTATGTAAATTCCAACTTAGGTTGAGTTATTATTGTGTCATAAAAAAATCCTCTTAATCATGAAAATCAATATTTTCAATGGTTAAGAGGATTAACTATTTCTTATGGTGCCGATGGTGGGATTCGAACCCACATGGTTTCCCGTTCGATTTTGAGTCGAATGCGTCTGCCGTTCCGCCACATCGGCTTGATTACTTGTTAATAATACCATAGATTTTTTCAAAGTTCAATAGTATTTATAGATAAATTATGGAACGTAAGCATAGGGGGATATATCTTTATTAATAAAAGAGTATAGGATAATAAGAGAGTTTTATATAAGATAATTCATGAATATCTTAATTATTTAAGACTTATTTCCTCTAGATCTTCTGGAATAAATAAGTTACCTGAGAAAAATTCGCTTCCTTCTTTATAATAAAGTTTTTTTCTATTTAAAATGTTTTTATCCTCAGTATGATATAGAACTAAATTTTTAGATTTTAGAATTTCACCATTTATACATGCATCCTTAACTGTGGCATGATGTTTTTCATAAGGTTTAAATATTTCTCTTTCACTATATAGGCAGAAGGCCTCATGAAAAACATAATCCTTATTATAACAGTATTCATGGATTTCATCTCTATAGGGCTCATCTCCTAAAAATGTTAGAGTCATACCATCCTCATCTTCTAAGGTGAATCCATACTGAAGATCTTTTTTACTTTTTATATCAAAGAAGGTAACTTTGCTATCTAATATATATCTAGAAGCACCATCTTCCACATAATGAAATAATATTCTTTTATCTAGAACATTATTAAACTTCTTTTGTAGGGTTAAAGAGCAGAGAGTTCTTATGACTTCTCCTATAGAGCTATGGCAGTATATATTTAAGTTTCCATTATAGCTTTCCTTTAATATCCCCTGAGCTACACTTCGTATTATCCAAGTTACTCCAGTTATATGATCATTATGACAATGGGATATAAAAAGATTATGTATATTATTAGTGCTGATATTTAATTTCTCAAGATTAGCAAGGATTCCATTTCCTCCACCGGTATCTATAAGAAAGTGTTCTTTATCCTTTGATAGGGTAAAGCAAGTGTTATAACATTTAGTAACCATGGCATTTCCAGTACCTAATATATGTATCTTGTCCATAATTAAACCTCCAAAGTTTAAGTTGATTTATTTTTAAATTATTATTATGGAGTTACAAGTTTTTGATTTAGAAATCATCTTATGCGCTGCCTAAAATCTAAAC
>NZ_JBFNEO010000287.1:0-2600 GCF_040797585.1 Clostridium sp.
CTATATAGCAGTATAGTTACAAAGCCATCTTTTAGTGAAGAAGGCTTTCAGGAAGAAAAACAGATCATAATTCAAGAGGCTATGGAGTGGAAAGAAGATTTAGAGCAGTATATTGAAGATGAACTTTTATATAATTGTTTTAAGAAAAGAAGAATTAAGGATATAATAATTGGAAGAGAAGAAGAATTAAAACATATAACCCTAGAGGAATTAAAGAGATTTTATAATGAACACTATATAGGAGAGAATATAGTCATATCATTTGTTACCTCTAAAGATAGAGATGAAATTATAGATATGGCTTCTAAAAGCTTTAGTCATATAAAAAAGGGAGAGAAATTAAAAGCTATAGACTTTAAGGAAGATATAAAAGAAGGAACTTATGAAAGGCATATAGAGGGATTAAAGGGGAGTAAGATTCTATATGCCTTTAATATAGGAGATCTTAATGAAAAAGAGTTAGAGGCTCTCTATATGTTTAATATGTTTTTTGGTGAGGGGGTAAGCTCTATCCTTTTTTCTAATATAAGAACTAGGGAAGGCTTAGCTTATGAGATAAAATCAAATATAAAATATGAAAAAGGTATTGGACTTTTTACTATATACGGAAGTACATCTAAGGAAAATGTATATAGGATGAAGGAAATTATAGATAATATAGTATTAAATATAAAAAATTATATAAATGATATAGGGGATTTAGAAATTTATAAAAAAAGACTTTTAATGAAGCTATCAGTTAATGAGGAAAGTTCTATAAGAAGAGCATTAAGACTTTGTGTTAATGATATAATGTTTAATACTGATCTTCATAAAAAAGAAATAATAAAAGAAGTTGATATAGATTATATACTAGGAGTTGTAGATAAAGTTTTTAAAAAGGGAGCAGTACAAATATTTAAGTAGTAAAGAAGAGGTTTTAAATGGAAAAATGGTTAGTTAGAAATATAAAGGCTGATTATAAGTTTTATAGTGAGTCCTTGAAAGTTGATGAGGTAATAGCAAGACTTCTTATAAATAGAGGAATAAATGATTTAAATGAGGCAAGGGAGTTTTTAAACCCAAGACTTGAAGATTTGAATCCACCATATCTTTTAGAAGATTTAACAAAAGCTGTAGAAATCATGAGAGATTCTATAGAGAAAAAAGAAAAGATTTTAATTGTAGGAGATTATGATGTAGATGGGGTCATAAGTACCTATATACTTTATAAAACATTAAAGACCTGTGGTGCTAATGTTAGTTATCATATACCTCATAGAATAACAGAAGGATATGGAATAAATATAGATATAATAAATAGGGCTAAGGAGGAAAGGGTAGATCTTATAATAACCTGTGATAACGGAATAGCAGCTCTAGATCAAATAAATCATGGCAAGAAGCTGGGCATGAAAATTATAGTTACAGATCACCATGATATAGCCTTTGTAGAAGAAAATAATAAAAGACGTTATGTTCTACCAAAGGCAGATGCAGTTATAAATCCTAAGAGAGAAGATTGTATGTATCCCTTTAAGAAGCTTTGTGGGGCAGGGGTTGCCTTTAAATTTTCATCCTTCTTATATGAAACCCTAGGTTTTCCGTCACAGTACTCTGAAGAGCTTTTAGAGTTTGCAGCCATTGCCACTGTTTGTGATGTGGTAGATTTAATTGGAGAAAATAGGGTCATAGTATCTAAGGGTTTAGAGAAGATAAATAATAGTAGTAACTATGGAATAAATGCTTTGCTTGATATAACGGGGCTTAGAGGAAAAGACATAGGTGCTTACCATTTAGGTTTTGTTATAGGACCTTGTATAAATGCTACAGGAAGGCTTGAAACGGCGGAGCTATCATTAAAACTTCTTATGAGTAATTCAAAGGAGGAAGGGGAGCTTTATGCTAAGAAACTCTTTGACTTAAATAAAGAAAGACAAGATATGACTAGTCACGGAGTGGAAAGAGCAATTGAGATGGTAGAGGAAGGTTCTAGGGATGATAAGGTTCTTGTTATATACATAGACGATATTCATGAGAGCATAGCTGGTATAATAGCAGGGCGTATAAAAGAAAGATATAATCTACCTACCTTTGTTATTACTAATGCCCATGAGGGTGCTAAAGGATCAGGCCGGTCTATAGAAGGGTACAACATGTTTGAGGAAATGCTAAAGTGCAAGGAAGTTATGGATAAGTTTGGGGGCCATCCTATGGCAGCAGGACTATCTTTAAAAACGGAAAATATTGATCTTCTTAGAAAGAAGATTAATGAGGTATGCACATTAAGAGAAGAAGATATAATTCCTAAAATAACACTAGATATGGCTTTAAAACCACAAGATATAAGTTTATCCTTAGTTAGAACCTTAGAAAAATTAGAGCCTTTTGGTAAGGGAAACTCTAAACCTATATTTGGAGCTAAAGGAGTAAAAGCTTTAAGAGGAAATCTTATGGGGAAGGATAAAAACTTTTTAAAGATTAAGTTAAGTTATGGAGATTCTTTCTTTGATGGGGTAATGTTTAATAAGGTTGACAATCTTATAGAAGATGTGGATAAAAAATATGGACAGGGAACCTTTGAAAAGTTTTTAAATGGGGATTTTTCTTTAGAGTTAGAT
>NZ_JBFNEO010000288.1:0-2550 GCF_040797585.1 Clostridium sp.
TTATGCTAGAAAATACCTTGTATAACTTAAACTTTGACCTAGGAACCCTATATAGAGTTCCTATGTTAATTCTTAAGTTATACAGGTCTTCACGCCATAAGGTCACAAGATAAAAATCATTGGTATAAGTTAAGAACTCAGTTAGGAACCCTATATAGGGTTTTTAGCCTAAATCTTAACTTATACATGTACTTAAATCCTTTAAAATATTAGATTTTAAGTAGTGCATAAGATAAGTTTTGAATCAAAAACCCTATATCCTATAAATTTTCTATTAAAGTTTTATCTAGATAATATAAAAACCTGCTTCCCTCTTCCTTAAAATTTTCTCTTCCATGCTTTTGCCTATGCCTAGTTAGATATAGGGTTTCTTTTGCTCTAGTAATTGCCACATAAAATAACCTACATTCTTCTAATATTTCCTCTCTGGTTTTACTCATAAAGCTTGGTAATATTCCATTATTTAAAGCTGGTAAAAATACTCTACTAAATTCTAACCCTTTAGCCTGATGTATGGTTATTATAGGTACCTTCTTTTCCTTAGAAAAGCTTCTATCTATTTCACTATTAGACAATGAAGTTATTGTAAGGAGTCTTATTAATGAATCTCTTGGACTTTCTAAAGGGTTGTCTCCATTTTTAAAGAAATTATATAATTCCTTTAGGTTTTCTATCCTATTATTTTCATTTTTACTTTTATAATATTCTATAATACCGCTAACTTCATAAATCTTTTCTAATATTTTATAAGGCCTTTCTACATCCATAAGTTCTCTTAAAACATCTATTTGATCTTTAAGATCTTTAAATCTTTTATTATAAAGTCCCATGACAGCCATTCTTTCCATAGATGTACTATTAAGCTTTTTCGCCATAGATAATAGAATATCTTTAGTTGCTAAAATATCATCCATTGCATTATGACTAGGTTTTACACTAGTCTTTAGAAGCTTACTTAAGGTTTCTAGTTTATGACTTTCAAGGGTTGGATAAAGCTTTCTTCCCATATCTAGGGTATCATAGTATCCTTTAATCTTAAAAGGATCTAAATTCAATCTTCTAAGCTCACTATTTAATATTCCAAGATCATATTGTACATTATGTCCCACTATAACCTTATCCTTTATAAAATCTAAGAATTCTAAAAGAACCTCCCTAGCTCTCCTTCCATTTTTATTTAAATACTCATCACTAAATCCATGCACCTCTTTTGATAATCCAACAGATTTACTTGGTATTATAAACTCTTCAAAAGGAACTATGGTTCCATCTCTATTAAGCTTTATAGCTGCTATTTGTATTATCTCATCCTTAGTTATATCAACTCCTGTGGATTCAACATCAAATATTACCACATCTCCACTTAAAATAGCATCACATAACATTCTGTAAGGCTCTCCTGAATTTATAGTACTATCATCTAGAAAATCAGTAAGCCTTATACCTAAATCCTTATTTTCCTTTTTTTCTATATATTCAATTGTCTTATCCCCTACATTAGATACATAATTTAAAACTATCCTCTTCATACTGTTTACATCATATTTATTTAAAGCAAGTTTTAAATAGGCTAAGGCATCCTTAATTTCTTTTCTTCTAAAAAACTTAAATTCCTCTACTAAAAAAGAAGGTATCCCTCTTTTCTCTAATATATTAGAGTAGGCAAGATTTAATTTATTATTTCTTGTTAAAATTGCCACTGAGTTTAAATCATCCTTATAATGCTTTTCTATAATATCACAGATAAAGTTTCCTTCTTCTTCTAAGGTATTGAATCCTTTGTATTTTATCTTTTCACCTTTATTATTTCCCTCTGCACCCAAGTCCTTGTTTTTTAAGCTATCTTCTATCATATATATTTTTTCAATAGTTTTTAAATACTCATTGGAGGATTTTATAATAACCTCTGTGGATCTATAATTTTTATTAAAATGTATAACTCGTACACTTTTAAAGGTCTCTTTGAAATTTTCTATTATTGTAAAGGGATTTGATCCCCTCCAACTATAAATGGTTTGATTTATATCCCCAAAAAAGCTCAAATTCTTATTAAGACTTATTTTTTTTATTATTTCATATTCAAGTATACTTGTATCTTGAACCTCGTCTACCTGAATGTAGTTAAACTTTTCTCTCCATCTGTTTAAAGTTTCTCTATCCTCTAGAAGTTCATAAGTATTTATCACAAGATCACTAAAATCTAATCCATGTCTCTCTTTTAATATAGAATTATATATTCTTATTAATCCATATCCCCTTTTTATCAATGCTTCTTTTGTAAAACCTATCTTTTCTCCCTTAGTAAATCTCTTAAAAAATTCTTCTCCCTTTTTATTTAAAAAGTCCTTAGTTACATATTCTATGTCTGCCCTATATTTAGATTTTACAGATACTAAATGATGCTTAACCTCATATATAAAACTGCTTAACATAAATAAGTCCATTTTAACATTTCCTAGAATTTCTTTAATTATTTCATTACAATCCTCTTCATCAAAAACCAAAAAATCGCTGGATATATCTGTGTTTTTCTTTGCCTCACTTTTCACT
>NZ_JBFNEO010000289.1:0-2526 GCF_040797585.1 Clostridium sp.
G
The DNA here is from genome assembly GCF_040797585.1 of Clostridium sp. Taxonomy (GTDB): domain Bacteria; phylum Bacillota; class Clostridia; order Clostridiales; family Clostridiaceae; genus Clostridium_Z. The sequence continues at coordinate 2 of NZ_JBFNEO010000289.1, forward strand.
GATTATACCTTCTTTATCTAATAGGGTATCTAATGACTTAAATAAATAAGCCTTATAAAAACAAACCTTACTTTCTCTATGGTTTAAATAAATATCACTTAAAACTTCTACTCCTTTTAAAACCTTATTAACTCCATCTTCTCCTTGAGAAAATATTCTCTCTCCATGCTCTATAAGAAGTATCCCAAGAATACTCATCTTGCTATAGTCTTTTATCCTATTATGATTTAATAAGAAATTTAGTTGATTTAAATCCATTGCCTCCACTGTCTTTGAATTAAAACCTACATATTTTCTATAGAGCTTTTCTATTTCTTCATTAAAATTCTTAGTCTCTTTTATTAGAATATCTAATTCTTCTGAAAATTCTTCCCCTATATTATCATTTAAGTCAGTCTTAATCATATTATCTTCACCTCTTAAATAATATTATTATATCTTTTATTTATAATTTAATATATCACTGTATATTATCTTTATCAATATTAATCACTATGAACTTAACCACTGTCATTATTGGAAATCCAAAAGTCATAGTACTAAGAAAAGTTCCCTAGTACTATGACTTTTTTATTTTTAAAATCTCCTCTGTATTATCTATATAAATTTCTTTTATAGACTCACTAATAGACTTAGAAAATATAAGATTATCCTGTATATCATTTAAGGTTCTTGTAAAAACATTTAAGTTTTTTATATGATATATCCCTGGTATACTTGTCCTAATATTACACTTGTCATTAAAGCATATTATTATAGGTATTAATTCCTTATATCCTATTTGAGAGTGTTTTAATAAGTTCCCTATATTTATGGTTTTTTCTTTTAAGGTTTTTATCTCTTTATTCATATTTATAACCTTAAGTTTCTCGTTTACTAAAAGAAGGTCTTCTTTTTCATAGAATAAGGTACCTTCCATATCTGAAAATCTTAGAATAAATATATTTTCTCCTCTTATTATAAGAGTTTCTACAAATATATCTTCCTTAAAAAATACTCCATTTAATATATAACTATAATCCTTTATATTTTTTTCTAATAAATTATTTAATATGTCCTTATATTTTAAAGTATTCTCTACCTCTTCATATATTCCTAATACTATTTCTGATTTATTTTCTTCCTCTTCTATAAGAGATTTATTCCTATTTATAAGGTCTTCTATATTAGAAAACTCTTCATCCTTAGCTATTTCTACTCTACTTAAATCACTACTAAGTCCATTAAAATCCTCTTCATCTATATAATCTTCCACAATACTTTGTTTATTTAACTTAGATTTTTTCAATATTCTACTTAATATAGAGTAGGTAATACATATAAATAAAAATCCTGACATAACTATATATTTATATGTATCTAAAAATTTATATATCATAAAACTTCCAATAAAAATCACTGAAATTTCTACCATAATATAAAATAATTTATCTAGTTTAAACATATCAGAACTCTTTAAATCTTCTATGGTTACCGTACTTCTAAGATCTTCTATCTCCTTTTTCTGTTTTGAATAGTCATCACTTGCTAACTGCTTTCCTCCTTGAAGACTATAAAGCTTATTTTTATAAAATTGTATATAGCTATTGCTTTTTTTTACCCTTCTTCTTATTCTTTTTAATAAATCATCATTTAAAAAAGGATTTATTATGATCATATCTTTCCCCATCTCCCTTTAAACATAAAGTGGATCTTAATTTTATCTGATGGCTAGGAGCTGTAACACCCCTATCCGTATGTAAGGTGGGCGATAACAGTTGCTACGCCCCTAGATTAACTCATCTAACCTTCAGATGGTGGAAAGAACACCACCTGAAGGAAGATTCGTTCTATAATTAGACTTTCATCCTATCCTCATGTTTTTATATATTAAAAACTTTAAGTTAAATCCTATTTTATATAGTTCCTATAATAATGTCCATAGGCTTATACAAAAAGTTTTCCTTCTATCCTTCTTTCATAAGGAGTCCACTGTCCTTTTCCTACACCTTCAGTAACTATTTCTATTTTATTAAGCATAGCATCTACATAGTCTGCATAATGAACTATATGAGATTCCTGAGTCTTAGGTGACTTAGGAGATCCATATTCCTCTTTTCCATGATGTTGAACAATTATTCCCTTAAGCCTTTCCCTAAACTCTTCATTATAGATTTCTTTCTTTTCTTTAAAGGCATCTTCTATCATATTCACTCCGATTATTATATGTCCTTCCATGTCACCTCTTAATGTATAATTAAATGGTCCATCATAACTCATCTCATATACTTTTCCTATATCATGAAGCTTAGCTCCTAAAATCGCAATTTCCTTATATCTACAATTATATCTATAGCATAAAACTTTAGTTAAGTACATAACATTTAATGTATGTTCTGCAAGTCCCCCTAAATAATTATGATGCTGATATACACCTCCTATAGCTTTTTTAAATTTATTTCTAAAATCTTCATTATTAAAAAAATACTCATTTAATTTTATTGCTTCTTTACTCTTAAATTCTTCCTTAGAAATAAGGTCTATTT
>NZ_JBFNEO010000290.1:0-2504 GCF_040797585.1 Clostridium sp.
AGGTAGAAGATATTGATTTCTCTTTAAATAAACCTATTATAGATGAACCCGTTATAGAAGAAGAGGAGATTATAGCACTTCCCATTAATAAAACTAAGGACTGTTACACAGAAGTTAAAGGATATATAGAAGATAAGATACCAGAAAAGTATGATGGTATATTTAAGTATGCGCTTATAATACCAGACTTAATAGCTTTATTATGTAGACTTCTTAAGGACAAGAGAGTAAGTAAGAAGATAAAGATATCTGTAATTATATCCCTAGCATATGTATCATCGCCTTTTGATATATTACCAGATTTCATACCATTTGTAGGTAAATTGGATGATGTAGCAGTAATTTTCTTTGCTCTAAATAAAATAATTAATAACGTAGATGACATTATTATATTAGAAAACTGGGAAGGGGAAGATGATATAATAAAAATTATAAAGGATGGTTTATATTATTTAAATACTCTGTCAGGAGGAGAGAGGGTAGATAAAATCTATAACACCATAGATAGGCTATAGAAAGGAAGAAGGTTTAAATGTCGAAATTTTATGCAGTAGTTAAAGGAAAGTCTGGAGACAATAAAATTTATAGAACCTGGGATCAGTGTAAGGCAGAAGTTATTGGGTTTAAGGGAGCTATATATAAAAGTTTTAAGGATGAAAAGGATGCTTTAGACTTTTTAAATATTTACGATAAAAATAAAGAGGAAGTAAAAGAGGATAACATTGAAGGTATTTATTCTAAGGATAATGAGGAAGTAAGAATATACGTGGACGGAAGTTATAATGTAAACACAGAGAAATATTCCTATGGACTTGTAGCAATTTTAGGTGATGAAGTTATTCATGAAGATAAAGGGGTTGGGGAAGAGAAAGAAGCAGCTACAATGAGAAATGTGGCAGGAGAAGTTCTTGGAGCTATAAAAGCAATGGATTTTCTAGAAGATAATGGGTACACTAAAGGTGCCATATATTTTGATTATCAAGGAATTGAGAGCTGGGCTTTAGGTTTATGGAAAAGAAATAATTTTTTAACTCAAAGATATCATGAATTTATGAAGGAAAAAATGAAAAAAACAAGGATTAAGTTTGTAAAAGTTAAGGGCCACTCTGGAGATTTATATAATGATAGAGCTGATAAGTTAGCTAAGGAAGCCTTAAACATATAGCAATTTTGGAAAAAATATTCTAGTTTAATAAAGGGAAATTTGCATAATCTAAGATTACAATAAATTATAAGGAGATGAGATTATGCGTAATGGAAATTTCATAGTTGGAATGGCAGCAGGAGCAATAGTTGGTGGGGCAGTAGGATCCATGATGAATAATATGGATAGAGCTACTAAAAGAAGATTAAGAAGAAATGGAAGACAAATGCTTAATTTTGCAGAAGGCATGTATTCACAAATGAATCGTTATATGAGATAACAAGAGAATGCCCTAGATAGGCTAACAAATCTAGGGCATTTGTAAGATTTTTTTGATAAATTAAAAGAATCTAAAAGTTTTTTTTAATAAATTGTTGTTGAGTACCCAAAATGTGCTATAATAATACATAAAATCAATATATATGAGAATATTTTCAGTAAAGGAAGAGTGAGTTATGGAGATACTTTCTTTAGGAGAAAAAATAAAGAGAAGACGTAAAGAATTAAATATGACTTTAAAGGATTTAGCAGGAGATAGAATAACCCCTGGGCAAATAAGTCTTGTAGAGTCTGGAAAATCAAATCCAAGTATGGATTTACTTGAATACTTAGCATCTACATTAAAAACTTCTGTAGAGTATTTAATGGAGTCAGAAGAAACACAAGCAGAAAAAATATGTTTATATTTTGAAAACATAGCGGAATCCTATATATTAAATCAAGATCTATCTTTAGGGGAACAGTATATAGAGAGAGCCCTATATTATGCTGAAAAGTATAATTTAGAATATAGAAAGGCGAGAAACCTTTACTTAAGAGCTAATATACACATGGCAAAGGAAGAAAATGTACCGGCTCAACAATACTTTTTATCAGCAAACGTAATATTTATAAAGAATAATAACTATGAAGAAGTTGTTAATACTTTTTTAAACTTAGGTAAGATAACCTATGAATTAAAAGCTTATCATTCTTCTAATTCCTATCTTCAACAGGCTGAAAAGGTTTATCTAGATAATGATCTAGGAATCGATGTGGTACTTGGGGAGATATATTACTATATAGCAAGTGTTTATTTTAAATTAGATAATTTGGACAAGGCTATAAATTACTCTTATTTAGCTAAAGAAAAATTTAATCAACTTGGTAATAAAAGAGAGTATGGAAAGGCATTATTACTTCTTACAGAACAGTATAATAAAAAAGGAGATATAGATAATGCAATAAAATATTCTAAGAAAACCTTAGAGGTTTTTAGAGAGCTAAAGGATTCACTTCAGCTTTCTTATATAGAAAATAATCTAGGAAGGCTTTTCTATGAATTTAATAATTTAGAGGAGTCATTTAAACACTATAATAC
>NZ_JBFNEO010000291.1:0-2478 GCF_040797585.1 Clostridium sp.
ATTTTAAAGAGCTTAAGTGCATGTATAAGTTAAGATTCAAGCTAAAAACCCTATAATAAAAACTTAAATATATAAGAAACCTTACCAAGTGATTTAATAAATCTAAATAAAATTTAATCTTATACTGAAAGAGGGATATCATGGACAAAGAAAAATTTTTTACTAATAATCTCAACAAGATAATTATATCTGTAATTTGTTGTATATTATGGGGAAGTGCTTTTCCTGTTCTTAAAATAAGCTATAAAGAACTTAATATATTATCTAGTAATACTGGAGCTCTTATGACCTTGGCTGGTCTTAGGTTTTTTATAGCTTCAATTTTAATATTTATATGTACATCTTTTATTTTTAAAGAAAAAATCTCTATAGAAAAACATCATATTCCAAAACTTATACTTCTAGGATTTTTTCAGACTGGTTTTTATTACTTCTTATTTTATATAGGTGTATCTAACACATCTGGAATGAAAAGTGCCATAATAGGTGCTCTAGAAAGCTTTTTTACAGTAATAGTGGCACATTTTTATTATTCTAATGATAAAATAGATAAAATGAAAATTACTGCTATGATTACTGGATTTTTAGGAATTATATTTGCAAATTGGGGAAAAGGCTTTGAATTCTCATTTACTTTCCTTGGAGAAGGTCTTCTTGCTTTAAGCTGTGTTCTAGGAGCCTTAAGTTCCATTATGGTTAAAGAATTTTCAAAATCAATACATCCATTTGTAATAACTGCTTATCAGATGTTCTTTGGATCAATTATGATGCTTATTTATGGATTCTCTAGTGGACAAAGTAACTTAAACTTTAACCTTCTGTCTTCTGGATTACTTCTATACTCAGCCTTATTATCAACCATAGCCTTCTCTCTTTGGTTTATGCTATTAAAGTATAATAAAGCTGGTGAAATAAGCCTTTATAGATTTATTATCCCTGTTTCTGGAACAATATTATCTGCTATATTCCTTCCTGAAGAAACTCTTAACATATATATTTTTATATCTTTACTCTTAGTAACTCTTGGAATTGTAGGTATAAATAAATTTAAGTAATCATTAAGGCTTCAACTTCTTGTACTAATTGTTTTTAATTGAATTTTCTTAGTTTAAAAATATTAAATTTCTTTAGTATAAAAGCTCATTATAGATTTTTTAATTTATAAGTTTATATTTTAAATTATAGGATTTTTGATTCAAAACTTATCTTATACACTACTTAAAATCAAAGGTTTTAAAGGGTTTAAGTGCATGTATAAGTTAAGATTCAAGCTAAGAACCCTATAAGAAAAATTTTAACTTAGAAAGTCTACATAAAAGAATGGGTCTGTCGCATTAAGAATAAACACTACAATATATTGTGCTAATCTTAAATTTGCAAATCAATATATTCTATGTAAATTCCTTAGTACGACGGTCCCATTTTTATTAATTAGTAATATATCTTAACTTATATCCATCTTTATTAAGTTCTCTTATCATGGTTTTTAGCATAGAAGTGTCCTTATACTCATAATAAGGATATCCATTTCCCTCTCTTTTTAAAACTATATCTTCAAATTCCTTTCCTGGATGATAGAAAAAGCTTTTTAATTCCTTTGAATTTTTATTTTTTATTTTATTTATCATCTCTTCAATCTCTTTATCCTCTATATACCCTAAAGGTGCCGGCACATATTTTGTAACCTTATTCCTATGGCTTATATATGTCTTTTTATTCCAAACGCCTATACATGGTTCATATACATAATCAAAATAGTTCTCTAAAGTTGTTTGAAATCTTTCAGAGCTTCTATAATGAGGAGTTTCAAAAAACTTATATGGAATATTTAAAGCTATAGAATTTTTTATGGCAGCTTCTACCCTTCTTACTTCCTCTTCCTTTGATAATTTATGCTTATCTTGGAATTCCGATCCTATTATACTTTCTTCATCTCCATACTGATGAGTATATCCATGTAATCCTACAATTGCCCCTCTATTTATTAAATAATCTAAGGTATATAAAAATTCTGAATTCAAGAAATTTATATCTCTTGTAAGATCATTATCTTCAGATTTTTCAGGATTTACATATCTAGGTATCCAAGCTATATGATATCCACTACCTTCATTATAAAGTAGATCCCCAATAGCCCTTAGTTTCTCCATATTTTCATCATTTAAATAAATACTCCCTGCTGTAACATCCTCAATTCTTATAAGTGCAGTTTTCTTTTTAGATAATGTGCCTTGAGTATCGTTGAATATAAAGCTTTCTTCTTTTGATTTAAAACATCTAACCTCTTCTTTCTTTGAGTCAAAGGAAATCTTTAAATTTAACATATCTGATATATCAATCAAGGATAAATATAACTTATTGTCTATGAATATGCCGTTTCCTCTAAGGTCTCTTCTATTATCCCCAATTTTCCAATATGATTTTTCTAAGTTAATATGACAATTATAATTATCTCCACTTAAAACTACAATATTATCC
>NZ_JBFNEO010000292.1:0-2458 GCF_040797585.1 Clostridium sp.
GCTATACTTTCTTCTTTATCTACAACTAAGTTTACTTTTCTACCTACCATCATTTCTGCTAAATTATCTATGTTGGTATCTTTTGTATTAACTACATCTATTTTTTTACCTCTTCTAATTATGGTAACCCTATCACTCATACTCATGACCTCTTTAAGCTTATGAGTTATTAGTATGATAGATTTACCCTCTTTAACTAAGTTTCTAAGTATCTTTCTAAGTTCTTCAATCTCTTGAGGCGTTAGAACCGCTGTAGGTTCGTCTAGTATAAGTATATCTGCTCCTCTATAAAGAGCTTTTAATATTTCAACCTTTTGTTGTTGTCCAACAGTCATATCTTCTATAACGGCTTTAGGATCTATATTAAATCCATATTTTTTTGATAGTTCTTCGGTATCCTTTATTGCCTTTTTTATATCTACCTTAAGTCCTACCTTAGGCTCATATCCAAGAATCATATTCTGTGCCACAGTAAAGTTATGCACAAGCATAAAGTGTTGGTGAACCATTCCTATTCCTAGTGCTATAGCATCCTTAGGAGTTTTCATATTAGCTTTTTTACCACTTACGAAAATATCTCCAGCTTCTTGCTGATATAATCCATACAATATATTCATAAGGGTTGTCTTACCTGCTCCATTTTCTCCAAGAAGAACATGGATCTCCCCTTTATTCAGGTCAAAATCTACGTTATCATTTGCTATAATTCCTGGAAACACCTTAGTAACGCCCTTCATTTCAATAACTTTCTCCATAGATTTTCTCCTTCCAATTTTAAATATAGGCTAGATGAGACCATCTAGCCTATAGATTAAAATACTATTTTATTTCTACTGCTTTAAAGTTTAATAATTCAGCTCTTGTAGCTGGAACAACAACCTTATCGCTCTTTATCATCTCTTCAGCCTTCTTAGCTAAATCTTGAGCTTCTTTAGTTACATTTTTATGAAGAGTTGGTGCTATTCCTACTGCTCCATCTTTTACTCCTAAGTTATGAACTTGACCACCATCAAACTTTCCATCTTTTAAGTCCTTTAAAGTATTGAATACAGTAGAATCAACTTTCTTTTCCATAGAGAATAATATTACATCACTGTAAGATTTTGAACTTGGTGTAACTGCTTGGTCTGAGTCAACTCCTATAGCAAATTTACCCATTTCCTTGGCTGCTTTAAATACTCCAAGACCAACTCCACCTGCTGCATGGTAGATTATATCAGCGCCTTGGCTATAAAGCATTTTAGCTGCCTCTACTCCCTTTTGCTGATCTTCAAAAGAGTCAACATATTTTACAAATTGTCCTGGTGTCTTATCATCCTTTGGCATTAAAGCTTTACCTGCCTCTGGATTTACCGACATAACTCCAGCTATAAATCCAACTTCAAATCTATTTATTACCTCTCCTTCTTTTCCACCGATAAATCCTACTTTATTAGTCTTTGTAAGGTTACCTGCCATAACTCCAGCTAGGAAAGATCCTTCCTGCTCTTTAAATAGAACTGATAAAACATTTGGATTAGCAACCTCTGCATCTATTAATAAGAATTTCTTATCTGGAAGTTGCTTTGATACATTGCTCATAGCTTGAATCATCATGAAACCTGCTCCAACTGTTAAGTCTGCTGTTCCTGCCATAGTCTTTAGGTTTGGCTCATAAGCATCAACAGTTTTAGATTCGATAGCATTTAATTTTTCTATACCTAATTCCTTTGCTGCATTTTCTATTCCTCTGTTTGCCGACTCATTGAAGGATCCATCATTTACTCCTCCTTGGTCAGTTACAAGACCTGCTTTAATCTTTGCTCCTGTAGTAGCAGATCCTCCATCAGCCTTATCCTTAGTTCCACAGCCTGCAAAAACTGTAGCAACAACTGCAACTGCTGATAAAGCTGCTATTAATCTTTTTCTATTCATAAAATATACCTCCCATAATAATTTTTATATTTTAAAGTTTTAATGAATAAACTTAGATTCTTGAGATTTAAATACACTATTCTTATAAGTAACATTTTAGTGTAACCATATATAAAATGTTTGCTCTTAAGTATTACTATTTTAATCATATGTTACCTAATTTATTTAATGTAATTATTTACATTAAGATTATCCTTAAGATATATGCCTTTAATTTATGGTATGCACTTAAATTTATAAATAAGTTTGAACCTATTAATTATCTAAACTTGTCCATAAATTCAATATCTTTCGTATTTAATGTAAACTATTACAATAATCTCATTTCAAAAAATATATGTACTTTTTCTAAACCTCTTAACTTTAAGGCGTTTACATATATTCATAACTTTTTAAAAAACTTAACTTCACCTTAAAATCAATAATTTTTTTAATGAAATCAAATTTGGAAATATAAAATCCGAATATTACTTCTATATTAGAATTTTCAGTTCGGATTCCATTATATTTTTATATAATAACAAACATTTTCATAGTGTTTTTC
>NZ_JBFNEO010000293.1:0-2422 GCF_040797585.1 Clostridium sp.
ACCCTAAGCTATTAAAATATAATATATTTTTAGTTATAAATTATCCATTCTTCTAAAACTTTATCAATTTTTCCCTGAAGCTCTTCTTTTTCATTAAAAAGCTTATTAAGGTCCTCATAGTTAAGATCTTTCTCCTTCATCTTATTATCAATCACCTTAATTTCTTCTTCTAAATCTTCCATATTTCTTTCTAATCTACTTATTTCCCTCTCTTTTTTCTTACTTTCATCTATAGTTTTTACCTTTTGAACCTTTTGTTTTTTCACTTTGATTTCTTCTTTAATAAGCTGTGTTTTTTCCTTTATATGATTTCTGTAATAGTCATAGTTTCCTAAATAATTATTAAACTTTTTATCTTCAATGGCTATAACTCTATTAGATATCTTATTTATAAAGTATCTATCATGAGATATAAAGAATATAGTTCCTTTGAAATCCTCCAGCGCCTCCTCTAAGGTTTCTATGGAATCAATATCCAAGTGGTTTGTAGGTTCATCTAATATAAGTAGATTAATATCTTCATAAAGGAGTTTACTTAATTTAAGCCTAGTCTTCTCTCCTCCTGAAAGATTTTCAACCTTCTTAAAGACATCTTCTCCAAAGAACATAAATTTAGATAAATACTCCCTAGCCTTTCCCTCTAATATCTCTATATCATCTCTAAAGCACTGTAGTACTGTAGCTTCTTCATCATTAAAGAATATATTTTGAGGTAAATATGCCCATCTCACATTCGAGCCAAGAGTCACTAATCCCTTATCTATTTTCTCTTCTTTAAGGAGCATCTTTAAAAATGTAGTTTTACCACTTCCATTTTGCCCTATTAATGCAGTTCTCTCACCGTACCTTACTAGTAGACTCCCATTATCTATTAACACCTTCTCCTCAAAGGATTTTCTAAGATCTTCTACTTTAATAACCTCTTCTCCTGATCTATCGCTGCTTATAAACTTTATTTTCATATTCTCTTTCTCAAAGGACGGCCTATCTATCTTCTCCATTTTATCGAGCTTTTTTTCCATACTCATAGCTCTTCTAATAAATTTAACATTCTCCCCATTATTTGACCAATCTCTAAGTCTTCTTATAGACTCCTCCATGGATTGTATATCTTTCTGCTGCTCTTTATAGAATTTAAACTGTAGAAGCATCTTCTCTTCTTTATCTTTAATATATTTAGAATAATTACCCTTGTAGGTTTCACAACATAGGTTTTCAACCTCTATGGTCTTAGTTATTACTTTATCTAAAAAATATCTGTCATGAGATACTATTATAACCGTACTCTTACTCTCTAAAAGATATCCTTCCAGCCACTCCAAAGAATCCATATCTAAGTGATTTGTTGGTTCATCAAGGAGTAATATATCTGGATTCTCTAGTAATATTTTCCCTAAAATTAAGGTAGTCTTTTCTCCTCCACTTAAAATATGAAAAGGTCTTTTTAGAAAATCCTCACTAAACTTTAATCCCTCACATATTTTACTGAACTTTTCCTCTTTTTCATACCCACCTAAAGCCTCATAGGTTTCTTGTACATTACTATATCTTTTTAAAGTTTTTTCAAGGTCTTCTCCCGAGAGAGTCTTCATGCGATTTTCTAAATCTCTCATAGTTTCTTCAATTCCACTCAAGCTGTCAAAAGCACTATTTAAAACATCATAAGCACTACATTCCATAGGATAGTCTGGTATTTGTTTAAGATACCCTATGGTAGTTCCCCTTCTTATTGAGATATTACCTTCATCAATCTTTTCTACATTTGCTATGATTTTTAAAATTGTAGTCTTTCCACTTCCGTTTCTTCCAACTATTCCAGCCTTTTCTCCTCTTTTAACTTGAAAGGTCACTCCCCTAAGAGCTAGAGTAGCTCCATAATATTTTGTTACATTGTTTAATGATAATTCGATCATGTTCCTTCCTCCCTTTAATTAAGGGTAAGGGATTACTTGCCAAGAACTTTTCTTGTATAATCTATAAAAACTTATAAATACCGTGATGTATATGAAATATAGTTCTTTCCTTATGATATATAGATAAATTTTTTTCTTTTTAATTCTAAGGTTACTTCTATAACTATTTTTCTTTATCCTATATAAGGGCTATTATATTTATATACCTTATCTAATTTATAATTCTTTTAATAAGTTAGATGTATTCTTGAAATCACGGTATCCTCTTTTTAACTTCCAAATAAATTAACCTATGGTATTAGTTAAATCTTAAAATCTCTAAAATATATCGTTGAAATTCTGAAATATCTGCTTTTAATTTGTAAATAACAAATATTAATTTCTAAAAGCTCAGAAGTTCAATAAACTGATTTAAATAAAACAATAAGTTTACTTAAAACTTTTATAATTTATAAGGTGCAGTTATATTTTTATACATAAAAAAATCCAGGCAAGTAAACAACACCTAG
>NZ_JBFNEO010000294.1:0-2408 GCF_040797585.1 Clostridium sp.
AGATACTACATGTGATAATGATAGAAAGCTGTTAGTTTTAAAGGATTCTTATGCAAATAGCCTTGTTCCATTTTTAACTGAAGATTTTAGTAGTATATACATGGTTGATTTAAGATATTACAATGGTGATGTATCAAAACTTATAGAGGATGAAGGATTTACAGATATATTAATGGTATATAATGTAAATACTTTTTCTCAGGATGAGTCCCTAGATAATTTGTTACCTGTAGATGATAATTAATAACAATATAATTTAAGAAATAAAATAATATTCTTATAAAGAAGTATAGCATTGAAGCTAATTATAAATGCACCCTATAGAACAGACCTTTTTAGTGTCTATCCTATAAGATACATATAACTAAGAGTTTCTTGCTATACTTTTTAATTTTTCATTTAAGGATATAGATTATTAAATCATTCATATTATAAAAACTTTATTGTTATACCATACTAAGTTTATAAGTTATAGGGAGTTATGATTATATAGATTTCCCATTTTAGTTTTCAAGTTATACTAAATAGGCTATAAGGCTATGATATCTTAAAGTTTAGTTTCCATTATTATATGATAATAAATATATAAAAGAGGATGACTTTAATAGAATAATAAAAAGAGAATTTACTTATTCAAGAAGTATATACTAATAGAAATAAAATAGAAGTTTAGGAGCTGATTTTATGAAAATAAAAGGCGCTGAAAGGGAATTTAAGAAAATTAAGGATCAGATAAATACTATTAAGAATATAGTTATGAATAGTAAAGACAGAAATACTTTTGAAAATGAAAAAACTCTTAGAGATAAGATAACTCTCCTTAAAGAAGTAAAGCTCGCTATAAAAAAAGGGAAAAATGATAAAAAGGTTAGGGAGGTGGATAGTTTAATTAAGGAATATGAGGAGCTTTTAGAATATATATCAGAAAAAATTATAAAAAATTATAATGAAAAGAATAAAACAGATTTTAATTTTAAAGAACTTAGATCTACTTATTATGAGAGCTACATGTATTCTGGCATATTAAATGTATTAATTACAAGGCATATACCAAAACTTATTAATAAGAGTTTAGACATAATATTTAAAGATAATCCAAAGGATGAATATGAAAAAGCAAGAAGAATTAAAAGAAAAATATATCTTCACTTAGGAGATACTAACACTGGAAAAACTTATAATGCAATGGAGAGGTTAAAAGAAGCTAAAAATGGAATATATCTTTCACCTCTTAGGATACTGGCTCTTGAAAACTTTGAAAGACTAAATAAAGAAGGGGTTTCTTGTAGTCTTTTAACCGGAGAAGAAAATATTAAGAAGGAAGGGGCTACTCATATAAGTTCCACTATAGAAACTTTAGATATTTCTGAAGAGTATGAAGTTGCTGTAATAGATGAGATTCAACTTATAGGAGATAAGAAGAGAGGATATGCATGGACTCGTGCATTACTGGGATTACAGTGTAAGGAGATACATATATGCGGAGCCATAAATACTAAAGATCTATTAATAAAAATAATTGAAGATATAGGGGACGAATATTTACTCAAGGAATATAAAAGAGATATTCCTTTGATTTTAGAGAATAAAGGGTTTAGTGATCAGCAGGTTACGCAAGGGGATGCCTTAGTAATGTTTTCTAAGAAAAAAGTTTTAGAGAGAGCTATGTTTTATAGTAACAAGGGAATTAAAACTAGCTTAATTTACGGAGATCTCCCTCCAGAGGTTAGAAAACTTCAGTATGAGGAATTTTTAAAAGGAAATAGTAAAATATTAATAACCACAGATGCCATAGGAATGGGAGTAAACCTACCAATAAAAAGAATTGTATTTATAGATATTAAAAAGTTTGATGGGGAAGAAATAAGGTATTTAACTTCTCAAGAGATAAAACAAATAGCTGGGAGAGCAGGGAGAAAAGGCATATATGATAAAGGATACATAGGCTCTTATAGTAATTATCACGAATACCTAAGTGAGGCATTAGATAAAGATGACTTTAAGTTAAAAGCAGCTATATTAGGACCAAGTGAGGATATATTAGAGATAAAAGGAGCTTCTCTTAGAGAAAAACTATCTATTTGGAGTGAAAGACCTTTAGATATAAAATTCTATAAAAAGATGGATATAAGTGAGTATTTAATTATATTAGATGCTATAAAAAAATATAAATTAGAAGAAAAAAGTCAATGGAAGCTGCTTAGGATTCCTTTCGATGTAGAAAATGAAAATCTTATGAGGTGCTTTTTATTTTATATAGATGAAATATTTTTATTAAATAAAAAAGAAATAGCAAAACCTAGATTAAAATATGATACTCTTTATGAATTAGAGGAATATTATCAAAAGATAAACATATATTACTCCTTCGGAAAAATATTTGAAGTAAGTTTTGATGAGGAATGGGT
>NZ_JBFNEO010000295.1:0-2407 GCF_040797585.1 Clostridium sp.
GCTAAAAGGTTAGAACATACCAATCTTAAATCTGCAGTTATTGGTATATCTGGAGGCCTTGACTCTACTTTAGCTCTATTAGTAACAGTTAAAACTTTTGAGCTTTTAAACCTAGACCTTAAAAACATAATTGCCATAACCATGCCAGGATTTGGAACAACAGATAGAACCTATAATAATGCTATAAGCCTTTGTAAAAAGTTAAAAATATCTTTAAGAGAAATAAATATAGTAAAATCATGTCTTCAACATTTTGAAGATATAGCTCATGACCCTAATATACACGATGTAACCTATGAAAATGTTCAAGCAAGAGAAAGAACTCAAATACTTATGGACATAGCCAATAAAGAAGGAGGATTAGTTGTAGGCACTGGTGATTTATCTGAAATGGCTTTAGGTTGGTGTACCTTTAATGGTGACCATATGTCTATGTACGGCGTTAATGCATCTGTACCTAAAACTTTAGTAAGGTATTTAGTAAAACATGTTGCCCTAGAACAAGAAGATAAAGAAATTTCTTCTATACTGTTAGATATATTAGATACTCCTGTAAGTCCTGAGCTTCTTCCTAAGGATGCTAACGGAAACATATGTCAAAAAACAGAAAATATAGTAGGACCCTATGAACTTCACGATTTTTTCCTTTATTACTTTATAAAAGGTTTTGATGTTAAAAAAATATATTATCTAGCTTGTGAAGCTTTTAGAGAAGATTATAAAAAAGACATTATAGAAAAATGGTTGAAATTCTTCATAAAAAGATTTTTCACTCAACAATTTAAGCGTTCTACTGTACCTGATGGACCTAAAGTAGGAAGCATTGGTCTTTCTCCAAGGGGAGATTTTGTAATGCCTTCTGATGGAAGTTATAACTCCTTTTTAGAATAAATATATATAGATAGTTATAAAAAAAGAGCTGTGGCACTAAGGAATTTACATATAATGCATTGTAGTATTATTCCTAATGTAACAGCTCCCCTTTTTAATTATAATTTTTCAGGTTCTTCATACTCTTTTCCAAAGGTATCTACAGTTATTTCCTTTATCTTTTGCTCTTCTAAAGGTTTATCCATAAAATCTGTTGGTTCATCTACTATTTTAAAAGCTACATCCAATCCTTCTGTTATCTTTCCAAAACCAGCATATTGTCCATCTAAATGAGGTGCTTCTCCCACCATTATAAAAAATTGACTTCCTGCTGAATCAGGGTGCATAGCTCTTGCCATGGATAAAACTCCCTCTTCATGCTTAAGTGAATTTGGGAATCCATTAGCTGAAAATTCTCCTTTAATAGAATATCCTGGACCTCCAACTCCTGTTCCCTCTGGACAACCTCCTTGAATTACAAAGCCAGGTATTACTCTATGAAATATTAATCCATTATAAAAACCTTTATTTATCAAACTTATAAAATTTCTAACAGTATTTGGAGCTATTTCAGGATATAATTCCCCCTTCATAACATCCCCATTTTCCATTGTTATAGTAATTATAGGATTTTTCATTTAACTCTCTCCCTTATCTTATGTTATTTTGTTAATTATACCACTTTTTATTATTTAGTACTTTCTTTTTTTACAGTATTTAAAAAAACTTCTATGTCTTCTTCCTCTTTTTTTATTCTATCCTCATTCATGTCTCCTCTACCCAATCTATCACATTTCGATAAAAGAGCTATTTCTTCTGGTGAACATTCTTTTTTCATGGAATCTATATCAGCAAATCTCATCTTTTTAGCTACAAATAAAGGTTGCATATGCCATCTTACTAAAGCCGCAACTTTTTTTATAAGATCCTTATCTTGTGTAAATTCTTCTAAAAACTTTATAGCTAAAAATTCTCCCTCTTTATCATGATTATAAGAAGTTATTTTCCCCCTTCTTATTTTAGTAGTAGTGCCTTTACCTATATCATGTAACAGTGCTGACCACATAAAAGCCCTACTATCTTCACTTAGTTCTTTACTCTTAGCTGCTTTATCCACCACCATCATAGTATGATTCCAAACCGTACCTTCTGGATGATGAGTTAAATTTTGATCAGTCTTTTTTAAGTTTTCCAAAAGATTAAAAGGATATTCCTTTAAAACACCTTCTTCACTTAGTTCATTTAAATATTTAGAAGGATTTTCATCTTCTAACAAATGTTTCTCTATATTTTTAAATATATCTATTTTATTTTCCATAATTTATATTTACTCACTCCTTTCTTTAACTTTTGAGAATGTTAGTTAAACCTAAAATACCTTCAATGTTCAGCAAAGCTGAACGGGGTTTCCATAGTGCAACTACTTTAACAATTCCAATAAAATTATAATTTTTCTGAGCATAGCGAAGAAAAATCTCCTTAATTGTTCATTATTCATTGTTAGTTATTCATTGATTAAATGCTATTCATTGTTAGT
>NZ_JBFNEO010000296.1:0-2401 GCF_040797585.1 Clostridium sp.
AAAACCCCATAGGGTAGACTTTTTTTAAATTGTCTACTCTATAGGGTACATTTTAAATTTAATAATACTCATAGTGTTTTTTTTATGATACTAAATTATATACGTCATCTTCGTATAAGGTCTCTTTATCTAAAAGTGATTTAGATAAAGAATGAAGAATTTCTTGATTTTCTATTAAAAGAGATTTAGTTTCTTCATAGAGTTTATCAACAGTATTCTTACATTCATCAAGAATTTCTGAGGTATTTATACCACCTAAATTTTGAAGTTCATCAAGACTTAAAAGTCCTAAGGATTCACCCATACCATAATTAGTTATCATAGATGATATTATATTAGTGGCATGTTTTAAGTCATTATAAGCTCCAGTGGTAATTTTATTTTTTCCAAAAATTATCTCTTCAGCTGCACGTCCACCAAGAAGAACTTTAATCCTATTATGAAGATAGGAAAGGTTTTGGTAAGAGCTGTCATAAGGGATGGTTAAAGTATACCCTCCAGCACCCTTAGAGGTTGGGATTATTGTAACCTGAGATATCTTATCCTCTGGTAGTACTATCTTAGAGATAATAGCATGTCCAGCTTCATGATAAGCAGTTATGTTTTTATCCTCTTCTTTTATCCCTTCTTTATTTAGCTTTTCGTATCCGGCAACTACTATGGAAAATGCCTTATCTAGATGAATATCATTTATAAAATCACTAGATTCCTTGCAGGCTATGATGGCCGCTTCATTTATTAGATTTTCTAATTTAGCTCCAGAAAAGTAAGAGGTTTTTCTAGCTAAACTTTTAATATCTAAATCTTTACAAGGCTTTCCTTCAAGGTATAGGTTTATAATTTTTTCTCTAGCAGTTACATCAGGAAGAGACACTTCTATATGTCTATCAAATCTACCAGGTCTTAATAAGGCAGAATCAAGCATGTCTAACCTATTAGTTGCAGCCATAACAACTATTCCTTCACTTTCATTAAATCCTGACATTTCTGTTAAAAGAGCATTTAGAGTTTGATCACGCTCATCAGAACCCCCAGCTTTTGTATTATCTCTCTTCTTTCCAATGGCATCTATCTCATCTATAAATATAACAGCCTTTCCATGTTTTTTAGCCTTTTTAAAAAGGTTTCTTATTCTAGAAGCTCCTACCCCTACATATAACTGTACAAAGTCAGAACCAGATAGAGCATAGAAAGGAACGTTAGCCTCTCCAGCTACAGCTTTTGCAAGTAGGGTCTTACCAGTACCAGGTTCACCATAAAGTATTACACCTTTTGGCATTCTAGCACCGTATTTAGCATATTTATCAGGATTCTTTAAAAACTCTACTATGTCTTTAACACTTTCCTTTGCTTCTTCATTACCTGCTACAGAGGAAAAGTTAAAAGAAAAATTTTCAGATTTATGAGCTTCAAAGGCTTCAGTGGAAAGCATGCTTTTAGCTCCCAGAGAGTTTTTCTTAGCAGATAGAAATATAATAGTTCCTAGAGAACCTACTATAAGTAAGGTTGGAAGTATATCCTTAATTGGTGGAGTATTACTTTCATTTACTTGTATATTATTTTTTAATAACTCTTCTTTTAGAGTTGTGCTATTTGGATTATCTGTAGTGTATTTTAAACCATCTTTAGTAGTTATATCCATTTCTGGACTTTTATTTAAAGTGACACTTAAAATATTATTACTTTCAATATCACTTAAAAATTCATTATAGCTTTTATTAATGGATTTATCTTTAAATATAAAATAAGAAGATCCTGTTATTATAAGCAGTAAAGCTATAATAGAAGATATGAAAAAACTATTTTTCTTTATTTTTGTCATTTGTTTTATTCCTCCTTAAAGCTTTCTCTATAACTAACATATAAGATTTAAAATAAAATGTCTAACGAAAATCATAACATTTGGTAAAGTAATTTGTGGTAGTGTTTATAAATCTATTTATAAAAAAGAAATATATGGTATACTTTTAATATGTAAAATTAATTTTTACGGAGGACAATTTATGAAAGTAAGTAATGTAGAGCTATCCTTAAGTGGAGAGGATATTTTATCAATATGCAAAGACTTTTTAAAGATTCAAGGACTGAAGATAGAGTCTATAAGAATATTAGAAAATGTAGAGGTGAAGGGTGAATATAAAGGGCTTATAAAGCTTCCTTTTTATATAACTATGGCTCTAGATGGAAATTTAGAAAATAAGGTATATCTTAATATAAAAACTATAAAGGCAGGAAAAATATCTCTTTGGAACTTTATAAAAAAGAGAGTTGTAAATAAAATAATTAAAGATTTAGAGGAAGAGGGTATAGATTTTAATGAAGACAGAGTTACTATAGATATCAATAGTTTTCTGAAAAAAATGCCAGTATACTTAAACTTTAATCTTAAAGGACTTTATAT
>NZ_JBFNEO010000297.1:0-2377 GCF_040797585.1 Clostridium sp.
GTTATAAACTATGAAGATAATATACTTCCTATAGTAAATTTAAGTAAAAAGTTTAACATGGGAGAGAAGGAGAGAAGTAGAGACAATAAGATAATTGTTGTGAAGGACAAGGATACCAAGGTGGGAATGATTGTAGACGTGGTATTTGAAGTTCGTGATGTTAATGTAGATAAAATTGAGAAGGCTCCAGATATAGCAAGTAAGGTATCAAAAAGATATATTAAAGGTCTTATAAAAAATGATAAGCAAATAATAATATATTTAGATCTAGCAAAAATATTATCTGATGATGAAAAACAGGCTCTTAAGTAGAGGAAACCATGGAGAGTAGAGAAGTTAAAGAAGCAAAAGAAGTTAGAGTAGGCATTGCTGATTTAAATGTAGTAGTTTCCCC
Organism: Clostridium sp.; assembly: GCF_040797585.1. Lineage (GTDB taxonomy): Bacteria > Bacillota > Clostridia > Clostridiales > Clostridiaceae > Clostridium_Z. Next base: position 395 of record NZ_JBFNEO010000297.1, read on the forward strand.
AAATAGGTTAATAACTGTTGGACTTGGTTCATGTATAGGAATAGCACTATATGATAGGTTTTCTGGAATTGCAGGACTTGCTCATATAATGCTTCCTGATAGTACTCAATTTTCAAATGTTACTAACCCTTTAAAGTTTGCAGATTTAGCTATCCCAATTTTAATAGAAAAAATGGAGAAAATGGGAGGATGTAAAAGACATATGAAAGCTAAAATAGCAGGGGGAGCATCCATGTTTAATTTTTCAGATAAGAGCATGATAACAGATATAGGAGCAAGAAATGGAGCTTCTGTAAAATCAGTATTAGATAAGCTAGGGATACCTTTAGTTGCTACGGATATTGGAGGAAACAAAGGAAGAACCATGGTGCTTAATGGATTAAATGGCATGGTTCAGATAAGAACAGTTGGAATAGGAATAAAAGAAATTTAATGGGGTTGAATAGATTGCAGAAAATAAGAGTTCTTGTAGTGGACGACTCAGCATTAATGAGAAGAATCATTTCAGACATGATAAACGAAGAAAAAGATATGGAAGTTATTGATGTGGCAAGGAATGGAGAGGAGCTTTTAAATAAGGTAGAAAAGCTAAATCCACAGGTGATAACCTTAGATGTGGAGATGCCTAAAATTAATGGAGTTAGAGCCTTAAAGGAGCTTAAGAAAAGAAATCTCAACATTCCTGTTATAATGCTTAGTAGCTTAACAAAAGAAGGAACCTTTGTTACAATGGAATGTCTTGAGGCAGGAGCCTTTGAATTTATATCAAAGCCCTCAGGATCTATATCCCTGGACATAAATAAGGTTAAAAGTGAACTTGTAGAAAAAATAAGACAAGGTGCTAAAAAGGCAAAAAGAGATTCTATAGATATAAAGGATAGAAATCTTTCACCAGTATTAAGAAAAAAGAATATGAATCATAATATAGAAGCTATGGTTATTGGAGCCTCTACTGGAGGACCGAGAGCCTTAACTACACTTATAACTAATTTACCTAAAAATTTAGGGTTTCCTATATTAGTAGTACAGCATATGCCAGTAGGCTTTACCCATGCTTTTGCTGAAAGACTTAATGCAAATAGTAAAGTAAGGGTGGTAGAAGCAGATAATAATATGATAATAGAAAAAGACACTGTGTATATTGCTAAGGGTGGATTTCATATGGAGGTTACACGAGATAAAAAAATAAGACTTACTGAGGAGCCACCTGTTTTTGGAGTAAGACCTTGTGTTGACAAATTGTTTATATCAGCAGCTAAGGTTTATAGGGAAAAACTTATGAGTATAGTTCTAACAGGTATGGGGAGAGATGGAGCTAATGGCTCTACTGAGGTTAAAGCCTTAGGTGGAACTACCATATCAGAACATGAAAGTACTTGTACTATTTATGGAATGCCAAAGGTAGCTTTTGAAACAGGAAATATAGATGAAGTATTACCCTTAGGACAAATATTATCAAAGATAATAAAGTGTTCTATGGTAAAATAGGAGGTAAATATGGACTTTGAAAAGTTTGAGGCGTGGGTTTTAAAAGATATAGGAATAAATCTTTCAGCCTATAAATCAAATCAGCTTCATAGAAGGATTTCTAGTTTGATGACTAGAATAGGGGTCACCACCGCTGATGAGTATATAAACCTTTTAAAAAGAGACCCATCGGAGAAACAAAGATTTTTAGATTTTATAACAATAAATGTAAGTGAATTCTTCAGGAACCCTGAAATGTTTGAAGAACTTTCAAAGCTTATAAAGTCTGACTTTCTAAAGAGCAATAGGAATATTAGAATGTGGAGTGCTGCTTGTTCTATAGGTGCAGAACCCTATTCTCTAGCAATGATTTTAGATGATTATGCACCTAGAAATAGACACTATATGTTAGCTACAGATATTGATACCACCATAATAAACAAGGCAAAATCAGGGGAATATGCACAAAGTGAAGTTAAAAATGTAAAAAAAGAATATATGAATAAGTATTTTACT
>NZ_JBFNEO010000298.1:0-2319 GCF_040797585.1 Clostridium sp.
AATCTATTATAGGTAAGGCTCATACTAACTAAAACTAAATCAACAGCTACCACTATTTAAAGCCTATTCAAAAATTGAATTATCATCTATCATTAGTTAATGCGTATTCAAAGATTGAGTTTTGAGGTGATTTATTATATATAACTATATACTACCTATATCTGTCCTATAATAATTTCCTTGAAAATTTATGTTCTTTATTTCATTATAACATTCTTCTCTACCACTATCTAAGGCTTCTGAAGTAGTAACCAAAGATAAAACTCTTCCCCCTGTGGTTAGAAGCTTATCTCCTTTTAACATAGCTCCAGATATAAATACCTTCCCTTTACATGTATCTTCAATAGAAATATCCTTATGTTTTTCATAATTCAAAGGATAGCCTTTAGATACCATCATTACACAACAAGAATGTTTATTACTCCATTCTATATTAAAATCTTTAAGATTTTTACTTAATGCACTGTCTATTAAATCATTAAGACTACTCTTCATAAGAGGAAGTACTCCTTGAGTTTCAGGATCTCCCATTCTCACATTATATTCAAGTAAGTATACCCCTTTTTTAGTTATCATAATACCAAAGAATATAACTCCAATGAAGTCTAAGTTTTCATTATTTATTCCTTTAAGTGTTGGATTCATTATATTTTCAGTAAAATCCTTTAGAACTTCCTCTGTTACGTAAGGATTTGGTGCCACAACACCCATTCCTCCAGTATTAGGGCCCTTATCTCCATCAAATATCTGCTTATGATCCTTAGCTGATATAAAAGGTAATATTGTATTTCCATCTGTCACGGATAATATAGATGCTTCTACCCCCTGAAGGAACTCTTCTATTACTACAGTTTTTCCTCCCCCATTAAAGATATCCTTATCCATAAAGTCTAAAAGAGTGGTTATTCCCTCTTCTTTAGCTTGGCAAATTACAACACCTTTTCCTTGTGCAAGTCCGTCCGCCTTAATCACTATAGGATACTCACATTTATTTAAATAATCAGTAGCTTTTTCTAAAGAATTAAAGGTTTCATACTGAGCAGTTCTAACCTTGTATTTTTTCATGAATTCTTTTGCATATGCTTTACTTCCTTCAAGTAGTGCTCCTTTTTTATCTGGCCCAAATATTTTTAAGTTATTTTCCCTAAACTTATCTACTATTCCCCTAGTTAAAGGTTCCTCTGGTCCCACCACTGTGTATACTATATTATTTTCTTTAGCGAATATAATTAAATCCTCTATGACCGTTATATTCACATTTTCGCATTTATCTTCTAATGCTGTTCCTCCATTACCAGGAGCCACATATACTTTTGATACCTTAGAATCTTTAGCTAGCTTCCAGGCAATGGCATGCTCTCTACCTCCACCACCTATAACTAATATATTCATATATAATCCCCCTTGTTTATCCTGTTAGTATAAAGTTATCTACACTATTTTAAAAATTTATTCTTTATTTTATTATTGAATCTCTAACCAAAGAAAAATAACATCCAAAAGGGAATGACATTGTCACGGATTCAATTATAACTTATTTACTTTCACATAATTAATGTTTAAAATGTCTCATGGCGGTAAACACCATAGATAAATTAAGTTCATTGCACTTATCTATAGAGTCCTTATCTTTTATGGAACCTCCAGGCTGTATTATGGATTTTATTCCATATTTTGCAGCTTCTATAACTACATCATCAAAGGGAAAGAAAGCATCTGATGCCATAACTAAACTACCTTTTCCTCTCTCTAGAGCTTCTTTAGCTGCCCATATCCTATTTACTTGTCCTCCCCCAATTCCAAGGGCCATTCCATTCTTAGCTACTACAATAGCATTGGATTTAACGTATTTTACAACCTTCATGGCAAAGATTAAATCATCCATCTCTTCCTTATTTGGCTCTTTTTCTGTAACAACTTCTACACTATGAATTAAACCCTTATCTTCATCTTGAATAAGAATTCCACCATCCACTGATACCATATAGTTCTTTGCCTTAGGTTTATTCATACACTTTATTACCCTTAAATTCTTTTTAGACTTAAGGATTTCTAAAGCTTCCTCCGTAAAATCATTAGCTATTATAACCTCTAAGAAGATTTCTCTAAGCTTTTTAGCAGTTTCTTCATCTACTATATGATTAAAAGCAACTATTCCACCAAATATAGATATGGGATCACATTTATAAGCCTTCTCATAGGCATCTAATACATTCTCTCCTAAGGCAACTCCACAGGGACTATTATGTTTTAAAGCACAGCATGCTATTTCATCAAATTCATTTACCACCTTCCATGCTATGTCTATATCCTTTATAT
>NZ_JBFNEO010000299.1:0-2311 GCF_040797585.1 Clostridium sp.
CTCAATGGTGGAGCACTCGGCTGTTAACCGATAGGTTGGAGGTTCGAATCCTCTCCACGGAGCCAAATTTAATATTCCGCAGTAGCTCAATGGTGGAGCACTCGGCTGTTAACCGATAGGTTGGAGGTTCGAATCCTCTCTGCGGAGCCAATTAGAATTTTACTACAAGATTACTTGTAGTTTTTTTGCGTTTAAATGTAATTTAGAACCAAATTTTAAATTAGTATTCTTCAAAGATTAAGATTGAATATGGTATGTTTATAGATGTACTACATTATACCTTGAAATAAACCTCAAGCTAACTATAATTTACATCTTATTTAAAAATTAAGGTTAGATACGGTACATCTATACATGAGAGATTATAAGATTCAGATTTCAAAGTATAAATATATTAGTTAGAAGTTGATATAAAAAGATATGAAGAATATGTGCACAGATTTTCTAAGTAAGTTATAATATACATTAAATATATATTTCATTAATAATCCTACACTTTAACTCTACATAGTTAAACTTTTTATATTATTTTTCATTAATAATATTTTTATAGAAAGAATTTTTAAGGAGGATTTTATGAATAGAAGTATATATTTAATAACAGGACTTATATTTATGGTATATTATACCATTTTGACTTTATCTAAGGGTCGAGTTATTTTTAGTGAGTTCTTTCATTTAGTTGGAATAGTATTTTTGCTATATGGAGTTTTTTACAAAATACTTAAGGGAAATAATTATTTTCTTAGGTTTATAAAGGTTGTAGAAATGCTTATTTTTATAGGAGTTATAATTTTTATTTTGGCGGAAGGTTTTATGATAACCACTTCTATAGAAAGGGATAAATCTTCAAGTGATTATTTAATAGTACTAGGGTCAGAATTTAGAGGGGAAGGTTTTAAAGAGAGACTAGATACTACAATAGAATATTTAAGCAGTTACGGTAAGGAAGAGAATATCATAGTATCAGGAGGAGTAGGTCTAACAGCAAGACTAAGTGAAGCTTTAGTTATGAAAAAATTTTTAGTAGAAGGCGGTATAGAAGAGCATAGAATAATAGTTGAAGATAAGTCTAGAAATATTTATGAAAACTTAAAGTATTCAAAAGACATTATAGAAAAATATTCTAATAATAAGGTTAGCAACTATAAAATAAAAGTAATAACTAGCAATTATCATGGTTTAAGAGCTAAGATGTTAGCTAAAAGATTAGGATATGAAGATATTACACTATATACTAGTAAAACTAATTATATTCTTGCACCCAATTATTTTGTTAGAGAGTTCTTTGCTTTAATAAAGTCATTTATTTTTGATAGATAGATGGTGTAATTAAATTTAAACTTTTTATTAATGATATTATAAGATTTTATTAATGATATTATAAGATTATTGTAATTGCTTTGTAATCATAAGTTTTCCATGGTAAATTATAATTTAATTGAGGTTATGATTTTATGGAATAGAATAAGAATGGCGGGGTTAAACAATGAAAAGAGATTTTAAGGAAAGTAATGCTTTAAGGAAGAAGAGGGGAAGAAGGAAGAAAAAGAAAAAATTTCTTATTGCTATTTCTGTCTTATTGACTATCGCTGGAGGAATATTAATTTCTCAGTATGCTATAAATAAACAAAATAAGAAAAATTCACAAAACATTAATGTACAAGCATCTAAGGAAGAAGAAAAAGAATCTAGTCCTAAGGAGCAGAATGAGAATATAGAAAAAGAACCTTCAAACAGCAAGAATGTTAACTCTGAGGGGGAGAAATATGCTATAGACGCCAAAGAAGTTAAAAAAATGGTAGAGGGTAAGAGTGAGAAGGATGGAAAAAAGATGGCTTTTTTAACCTTTGATGATGGTCCATCCACCACAGTAACTCCTGAAGTTCTTGATTGTTTGAAGAGTAAGGATGTAAAAGCCACCTTCTTTTTAGTGGGTAATGCTGTTGATAATCCAAAACATGAAGATTTAGTAAAGAGAATTTTCAATGAAGGACATGCTATAGCAAATCATAGTTATACTCATAATTATAAAAGTCTTTATCCAGGCAATAATACAAATATAGATGCATATATGAATGAGTATAATAAAACTAATGATGCTATTAGAAAGATATTAGGAGAAGATTTTGATACAAAAGTTGTAAGAATGCCTGGAGGTTATATGTCAAGGAAGTATTATAAGGATTCTAACTTACAAGCTCTTGATACAAAATTTGCTGAAAATGATATTGTTAGTATAGATTGGAATTCATTAAATGGAGATGCTGAAGGTAAGAAGAGAAGTGCTATTGAACTAGTAGAAAGAGTT
>NZ_JBFNEO010000300.1:0-2294 GCF_040797585.1 Clostridium sp.
GTAAAAGGTATTGTGAAATGGGAGAGTAATGAGGTTAATACAAGTAAACCAGGAAGCTATATATATAAAGGAGTAGTTGAACAGTACGGAAGAAGTGTTAAGCTAACCTTAAATATAAATGCTAAGCCTAAAGAAGTAGTTAAGGAGAAGAAAATAGGCTTTGTTAAAGAAATTGGTAAGGATTATATAAAGTTTGATGAAGTGGAATTTTATAGGGATGAAGATGCCTATAGAGAGGCAAAAAAAGACGGACAGTTAGTTTATGATGATGAAAATCCAGAAGGATATGTTTATGATAGTTACTACATGAGAGATAATGATGATGATTTAAAAAGGTATAACTTTAGTAAGGATATAGTTTTTAAATTATGCTCTTATAAAATAGGAAATCCACTTCCTAATAGTGGGGATACAGCAAATGTTTCCTATGAAGTATTTAAGAATGAAGTAGACATTGATATAGCACCTAGAAAGGAATCAAATGAACCAGGACGTGGTATTTTGTCTTGGATATATCTTGAAAACAACAATGTGGTGAAAATAGAACAGCAGTTTATACCTTAAATAAAATTGGAGATTATAAACCAAATTATAACTAGTATAGGTTTCTAACTTGAGAATTAACTTATACCAGTGAGCTCTTCATTGATAAATAGGATTTTCAAGGTATGAATAAGCTAAAAACAGACTTAGAAATCCTATATATAAAATAGTGAGTAAAAATTATTAAAAGAAATGAAGTTTATCAGTGATTAAGAAAATATAAATATTAGAACTGACACTGTAAGATTATTAAAGTAATTAATATTTAAATAATTTAAGTAGTTGGATTAGGAGGAGTATCTAATGGGAAATCCATTGCTAATGAGGATAGAGGCATCTTATTCTTTGAACTTTTTAGTATATATTTAAAATATATTTTTAAATGAAGATAACAATAAAGAAGAGCATAGATTTCCCTATATACCATATAGAAGATTTTTTTATTAAATATAAGGAATTATTAACAAAATTACAAAAAAGTATTTTCTAGCCTAAGGATAGATTTAGTTATAGACAAATATAACAAGGGGCTGTCTCACAATAAAAAGTGAGACAGCCCCTTTAAATGATAATTACACAAACTTCTATATTAAAAACTATTTGCTAATTATCTCTATACCATCCTCTGTTACTAATAGCATATGCTCCCACTGAGCAGAAAGGGATCTATCTTCAGTAAACACTGTCCAATCATCATCAGAATCTATAACTATCTCATAAGAACCAGCATTTATCATAGGCTCTATAGTAAACATCATCCCAGGAACTAGTATCATTCCAGTTCCCTTTTTACCACGATGAGCTACAAAGGGCTCTTCATGAAACTCAAGTCCAATACCGTGTCCACCAAAGTCTCTTACTACAGAATATCCATGTTTTTCTGCATGCTCTTGAACTGCGGCTCCTACATCACCTAGGAATCCCCACGGCTTTACAGCTTCTATACCTTTATCTAAACATTCTTTTGCAACTTCTACAAGCTTTCTTGCCTTCTCAGAAACTTCCCCAATTATAAACATTCTTGAAGCATCTGAATAATATCCATCTAATATGGTAGATATATCTACATTTATTATGTCACCATTTTTTAGGATAATATGCTCACTTGGAATACCATGGCATACTTCATCATTTATTGATGTACAGCAGCTTTTAGGATAGCCCTCAAAATTAAGAGTTGCCGGGATAGCTCCTTGAGATACAGTGTAGTCATGAACTAGTTTATCAATTTCAGAAGTAGCCATACCTTCTTTTATGTTATCAGCAACTAAATCTAATACTGCATTATTAATTTTAGCACTTCTTTTAATAGCCTCAATTTGCTCCTTAGTTTTAATGATACTTCTTGGAGGAACTAAAAAACCTTGTGCCTTTAAAGTATCTAGTTTTTTATCAAAGTCAATGTGGCATCTCTTATACTTTTCTCCACTTCCACACCAACATTGATCATTTCTATTTAAATTCATTTTAATCTCTCCTAACTTTGTGTATTTTTTATTCTATAATTATTATACATAAACATCTTTTTAATGATTATATCTTCTATTTAATCAAAGGCCTTTCAAAATACTTGAATTTTAGATGTACATTATCTAAAATTAATCTTTAAATCTATACTATAATCATAGTAGATTAAGATTTAGTTTAAGATGATATGCGATGCATCTATTAAATCTTTAGATATTAACTATTACTAATTAATGCCATAAGGATAGGTCTAATTATTTTTAGGCTGTAATATTAATTATACC
>NZ_JBFNEO010000301.1:0-2278 GCF_040797585.1 Clostridium sp.
AATTTGGAGCTTTGATTTTTATAGGAGGAGACCTTTTAGCGTGTTTTTTAAGTTCATTATGTTTTGTTAGATTAAAAAAAGTAGTGGCAATTAGTATTTAAGGGGGAATATAAATGATAAATTCACTTAAAAATAAGGTTTTGAATGGAGAAGAAATAAGCTTTCAAGAGGCAAGAGGGATATATGATTCTCCTCTTTCAGAAATTTTAGAGGCAGCAAATGAGATAAGAGAGAAGTTTTGTGGTAAAAAAGTAGATCTTTGTTCTATAGTAAACGGTAAAAGTGGGAGATGTAGTGAGGATTGTAAGTACTGTTCTCAATCTGCTCATTATAATACAGGGGTAGAGGAGTATGATCTTCTAAATGAGGATGATATATTAAACTTAGCTCTTGAGAATCAAGAGGCAGGAGTACATAGATTTTCAATAGTAACCAGTGGTAGAGCTTTAAAAGGAGAGGATTTTAATAAGGTAGTAGATATATACAATACATTAAGAGAAAAAACAGAGTTAAAGTTATGTGCATCTCATGGAATAATAGGAATAGAAGAGGCTAAGAGGCTTAAAGAAGTTGGAATAACAACCTATCACCATAATTTAGAGACAAGCAGAGAATTTTTTAAAGAAACCTGTACAACACATAGGTATGAGGAGAGAATATCTACCATAAAAGCATGTAAAGAAGCTGGACTTAATATATGCTCAGGAGGAATTATAGGTATGGGGGAAAGTGTTGAAGATAGACTCTCTATGGCATTTGAACTTAAAGAGCTTGATGTAATGTCAGTTCCAGTAAATATTTTAAATCCTATAGCTAATACCCCACTTCAGTTTGTAAAGAAAATAAGTAAGGAAGATATTTTAAGAACCATTGCTACTTTTAGATTCATACTTCCAAAGTCATATATAAGATATGCAGGGGGAAGGGCTTCTCTTGAAGATAAAGTTAAGGATGGATTTCTTGGAGGGGTAAATTCTGCTTTAGTTGGAGATTATCTAACTACTCTTGGTAATAAAATAGATGAAGATATAGAGCTTATAAAATCTTTAGGAATGGAAGTTTAATATGGAAAAGGGAACATTTACAATAGGTATAGATATTACTTAAGAGCTAAGAAAGAAGATGCTCTTTTGTGACAGGGAATTTTCAGGATTATAGGTATAACTTAAGGAATAACTGATGATTACCTCATCTTTCTGTAGTAATGGTGGCAGAAGAAATATATAACTGATTTTATGATGACTATGAAAAACTTACAGGTTTCTTTCATGGTCATATTTATAGTGGCAATATTATTGCATGTGCAGAGGAGGTAGAAACCATGAATATATTTAAAGATGAGGACGTTATAAATAAAACTTAGAGAAGTCTAATTACATGAAGAATTTATCAAATGATGGTTTTAGAAATATTGAAAATGTAGAAGAATACAAACAATTAGAATTTATCTGATGGCCAACTGTAACACTACCATCCTCCTAAAAGGTGGGGGATAACAGTTGCTAGGCCCTTAGATTGACTCATCTAACCTTCATATGGTGGATTAGATTCATTCTATAGGGACTATAGAACTTGCTGAGGATAAAAACACTAATTTGCTCATAATTATTTTAAATTGAGGGATAATAGTAATGCACCCTTACACTCTAAGAAAGGAGCTTCATTTATGCAAACTGGAATTGTAAAATGGTTTGATAATAAAAGAGGTTACGGATTTATATCTGGAAACGATGGATTAGATGTTTTTGTACATCACTCTCAGGTGAAAGAGAAAACTCATAATAAGGATTTACATGAAGGAGAAGAAGTCACCTTTGATACAGTAGATAAACCAAGGGGACCTCAGGCAATTAATGTTCAAAAGTTAGAATAGTATGGCTCCTCCCAAGGAAAGGTTAAAGGATAGTTATTAATGATCCTTTAACCTTTTTTGAATTAATTATTGAAAAATGAATTTTACAATTGAAATATAAAATTCATAAATTATTTAGCTTAAATTTTTTATATTAGGAATAATATCAGTGAAAAATAAATAGTATTTAAATAATATTTAAATTTTTTGTTGACATGAAATGGAAAGGAATATAAAATTGTTATAAATGATTACAAAAGTTAAATAAATATAAATTTGTTATAAATAATTCAAAAAGTAAAATAAATATAAAATTGTTACAAAAAATATTAAAAGTAAGAAAAAGTAATTAATTAGTTATGGAGGGGAGTTATGAAAAAGTATAATAACTTATTTGTAGTAGCTTTAGCTATATTAACTTTAGCG
>NZ_JBFNEO010000302.1:0-2263 GCF_040797585.1 Clostridium sp.
ACTTCATATAAATCTATATATCCCATATATAGTTCTAGATTCCATCAAAATATGGAAAGTATATCATCAGAAGAAGAAAACAAATTAATAAACTCCAAAAAAATCCTGACTAGAAAAGAAGCAAGTGAAAAGATAGTGGATATGTTTAAATTAGGAAAAGAATATAAGATAGAAAGTCATAAGTTAATAGGCAACAAAGAAAAGGATATCTATATATGGGAATTAATGGTTATGAAATATATGGGAGATCACGGAAGTGGTACTGGTACAACAATAGATGCTAAAACAGGAGAGATTATAGATTTTTCTGACCCTGGATCCAGAAATATGGATGAGAAGAAGCAAAAATATAGTAAAGAAGAGTTACTAAAAAAAGCAAATGAATTAATAAAAAATAGTAGTCCTGAAAAATATAAAGAAGTAGAATATATAGAGAATGAAAATGAATATCCAATCTATGATGATGACAATACATCGAATTTTTTATTTGTAAGAACAGTAAATGGTGTTAAAGTTGAAAATGATGGTTTTAGAATAGCTTTAAGTAATGCTACAGGGGATGTGGTGTCATATATTCATAACTGGAGTGATTTGGAATTTGAACCTCCAAATAATGTAATCCAGAAAGATAAAGCTAAAGATATACTATTAGAAGATAAAGAATTAGTCCTAGAATATCAAAGAGAGAATGATAAAAGAGAGAAAAAAGATGTCAGATTAGTATATGATTTTAAAGATAAATATTTAATAGTAGATGCTAAAAAGGCGGAAGTTATAGACAATAAAAAAGAAACTATGGAAAAGGCGGGATTAATAAAATATAAAGATATAGAAAATAGTTTTGCTAAAAATCAAATAAATAAATTACAAGATTATATTGTTTTATTTAAAGGAGAACTATTTAAACCAAAACAAGAAATAACCCAAAAGGAATTTTTCCAGTTAATTACCCAAATCAAAGATATGTATTATTTATATGAAGATCAAAATTATATGTATGAAAGATTTATTAATGACGGAATATTAAAAAAAGAAGAAAAAAACTTGGAATCAAAGGTGACCAGAGAAGAAGCTATAAAATATATAGTCAGAGCCTTTGGGCAGGAGCCACTAGAGGATTTAGGAGATATATATAAATTGGAATATGATGATATAGATAAAATATCAACTAATCTAAGAGGTCATGTGGCAATTGCCAAGGGATTGGGAATTATAAGTGGAAAAGGAATTTTTAGACCAAAAGATAATTTAACAAGAGAAGAAGCAGCTGCCTTAATATATAATATTTTGGATAGGTAATTTTAAAAAGGGTATTGGTAAATATACAACCAATACCCTTTATTTTTTCATATAAAATTAAAACCCTTCTTTATTAGATTTTTACAACTATTGGTGATATAATATTGACAATAATATATCAATATTATATGCCAAAACTATTTAAGGAGGGTTATTATGAAATTAGTTGTATTAGGTGGAGCAGGTTCTCAAGCACTCTATGGAATCAAGGATTTAATCAATCATGGTAGCATCTTTGACGAGGTAATAATTTCATCCCGTAATCTTGAAAAAAATATGAAGATCGTAGAAAAGCTTAATTCACCAATAGTTAAAGCTGCAGAAGTTGATGTCTCTGATGAGGAGGCATTATATGAACTCATAAAAGATTGTGACGTAGTTGCTAACTGTACAGGCCCTTATCATATCCTTGCATATAAGATTATAGAAACTACAATAAGAGCAGGCAAACACTATATTGACTTCTGCGATGATATTGAAGCATTTAATGAGATATTTGAATCAGATTTACCTAAAAGAGCAGAAGAAAAGGGACTCAGTATGATAATGGGCCTTGGTGCAAGCCCAGGATTTCTATCAGTGCTAGCTTGCAGTGCAGAACAACGTTATTTTGATTCACTAGATGAAGCCATATTCTATTTTGCATGTGATGAAAAAGAACCTGGTGGTCCTGCAGTCCTTGGACATATGCTAGAATGTATACACAATGCTCCATATATCAAAGACGGAAAGAAATTCAATGAACCCTCATTCCGTGAAGAATGGGATTTCGACTTTGGAGAACCCTATGGTATTCGAAAGGTTACTAGAATAGGTCATCCTGAAGTATTTACATTCCCAAGATATTACCCAGGAATTCAAAACGTATCTATAAGATTCAGCCTTGAACCATCCTCAGCGTACGAAGGCTTTAGAGATCTTAGCTTAGCAGGTCTTACATCCACTCATGAACTTAATATCAATG
>NZ_JBFNEO010000303.1:0-2261 GCF_040797585.1 Clostridium sp.
GCTATATACTAAATCATTAATATTCTCTAATAAGACCGATGTCATTCCAATTTCATCAACAGTCTCTGATGTTCTAGTGAAAAAAACATCTCCTTTTTTAGTATTAAACAACTGCTTTTCTTTTTCTGAAACTTCTACCAATCCTTGGATAATATTGTTATCTAATGCTCTATTTTTAAATACATCTACATAATTAATAATTTTAGTTCCTTTACCAAAAAACTCTTTTTCTTTATTTAATCCATTTTTGAACTCAAAAAGTTCCCCTATAGTCTTAACTTGCCATTCATTTGGTATACTACCTACGTCTTTTTTACTATATCCTTCTTTCACCTTCTTCACCACCCTATATTACGTCAAATCCAAGTTCTTCAAGATATACATTTAACTTTTCTTCATTATCAGCAATCTTTATCTTTAACTCTCTTATATCTTGTAAAACTAAATCTATATCAATTTCTTCTTCTTCCTCCGATGTATCAACATATCTACTTATATTTAAGTTATAGTCATTTTTCTCTATAGTCTTTAATTCAACTACTTCTGCATATTTTTCTACTACTTCAAAGTTATCAAAGGCTTCAATTATCTTCTCTATATCTTCATCTCTTAATTTATTCTTATTTCCATCCTTAACAAATCCTGCTGATGCATCTATGAATAATACTTTACCCTTTCTATTTTCAGCCTTATCTTTATTTATTATAAGTAATGCTGCTGGTATTCCTGTTCCATAGAATATATTTTGTGGAAGTCCTATTACTGCTTCTATTAAATCTGTATTTTGATCTAATAAACCTTTTCTTATCTTACCTTCTGCTCCACCTCTAAATAATACTCCATGTGGTACAACCGTCCCCATTCTTCCTTTAGTGTTTAAACTTGCTATCATATGCTCAACAAATGCTAAATCTCCATAAGATTTTGGAGGTATTCCATATACAAATCTTCCATAAGCATCTGCTTTTGCTTCTTCTTCTCCCCAATTTTTAAGTGAGAATGGTGGATTTGCTAATACTACATCAAAAGTCTTTAATACTCCACCATTAGTATGCTTAGGCTCTCTTATAGTATCACCTTTTTTTATATCAGCCCCTGTAGCATCATGAAATAACATATTCATCTTACATATAGCCCAAGTAGAAAGGTTTATTTCTTGACCATTTAAGGATACATTCTTAGGATTCCCTCCATGCTCTTCTATATAGTGCGTACTGTGAATTAACATACCTCCGCTGCCGGACGTAGGATCATATATTGATTCTCCTTCTTTTGGCTTTACTATGCCAACTAACGTCTTAACAACTTGTTCTGGAGTATAGAATTCTCCTCCCTTAGTGCCTCCTTGGTCTGCGAACTGTTTGATTAAGTATTCATAAGCATTTCCTAATATATCCTTACTTTCTAAGTTATAATTTGCTAAAGATAAACTACTGAAAAGTATTAAAAGTTGAGATAACTTCTTATCTGGTACTCTTTCCTTATCATTGTAGTTAGCAGTAGTAAGAACCCCTGTAAGTTCTGCATTTTTAGGTTCATCTTCTATTGCTTTAAATGCCTTATCTAATTCTGGTCCTATATTTAATGTTAAATCTCTTAAAGTTGACCATCTTGCTCTTTCTGGTACATAGAAACTTTCATATATTGATGGATCTTCTATCAATAAGTTTACTTCTTCCTCTGGCAATCCCATTGCAACAAACTCTTCTTTTTTCTTGTTTTGTTCTATATCAAACTGGTCATTCATTCTTTTTAAGAACAATAAACCAAATATGTAATCCATGTATTGAGACGCATTAAGTTCTCCTCTAAGAATATCCGCTGCATCCCATAATATTTTCTCTAATTTTTGTTGTGTAAGTTTCTCCATTTTTCCACCTCTTAACAATATTTTGTAATTTAATTTTAACATTATAAACAATTTACTTCTATAAATTTATAATTCCAGTTTAGTATTTTACAAAATAAATTTGAAATTCATTGTATTAATTTAATAAAATACTTTAAATGATTTAAGGAGGAATTCATAAATTTAAAAGATTTAATAATTAATAACCTCCAGTATGCCTTATTTATGCTGCTGAATTATATAGTAGTGACTTTTTAGAACTATTTAAATCTGCTGATGATACTTATTCTTTGTAAGTGTTAAAGTTTTGGCACCTACTTTTATAGTATTAGATGTATTAAAATATCCTAGTAAGTCAAAAATATGCTTTACTAGGATTAATTTATTTCTTATCTTTAATTTTCATATTTTC
>NZ_JBFNEO010000304.1:0-2220 GCF_040797585.1 Clostridium sp.
CTATGGACAATCATCTTATTTCTTTAAATATTATGGCGCTTTTATTTTGTGTTTTATGTGCTTCTATTTCTTATTTAAGAACAAAGGTAAACTTTGGTATCTAATAGGAATAAACTTTTTCTTAACCCTTTTAATCCTAGTTGATCTTTGGTATTTTAGAGGCTTTAACACAGTACCATCTCTTACAATAGTAAAACAAACTGCTAATCTAGATAATTTATCTGGTTCTATTTTCTCTATGATGAGCTTTATTGATTTAATTTTTGTAATAGATATAGCAGTTCTTTTAATTCTCTCAATAAAATTAAAAAACTTCTATATGGATGGAACACGGAAGTTTTCTTTCTTCCTTATATCTTTAATCTTAGGAGTGGCGTACCTTTCTTATATTCCTTTTATGACCAATGTATTAAAAAAGGATGTATCAGATAGTTACATATACGGCATGTATGATCCCAATGATACAGTTAGATACTTTTCTCCTATAGGATACCATGTATTTAATGTATATCAAGTGTACAAGGATTCTAAGCCTTATATACTCTCTGAGAGTGAAATTGAGGAAATTAATACTTGGTTTGATGAAAAGAAAGAAAATCTTCCTGATAATGAATATAAGGGAATGTATAAAGACAAAAATTTAATAGTAATTCAATGGGAATCCCTTGAGAGCTTTGTTATAAATCAAAAAGTTAATGGTCAAGAGATTACCCCTAACCTTAATAAACTTCTTTCAAAGAGTCTTTACTTCCCTCACATAAAGGAACAAGTTAATGAGGGTACAAGCTCCGACGCAGATTTAATGGTGAATACTTCTATGTATCCTTTAAGACAAGGTAGTACATTCTTTAGTTATCCAAATAATACCTATAAATCTTTACCTAATCACTTAGAGGATATGGGGTATTCAACCATAGGTATCCACCCAGATAAAGGACCTTTCTGGAACTGGATGGAAGGATTAAAGGGTATAGGTTTTGATAAACTTGTGGATTATTATAGCTTTAATATAGATGAAACCATAGGTCTTGGTTTAAGTGATGGTTCCTATTTTAAACAAATAGTACCTATGTTAAAGGAACAAGAAAGTCCTTTTTATTCCTTCATGGTTACTCTAACAAGTCATGGACCTTTTGACTTACCTAAGGAATACAGAGAATTAGACTTACCTCAGGAGTTAGATGAGAACCACTTAGGTGGATATTTCCAAAGTATAAACTATACAGATAAACAGCTTGGTATGTTCTTAGACTCCTTAGAAAAAGAAGGTATTCTTGATAACTCTGTTGTAGTTATAGAAGGTGACCATACTGGAGTTCATAAGTATTATAATGATAAAATTTCTACCCTATCTAATCAAGAGGATTGGTGGAAGGATGTAACTTGGGATACTCCTTTACTTATATATGATAAAAATGCTTCTAACGGAAAGCAATTTGATATAATTGGTGGACAAGTAGATATAATGCCAACTTTATTATATCTAATGGGTGTTCCTAGAGAAGAATTTGAAGATTCTACTATGGGTAAAGTTCTTGTAAATACTGAAAAGAATTATTCAGTTTTAACAGATAAAACTGTAGTTGGAGACTTTACACCAGAAGAAGAAGAACATGCAATAAAAGGTCTCGACATAGCTAATAAAATAATAAAGAGTGATTATTTTAAAAACTACTATAAAAAATAAAAAATAGCTCAAGGTTTTACCTTGAGCTATTTTCTTTACTAATAAATATTAAATCACTTAGACCTATATTCAGTTCTTCTAACCCCTTATCTAGCTTGTCTTTAGTCTCCTCATAAGACTCACTACTTCTACTTATAAATATTATGGTATCTAAAGCTCCTATATATTTATCATGAATAAACTTACTCTCATCACTATGATTTAAAAGAGCCACCTTATTTCTCTCTTCCTGAAGTTTCTCTATGGATTCTTTTGTATTCTTTCCTTCCTTTATATTATTCACAAGATTAATTACATCTCCTGAGATTTTAGATATATCTCTATAATAAGAATACTCTGTCTTATATCTATTTATTTCGTAACTTATAGGTTTTTTTACTACTAATAAATTATATGTACTAAACCCTACAGTAAGTATAAGAAAAACAATCAATACAAACTTTATCAATCCTTTTATAAACTTAATCACTATAAACAATAATATTAGTAGAACAATTATAAGAATTATATTTTCTCCTTGAAGTGATATCATT
>NZ_JBFNEO010000305.1:0-2167 GCF_040797585.1 Clostridium sp.
GGAGAATAGTTTTAATTATTCAGTATAAATTAAGTTCTAAGCTAGGAACCCTATAAATTATATAAAGTTCAAATATAAATTTATTGATAAAATATATTAGTTTTGTTTATATAATGTTTTGTTTAAGACTTTAAATACATATTCTTTGAAAGATTTAACTATTTCTAGAATATCATATAATAAGATAACTATTACTAAGAATAACTATCTCTAAATCTCCTCAATCTCACAATGCATATGACTTTCTGCCTCATTACCTTTTACTACATATCCTTGACCTTTAGAACAAAATATTGAATTAGAAGTATAATCAATATCTTCATCCTTATTATATCCTATATTTCTAATTACCTCCTCACTATTATGACAAATATCATAACCCTTAAATGTAAAGCTATAGCTTCCTCTTCCCTTGGTTAATGCTACAAATTCTAATGGGTAGTTCATAAATGTAGCCACAGGTCCCATTCCTTTTATTACAGCTCTTTCATTAAATAATTCTGGTCCAGTAAACTTTCCATGTAGTTTTTGTATATCTGATATAAGTCTTCCTACTTTATCTATATCTACTTCAAATTTAAAGTCATAATATGGTTCAAGGAGTATATTTTCTGCCTTTTCTAATCCTTGTCTTAAAGATCTATAGGTTGCTTCTCTAAAGTCTCCTCCACTAGTATGCTTATTATGAGCTCTTCCTGTAAGTAAAGTAATCTTTAGATCTGTTAATGGATATCCTGTAAGTATTCCATTATGATCCCTTTCAAATATATGTTTATATATAAGATTCTGATGACCTATGGATAAGTCATCTACATGGCATAGATTTTCAAAAACTATTCCACTTCCGGGTTCTCCATTTTCTATATTAATATGAACTTCTGAGTAATGTCCTAATGGCTCAAAGTGACCATATCCATTTACGCTCCCATCAATGGTTTCCTTATATAGAATCTCACAAGGTCCAAAATCTACTTGAAATTTAAATCTCTGTTCTATAACTTTCTTAAGAACCTCTAACTGAATGGTTCCCATAATATGAACATGTATTTCTTTTAGTTTTTCATGCCATAAAATATTTAAAGAAGGATCTTCCTCTTCTAATATCTTAAAACTTTTAAAAACGTCTTTTATATTTAACTCTTCGGAAAAAATAACCTTAGATTTTAAAGTAGGTACCATATTATATTTAGTTTCACTTTGAAAATCGCCTACTCCCTGTCCAACTTTTACACTAGTTAGCCCTGTTACAGCAAAGATTTCTCCTGGTAAAACCTCATCTAATGGCTTAAACTTATTTCCGTTATACCTTCTTATCTGAGTGACTTTTTCATGGATTCTCTCTCCATGTTTTTCATAACAAATCTCATCTCTTACTTTTAAAGATCCCTTCAATCCTTTAATATAAGTAACCCTTACTCCATTCTCATCATGTCTTACCTTATACACCATTCCTCCAAAGTTATCTTTATCCTTATATTCCGTGTAAGTAAGAGAATGTAGTTTTTCAAGAAAATCTTTTATTCCTATATCCAACAAGGCTGATCCCGAAAAAGCTGGAAACATTTCACCCTTTTTAACTAAATACTTCATGGATTTAATCCATAAAGTAGAATCATAATTCCCTTCTAGATATATACTTAAGAGGTCTTCATCTCTCTCAGCTATAAATTCAATGAGAGATTCCTCCATTTCATTTTCATTGAATCCTTCATGAAAAAAATATATATCCTTCGAGAACTTTTCTTTAATCTCCTCTACTACCCTTTTAATATCTGCACCTTCTCTATCTACTTTATTGATAAAAAAGAAGGTAGGTATTTTATATTTTTTAAGTAAATCCCATAAGGTTTCCGTATGTCCTTGAATTCCTTCTACTGCACTTATTATTATAATTGCATAATCCATAATTCCTATGGATCTTTCCATTTCAGTAGAAAAGTCTATATGCCCTGGAGTATCCACTAAAAAATAATTATCTCCTTCATAGGTAAAAGATCCTTCATCTGAAAATATGGTTATACCTCTTTCTCTTTCTAGGTTATTACTATCTAGAAAAGCACTTTTATGATCTACCCTTCCTCTTTCTTTTATGCTATGTGTATGATACAGTATCTGTTCCGCAAAGGTGGTTTTTCCTGCATCTACATGAGCTAATATTCCTATAGTC
>NZ_JBFNEO010000306.1:0-2153 GCF_040797585.1 Clostridium sp.
CACCATCCTTAACTAAAGGAGTACTATATCTAATTAAACCATTGTTTCTATTAAGAAAGGCATTATCATAACCTATTTCATTTTCAAAATTTATCTTCTCGCCCTTATTAAAATCATCTATAGAAGAAAATATAACTTCCCCTTTCAAGTTTATAACTCCATAATTATAAAAATCATCTTTCATGTAATAGTTATTTTCTTTAAACATTTCCTTAATGGCTTCTCTTTGAATTGAAGTTTCTATTCTTAATAGGTTAGACTTATCTTCTTTCTTAATATCTTTTTTTAGAATTAGAGTAGAATATATAAAGGATACTATAACAAGTAGCCATATTAATCCTGTAAATATACTAATTTTTTTACTAAGATAATCTTCTTTTACTCTATTATCTCCCACTTATATCCTACTCCCCATATTGTCTTTATTGACTTTTCACCATATTCTCCAAGTTTCTCTCTCAATCTTTTCACGTATACAGCTATAGTATTTTCATCCATATACTCACTGTATCCCCATACATTTTCATATACCTGAGATTTTGAAAATACCTGTGAAGGATTAGATGTAAAAAAGTCTAATATTTGAAATTCCTTAGAGGTAAGCGCTATCTCTTTACCATTTAGTAGAGCTTTATATCCCTTAGAATCCACTATTAAATCTCCAAATTGTTTTATATCTAATGGTATATCATTAGAAAATGAAGTATACCTTCTTATATGAGCTTTCACCCTTGCTACCAATTCCATTGGAGAAAAGGGCTTTGTTATATAGTCATCTGCTCCAACTCCTAATGTGAGTATCTTATCCATCTCTCCACTCTTAGCCGATAGCATAATTATTGGCATCTTTGATATTTTCCTTATTCTTTTACAGACTTCAATTCCATCTAAAAGTGGGAGCATAATATCTAAAATAATGAGTTTTATCTTAGGATCATTTGAGAGCTCTGTCCCTTTTAATCCATCATTAGCTATAAGCACCTGAAATCCGTTTATCTCTAAATAATCTTTTATTAAGTTTCCTAAATCATTATCATCTTCAATAACTAAAATTTTATCCCCCATTTACTCACCCCCACTTTAATTATATCATTATTTTACCATCTCTTACTTATTATAAATTCTAAATTTTACCATCCCTTACCTTTTATAAATTCAAATATCTTCTCTTCTCTACTATCTGAATCCTTTTCGTTGTATCTTCCAAGAGTTAAATCCCCATCAATTCTTCCATCCTTTAAATAGATTAATCTACTTCCTCTTGATGCTGCCTTTATATCATGGGTTACCATTACTATAGATTGTCCCCCTTCATTTAACTGAGTAAGTATATCTAGTACCCTAGCTCCTGTTGAAGAATTAAGAGAACCTGTTGGTTCATCACCAAAGATTACCTTAGGATTATTTATTAATGCCCTAGCAATTGCAGTCCTTTGCTGCTGTCCTCCTGATATTTCTGAAGGATATTTATTCTCTATATCTTTTATATCTAATTTATTTAATAGTTCATCTGCTTTTTTGTTTACACCTTTCTTATCTTTATTGTTTAAATAACCGCAGTAAGTAATATTTTCTTTTACAGTTAAATCATAAAGTAGGTTTATACTTTGAAAAACAAATGATATATCTTTATTTCTAACCCTTGTAGCTTCCTTTTCACCTATATTTGTTATATCTTTTCCTAAGAGATCAACTCTACCTGCGCTAGGATTATCCATGGTACTAATAGAATATAATAATGTGGATTTTCCAGACCCTGAACTCCCCATTATTACAGTAAAGTCGCCTTCATATATATCTAAATTAATATTCTTTAATACATTGTTTGATGTCTTACCTAAAATAAATGATTTACATAGCCCTCTTGCTTTAACTATACTTTCCATTTAAATTCCCCCCTATTCTTCCATAAGCTCTACTGTGGATATTTTTTTTATACTGAACATTGATATTATTGTTGCACCAATAGTTAATAGTCCAATAAATACTATTGTGATTATAACTTGCTTTTGCGGAATAATTATTCCATCTATTTCCATCATAAAAATCTTAGATATAGGTTTTGATATAGTATTATTTAAGATAAATCCAACTACCCCTGAAATACTTGTAAGCATTATGATTCTATATAAGGTTCTATTTAGAATATATCT
>NZ_JBFNEO010000307.1:0-2133 GCF_040797585.1 Clostridium sp.
CTCCTAATGATACACCCTACTTAAAATATATAATCCATCTAGTATTTAATAGTATATACTATTAAATACTTACTCATAAATTAGTTACTGTAAACCTATGGAGTTATTTTAATATCCTATAAATTTATAGAAACCTTTATATCTTTAGTGATAAATTATATACTCGTAGTCAGGGAGTTTGCGGCCTCCTGGTAGAAACTTCTGAACCATATTATCAGATATATACGAATATTTAATAATATTTTTTATAATGTATATTATATTATAAATAGTATAAAATACAAGCACTATTTTAAGTGCCTTTATGATTTACTACTTTAAATCTCTATGTATTATAAAAGGACCGAAAATCGGTCCCTATTTTTTATCTAGCTTAAAAGAACTCTTTAATGATACTATTCTATTAAGCACTAAGTTATTTTGTTTACTATCTTTAGGATCCACATTAAAATATCCATGTCTAAATAATTGATACTTGTCTTGAACATTAACATTCTTCATGTTAGTTTCAACAAATCCCTTTAACACTTCCATAGAACTCTGATTGATTTGTTCTAAGAAATGCTTATCTTCTTCACTATCATTATCAAGAATTAATGGCTCATAAAGTCTAAATTCAGCAGGAATAGAGTCTGTTGCATCTACCCAGTGAATGGTTCCTTTAACCTTTCTTCCAGTAAAACCAGTTCCACTCTTAGTTTCTGGATCATAGGTACAATGAATTTCAGTAACATTTCCATTCTCATCCTTTATTATATCATTACACTTTACGAAATAAGCACCCTTAAGTCTTACCTCATTTCCAGGGAATAACCTAAAGTATTTCTTAGGGGGATTTTCCATAAAGTCTTCTTGCTCAATATATAGTTCTCTAGAGAACGGAACTAATCTCTTACCTGCGTTTTCATCATCTGGATTATTCTCTATCTCAAGCATTTCAACTTTTCCTTCTGGATAGTTGGTTATAACAAGCTTTAATGGTTTTAAAACTGCCATAGCTCTTGGAGCTTTTGTATTAAGATCTTCTCTTATAAAGTGCTCAAGCATAGCTGCATCAACCACTGAATTAGCCCTTGCCACTCCTATAGCTCTACAGAAATTCCTTATTGATTCAGGAGTATAGCCTCTTCTTCTAAGTCCAGCAATGGTAGGCATCCTTGGATCATCCCATCCATCAACTATATTCTCATCTACAAGAAGCTTAAGCTTTCTCTTACTCATTACAGTATTGGTTATATTTAATCTAGCAAATTCAATTTGCTGAGGAGTACTCTCCATTTCACATTCTCTTACTACCCAATCATATAATGGTCTATGATCTTCAAATTCAAGGGTACATATAGAGTGAGTTATACCTTCTATAGCATCCTCAAGAGGGTGAGCAAAATCATACATTGGATATATGCACCAATTTGTTCCTGTATTATGATGCTCTGCATGAGATATTCTATATATTATAGGATCTCTCATATTAATATTAGCTGATGACATATCTATCTTAGCTCTTAATACCTTTTCTCCATCCTTAAAATCTCCATTTTTCATTTTTTCAAATAACTGAAGATTCTCTTCTACACTTCTATTTCTATAAGGACTATCAGTACCTGGTTCCTTCAAGGTTCCTCTATAGGTTCTTATTTCTTCTGGAGTTAAATCACATACATAAGCTTTTCCTTTTTTTATAAGAAGTATAGCTCTATTATACATTTCTTCAAAATAATCAGAAGCAAAGTATAAGTTATCCCAATTAAATCCAAGCCACTGAACATCTTCTTTTATAGATTCTACATATTCAGTATCTTCTTTAGTTGGGTTTGTATCATCAAATCTTAAATTTGTATTTCCCTTAAATTCATCTGCAAGCTCAAAGTTTAAAACTATAGATTTTGCATGCCCTATATGCAAATAACCATTAGGCTCTGGAGGAAAACGAGTTATAATTTCTTTATGCTTTCCACTTTCTATGTCGGAAGTTACAATGTTTTTTATGAAATTTGATGAGGTAAATTCTATTGACATCTTCATCATCCCTTTTCTCGCCTTAATTTATTCTTAAATAAATATATCATAAAAAGACAAATGTTTCTATAAAATCTTATTAATTTTGCCTTAGTTAAGATATTTACTATACTA
>NZ_JBFNEO010000308.1:0-2069 GCF_040797585.1 Clostridium sp.
ACTTACAAATAGGCTCTACATTAAATTGTAGAGCCTATTATTCTTTAAAAATTATTATATTTAGACAGGACCTGAGTTTTTTGATATAATAAGCCTTAGTGTTTAATTAAAATATCTTTGTAGAGAGGAAAATGCCAATGATTACAGCAAGTAATATAAGCTTAAGATATGGAGCAAGAAAGTTATTTGAAGAGGTAAATTTAAAGTTTACTCCAGGAAATTGTTATGGAGTAATAGGAGCCAATGGAGCAGGAAAATCAACTTTTCTTAAAATACTTTCAGGCGAAATTGAAGCTAACACAGGAGAAATTATAGTACCTAATAATGTTAGAGTTTCAGTACTTAAGCAAGATCATTATCAATATGATGAATATGAAGTTTTAGAAACAGTAATAATGGGAAATGAAAGACTTTACTCCATTATGAAAGAAAAGGATGCTTTATATGCCAAGGCTGATTTTAGTGATGAGGATGGAATTAAGGCGTCAGAACTTGAGGGTGAATTTGCAGAACTTAACGGTTGGGAAGCTGAGGCTGAGGCGTCAATGCTTCTTCAAGGTCTTGGAATAGGAACGGATCTTCATTACAAAATGATGAATGAGCTTAAAGGTGATGAAAAGATTAAGATTCTTTTAGCTCAAGCTTTATTTGGAAAGCCAGGAGTTCTTATTCTAGATGAGCCTACTAACAACCTAGATATAAAGGCTATTAATTGGCTTGAAAACTTTTTAATGGACTTTGAGGGAACAGTAATTGTTGTTTCCCACGATAGACACTTCTTAAATACTGTATGTACACATATATGTGACGTGGATTTTGGTAAAATTAAACTTTATGTTGGTAACTATGATTTCTGGTATGAATCTAGCCAAATAGTTGCCCAAATGATTAAGGATCAGAATAAGAAGAAAGAGGAAAAGGTAAAGGAACTTCAAAACTTTATAGCAAGATTCTCAGCTAATGCATCTAAATCTAAGCAAGCAACTTCAAGAAAGAAGCTTTTAGATAAGATTACTATAGATGAATTACCTTCTTCTTCAAGAAGATATCCTTTTGTTGGATTTAAACCAGAAAGAGAAGTTGGAAATGATGTTTTATTTGTAGAAAACTTAAGCAAGACTATAGATGGTGTTAAGGTTTTAAATGATGTTACTTTTAGAATAGGAAGAGAAGATAAAATTGCCTTTGTAGGTGATGAAATAGGGGTAACTACATTATTTAAAATATTAACTGGAGAATTAGAACCAGACCAAGGTTCATATAAGTGGGGAGTTACCACATCCAATGCATATTTTCCAAAGGATAACTCAGAGTTCTTTAATGACTGTGATTTATCCCTAGTGGATTGGTTACGTCAATTCTCAGAGGAGCAAAGTGAAAGTTATTTAAGAGGCTTCCTTGGAAGAATGTTATTCTCAGGGGAAGAGGCATTAAAAGAGGCTAAGGTTTTATCAGGGGGAGAGAAAGTAAGATGTATGCTATCTAGAATGATGTTATCTAGTGCAAACATACTTATATTAGACCAACCGACAAACCACTTAGACCTTGAATCCATAACTGCTTTAAATAACGGACTTATGGACTTTAAGAGTGTAGTACTTTTTGCATCTCATGACCATCAATTTATACAAACTATTGCTAATAGGATAATAGAGGTAAATGGAGAAGGAATAATTGATAAGCAATGTACTTATGATGAATTCCTAAAAGGAAAAGGAATAGAATAAATTAGCCTTTTTATAGGGTTTTTACTACATATAGTAAAAACCCTATTTTTGTTTTAATAATTTATATATAACTTTAATGTAAAAATATAGAAAAAACTATATAATAAATATATAGTTTAGTAAGATACCAATTATGGGAGGATTTTATATGAATTATAGAAGAAAGGAAGGGGAAGAAGGAAAAAAAGATGAAGGAGAAATAGTTAGGTTTAATAAACCAAAATCATTAGAGCTTTTTTTAGGAATAGTATTTATTTTTTTATGTATCAGTTCTCTAATTGGAATAAATGATTTATTATCTAAGGATGAAAATTTATCCCTAGGATTAGTATTGTTTAATAG
>NZ_JBFNEO010000309.1:0-2047 GCF_040797585.1 Clostridium sp.
GCAATGGTCATGCCAAAATTACACTATATCTTCCTTTTTTCAAAAACATCTTAAATTTCTTCCTTCTACAAGGATTTTAATATATTTTATCTTTATATTTTTCTTCTTTTAAATTTTAAAAAATATAAATAGGTTCATTAATAGGAAACTTATCATCCTATTAATGAACCTATTTATATTGTACTCTATTATTCACAATAACTTATAAACGCCTTTCCTTTATTAGTTATCTCACTACCTTTTCTTCCTACTGATGAGTTTATCAATCCTAGATTCTTTAAGGTAACTAAAATTTTCTTAGTCTCACCTTCTGATAACTCTATATTTCTTTCCTTAAATATATTTATTATTCTATCTCTTCCTAAGGTTTCATTCCTCTCATTAAAACTACTTATTAATTTAAGTATACCTAAGGCTTTATTAAAATCACATTTATTTTTTAAAAGTTCCTTATCATAACTATAGTTTTTCTCTTCCTTCTCTAAAGTTAATGGTAAATCTGTAACTCTCACCTTATCCTCACACATTAAAGAAAGATAGGATGCTACGTTGTAAAGTTCCCTTATGTTACCTGGCCACCTATGAGATAATAAGCTATTTTTTGCTTCCTCTTCTATTTCTATATGTCTTTCAATAAAATGATTTAAAAGAGGTATTATATCTCCCTTTCTTTCTCTAAGAGGTGGTACACTTACTGGTAATACATTAATCCTATAATAAAGATCCTCCCTAAAACCACCTTCTCTTATCATCTTAAGAATATTTTTATTAGTGGCAGCTATTACCCTTACATTTATATTTATAATCTTCTCTGATCCTAAAGGCATTATCTGTCTTTCTTGAAGAACCCTTAATAACTTTGTTTGAAGAAGAAGGGACATATCTCCTATCTCATCTAAAAATATAGTTCCGTTATTAGCAACTTCAAAAAGTCCCTTCTTTCCTTCCTTTAAAGCTCCTGTAAAGGCTCCTTTTTCATAACCAAACAATTCACTCTCTAACAAGTTTTCAGGCATGGCTGCACAGTTTACCGCTATAAAAGGTTGCTTATTTCGTTCTGATTCATTATGAATAGATTGAGCTAACAATTCTTTTCCAGTACCACTTTCTCCTATTATTAATACTGTAAGATCCGACTTTGATATTTTTTTAGAAAGATTCAAACATTGAATCATAGATGGGCAGTTAGTCTTTATGTGATGAAAATAATATCTAGCAATTTGTCCCTTTGATTTTATTTGCCTTGTAAGATTTTGTTCAAGCTGTTTTATATAAGTTATCTCTTGAATATTGTAATAACTACCCTTTTTTATCCCTAAGTTATATATACTAGTTTTCTTAATATTTATATATTTATCCTTAAACTGAAAGACCTCATCTGAAATCTCTTCTTCTTTTATAACTCTTTCAAGGTCTTCCTTAAATATATCTTCTACTGATACTCCCTGAATATCTCCCTTTAAGTCTAAAATAGTTTTAAAACTTTCATTAAAAACTTTTATTATGCCCTTTTCATTAGTAAATATTATGCCATCCCTCGATATATTTAATATGGTATCAAGTTCCTCTATCTTTAAAAATAATTCCTTATATTTGTCTCTAATACCACCATCTAAGCTTACTATTTTCTCGGAATACTTAATAAGCTTTTTTCCTATATCAATGGTATCTATATCAAGTATACTTATTATCTGCATAAACGTAGATATATCTATATACCTATTACCAAGGTCTATAATTTTATTTATATATTTAGGAACTCTTTCACTAACTCCTGGGGTAAGAGCTATATTTATATCTTGATAATCCTCTCCATCTATGTAAGCCATAAGATTTAAGTGATTTATTCCTATCTCATAAAATAAGGATACTGTTTCATATGTGGTTTGATCATTATCATTAACCACCAATACATCTGTTCCTTCTGGAATGGAAAAAATCTTATATATCTCATCCTCTTGAAAAGTTCTATTTACTACTATTATCTTACTCTTCAAACTTACATATTTCTTTACTTCATAGGCTCTTTCTCTTATCATTACAAGGA
>NZ_JBFNEO010000310.1:0-2035 GCF_040797585.1 Clostridium sp.
GTATAAACATAAGTGGTGCAATAAATCCACACAAAAGACTTTTAGTCATAATAGATAAGGATTCATAAAACTTTATCTTATCCTTAAGATTTAAATTTCGCCTCTCACTATTACTTATATCTAAAATAATAAAGGCTACCAAGGCATTAATTATCTCTGACTTATATGTTATAAGATTAAATAAAAAGTACAAGGCTACTATAAAAGCTAAGTATAAGACCTCTCTAATTACCTTCATAGTTATTAAAGACTTTAATTTCTTATTAATATAAAAAAATATTTTCTGTCTATCAATTTTCCAAAATAATATACTAAATAAACATCCAACAATATACCCTACCCCAAAGCTATTTCCTCCCATATAATTAATATCAATAAATTATATGCTTGGCTCTTTGTTTATATTAAAATTTTTTATAAAATTTCTTACTTAGCTTTAAAGTCTTATCTACCTCTTATATTATTAACCATACCCCACATATCATCTGCTGTTTTAAGTCCCTTTGAACTTAATTCAAAAGCTCTTTGAGTTAATATCATATCTGTAAACTCTTTAGCCATATCCACATTAGATCCTTCTAAGAATCCCTGATGTATTAAAGAGTCCTGAACCTCATATAGGTTAGCTTCTGGTGAAACCTCATATAGGCTTTCTCCAACTGGTATCATTCCATTAGATCCCACAGCATTAAATACTGGTATTCTACCTACCTGCACTACAGTATTATTTTCATTTTTAAATATATTACCATTATTATCTACAATTAAATTATTTTCTGACAAGTTCACGTTATTTCCATTGAATCCCTCTTCATACTCTACATAAAGAAGGTTTCCTCTACTATCAACAAGTCTTCCTGCCTCATCTACTATAAATGCTCCACTTCTTGTATAGGCTTCACTTCCATCTGCTCTTGTAACCCTATAGTATCCTTCCCCTTCAATGGCAATGTCTGTGGATTTTTTTGTATCTATAAGAGGCCCTTGAATGTTTTCACGAGTCCATGCATCACTTCTAACCCCAGTACCTGTATAGGGATCTTGAGCTCTATTTCCATTTTCAGCTATGGGATATCCTTGTCTATTTAAGGTTTCACTCATTAAGGATTTAAAGCTTACATTTACTCTCTTATAACCATCAGTACCTAAGTTAGCTAAGTTATTTGATATAGCATCTAGCTTATCTTGGTTAGCTGCCATTCCACTTTTACTATTCCAAAGAATTCTAAGCATAGTTCATCCTCCTATATTATCTTAAAGCTCCTACTTCATTAGCAGCTTTTCCTAAAGTTTCATCCATCATTTGAATCATTTTTTGGTTAGTTTCAAAATGTCTCATAACTGTCATCATATTTACCATTTCATCAATTACATTTACATTAGAGGCTTCTAAGGCATTTTGTTTTACATAAAAGTCTCCTTGAAAGTTAGGATTTTCTCCTTGATAAAGATTATCTCCTACCTTAAGTAAACTATTATAATTTTCGAAATCAGCCATTAAAAATCTATGAGATAGGTTATTATCTATAGATATATTACCTTCATTATCTACAGCAAGTTTTCCATTTCCAACATATATAGGCTCCCTTCTCCCTGTGGATAAGTTTTCTCCAAGAACTCTATTTCCATTGCTACCAACTAGATATCCTTGAATATCCACATTAAATTTTCCATCTCTTGTATAATAATCTCTTCCATTTTCTCCTTGAAGGGTGAAAAATCCTCTTCCATTTATAGCAAAGTCTGTTTCTCTATCACTATCTATAATATTACCCTGAGAAAAGTAAGTTAAGGTTTCATCTATCTTACTTCCAAGGCTTATACTTCCTATGGTGTTCTTCACATTCTTTCCTAAAACAGTTTTATCATAGTTTGAAAGTAGTACATCTTCAAATTTTCTAGTTGCCAAATTTTCTGTTTTATATCCTATAGTGTTGGCATTGGCTAAATTATTTGTTATAATGCTTTGCTTTGCTTCTTGAGTAATAAGTCCTGATACTGCTGTATAAATACCTCTAATCATTCCTGCACATCC
>NZ_JBFNEO010000311.1:0-2030 GCF_040797585.1 Clostridium sp.
GTTATAGCTTCTTTAAGTTTACCTATTACAGGTTCTTTTAGAAACATATTTATAATATTAGTTGGATTCTCCTTCTTTATAGTTGGAATATTTATAAAAGATAATACTAAAAAATCCTATTATAGATATAGATAGCCCACTAATAATTAAAACTAAATCATCAGCTACCATTATTTAATGCATATTCAAAGATTGAGTTTTGCCATAGTTTATCTGTATAACATAACTCTTATTTATACTTAATATAAAAACACTATGATACTATTTAAAGTTATCATAGTGTTTATTCTTATACTCTCTTTTTTATTATTTATATTTTAATAAGCTTTAATTTAAGTATTTCTATTTTAGACTTCTTCTCATAAATCTTGGAATCATCCTCTGAAGCCTTGGAGAAAGTGAATTAATATCCTTCTTAGTTATTCCCCCGGTCAATATAATTCCATAAGAATATGCAAAAACCCCAACTAATATTGTAATTAATGTAGGAAATGCAACTGTAATTATATAGCCTGATCCTATTCTCATTGCTATAGAAGAAGTTATTATTCTAGTTATAAATACAAATATAGTCATAAGTATTGATGCTGTAAAAGGTTTTATAGCATATCTAAATAAGCTAACTCTTATCTTTAAGGTTGAATTTAAAATCCTTTGATTTATTATCATAGGTATTAAGGAACATAATATAGTACCTAAAACTGCTCCTTTAACATTAATCTCTGGTATAGCTACTAGAAAATAGTTAGCTGCTACTTTTGCTAATATTCCCATACTAAGAGATATTAAAACTGCATATAGTTTATTCATACATTGAAGTATTATTGTTTGTATTTGAACTATAGAGGTAAAGACTACTGCTATAGCTCCTAAAGTTAAAAGCTCATATCCTGCAATATTATTCATAAATATAAGCTTATATATTTCCTCACTTAATATACTAAATCCAAAAGCACAAGGAATAGATATCATATAACTTACCTTAAAAGAAAATCCTATCTTCTCTCTTATGGTCTTCTTATCCTTTGAAATAACAGCTCTAGATATTGCAGGAATAATAGCAGCACAAAGAGCTGCTATTAAAGTTAAGGGCACATTAATAAGGGTATTATACTTTGATATAAGACCAAATAAAACATTAGTCTCCGCCTCACTAAAACCTACAACTCCAAGCCTTCCTCTAACAACAATCATATCAACTACATTTCCAAAGTATTGAAGCGCAGCACTTAAGGTTATAGGAAATCCATATTTGAATAGTTTTCTTATGATTTCTCTATTACTAAGTCTTTTAGGCTGTAATGAGTCTACGCTTTTACTTATTTTTATAATTTTATTATCATTATACTTTTTTATAAGGTATAATGCTGCAATTAATGCTCCAAGTACTGTACCTAAGGTTCCTCCAGCTGCTCCATCTGCTGGTCCATTTTTTATAAGTAAAGCAGCAAAAGCTAAACTAAATACCACATTAAATATCTGTTCTAAAATTTGAGATACAGCTGTAGGTGTCATTATGCTCCTACCTTGGAAGTACCCTCTATAAGCTGCTAAAACAGATGTTACCACAATAGCTGGTGCTAGGGTTATAAGGGCTAAAAAGCCCTGAGGTCCCTTAGTAAATTTAGCAATAGGCATAGCAAACTGAAGTAGTATTATACAGCTAATCATACCTACACCAAGAAGAATACTTCTTGCTATTTTAAAAGTTTTTACTGCATCCCTATAATTGTTTAATTCTATAAGCTCAGAGACTTGCTTACTTATTGCCGTTTGCATCCCTGAATTAGTTATAACATATGTAAGAGTAAATATTACATAAGCTCCTGAATATATTCCATACCCCTCATCCCCTATTATATTAACTAGGAGAGGAACATATAAAAGGGACATTACTTTTACTAATATTCCTGCTAAGGAAAGTATAGCAAATCCTTTTGTAGTAGATTGCTCTTTCATAAATATCTCCTCAAACTCTTCCTAGAATTTAAATACATCCTTTTTTATCTTCTTAAACATAGGAGGAAGTG
>NZ_JBFNEO010000312.1:0-1963 GCF_040797585.1 Clostridium sp.
GATACAATTCAATAGACCTTATTTCTACCAAAGAAAATGGAGAACTTATTTCAACTGAAAGTCTAAAATATTTAAGTAGAGTAGTAAATTATGATCTAGGAATCAGATTTAATTTTCATATGTTAAGACATACCCATGCAACCATGCTCCTTGAAAATGGTGCTAATTTTAAAGATATCCAAAAAAGATTAGGACACTCAAAATTATCTACTACTATGGATACTTATTCTCATGTAACTGAAAAAATGAGTATTAATACAGTTGATATATTTGAAAGTGTTATAAAATAATTTGCCACCATACTATAATTCATGGTGGCAAATCGGTGGCAAATGATGTATTTTAATTCTCTAAAATCCCTAAACCCTTGACATTACTTACTTATCTTAACCACAGTTTCAACGTGAGGAGTGTTCGGGAACATATCTTTCAACTTTGTCTTCTCTACTTTATATCCATGAGCCTCAAGATATTTCAAATCATTTACTAAAGTCTTAGGATTACAAGAAACATATATTATATCCTTAGCATTAAACTCAACCACATACTCAAGAGCCTTTGGATGAACTCCACTTCTTGGTGGGTCTAGGATTATTATGTCTGGTTTATCTTTTACGGTATTTATTATCTTAGCTACATCTCCAGCTATAAAGTGGCAGTTGTTTAGGTTGTTTAGGTTTGCATTTTCATTGGCTGCTACTACTGCCTCTTCTATAAGCTCAATTCCTATTACCTTACTTGCATCTCCTGCTACAATTTGACCTATGGTTCCAGTTCCGCAGTAAAGGTCAAATACTACCTTATCCTTTGCCATATCTCCCATAAATTCTTTTACTAAGGAATATAGTTTCTCCGCTCCCTTAGTATTAGTTTGGAAGAAGGAGAATGGTGATATTCTAAACCTTAGTCCTAGGACTTCTTCCATTATGTAGTCATCTCCATATAAAACTTCGACCTTCTCTGGCACTACTGCATCAGATAGGGAATCATTTGTTGTATGTATTATGGATTTTAGATTACCTTCTAAATTTAATTCCTTAAGCTTTTCCATCCAAGGAGTTAAGTCAAACTCTATTTGAGATGAGGTTACAATGTTAACCATTAAGTCTCCTGTATTTTTCCCTTTTCTTATTATAAAATGTCTTAAGTATCCCTCATGACTTCTTATTCTATAATAAGGAAGCTTTGCTTCTCTAAAATGATCTAAGGTTACCTTAAATATCTTTCTAAAGTCCTCATCTACTAACATACAGCTATCTACTGTTACTATAGAGAAGGGACTTCCTTTCTTATGCATTCCAAGCTCTAATTCTCCACCCTTTGTAGCATCTCCAAAGGAAAACTCCATTTTATTTCTATATTCAAAGGTTTCTGGACTTCCTTCAATCCCTATAAATTCCCCAGTGGATACATTTCCTTCTTTAAAAAGCTCAATTACCTCTGAAGCTTTAAGATTTAACTGAGTTTCATAAGGAATAAACTGAGTTGAACATCCTCCACATGGTCCAAAATGTGGACATGGAGCATCTATTTGAGAAGGAGCTTTTTCTATTATTTCTATAAACTTTCCTTCAGCATAGTCCTTCTTCTTTTTACTAACTCTTGCTTTAACCTTTTGACCTGGAACAGTACCTTTTACAAAGATTTTTTTATCTTCTAAAAACCCTATTCCATATCCTCCAAATTCAGTTTTTTCTATAAAAACTTCAATTTCTTGTCCTTTTTTCATGAGTATACACTCCTTATAATGTATTTAGTAACATTTAAATTAATTACTTTTTAACCCTCTATGAATCTTTTAAAACCTCTAACTAAAACTTAAAATCCTTTATTCATAAGGGTAAAAATGCTTAACTCCCACTTAATAAAAGCAGGAGTATTAATAGTTATATTCATCTTATATAATCTTTAAATATTCTTTTACTATTATACATAAAAAAGTCAACCAATAACAAGTGTAGAT
>NZ_JBFNEO010000313.1:0-1944 GCF_040797585.1 Clostridium sp.
ACTTGGCACCAGATAAAAAGCCCTCTGTAACAAAACCTAAAGGACAGAGCATTGATACCACATATTGTGTACTTGATTTAGAGACCACAGGCTTTTCGGCAGTAACAGAAAAAATTACTGAAATAGGAATTATGAAACTAAAAGATGGAGTGGTAATGGATAAGTTTAGTACATTCGTAAATCCTGAAAAGTCTATTCCACAAAGGGTTGTGGAGGTTACCAATATAACTGATGATATGGTTAAAGATGCAGAAACTATAGATAAGATTTTTCCTAAAATGTTAGAGTTTATTAACGGTAGTGTGTTAGTTGCACATAACGCTGATTTTGATATAAATTTTTTAAGACATAATGCAAAGGTATTGGGATATGAATTTGACTTTACATATATAGATACCTTATCCTTAGCTCGAGAAGTCTTTCCTGATTTTAAAAGCTATAAATTGGGAAGAATAGCTAAAAACCTTGGTATAAAGGTTGA
Organism: Clostridium sp.; assembly: GCF_040797585.1. Classification (GTDB taxonomy): domain Bacteria; phylum Bacillota; class Clostridia; order Clostridiales; family Clostridiaceae; genus Clostridium_Z. The sequence goes on from NZ_JBFNEO010000313.1 coordinate 482, forward strand.
AGTTGCCCATAGGGCATTAGACGATGTGGATACCACTGTAAAGGTGTTTAATATTATGCTTGAAAAGCTAAAGGAACTGGGAGCCGAAACCCTTGAGGATATAGATAGATATGCTTCTAGTGAGGAATCTAAGAAGGAGGAATATAAAAAGCTTAAAACTTATCATGCTATAATACTTGCAAAGAATTATATTGGCTTAAAGAATTTATATAAGCTTGTATCCTATTCTCATTTAGATTATTTTTATAAGAGACCACGTATTTTAAAGAGCCTCTATAAAAAATATTCTGAGGGATTAATTCTTGGCAGTGCATGTAGCGAAGGGGAAGTTTACCAATCAATACTTTTAGGAAAACCCGAGGAGGAAATTGAATCAATCGCAAAGGAATACGACTATTTAGAAATTCAGCCTTTAGGAAATAATGATTATTTAATAAGAAATGAACAAGTGGAAAATATAGAAAGCTTAAAAGAAATCAATAGAAAGATTGTACGTCTTGGAGAGAAATTAAATAAACCTGTAGTTGCTACTGGAGATGTTCACTTCTTAGATCCTGAGGATGAGATATATAGACGTATATTGGAAACAGGTCAAGGATATAAAGATGCAGACAATCAAGCTCCTTTGTATTTAAAGACTACAGAGGAAATGCTTAAGGAATTTTCATACCTAGGAAGGGAAAAGGCTTATGAGGTTGTGGTTACAAATACTAATATGATTTCTGATATGTGTGAACAAATTAGTCCCATTTCATCAGAAAAGGCCACACCACATATAGAGGGATGTGAGCAGACTATTCGAGATATTACTTATGGAAAGGCTCATGAGCTCTATGGAAATCCATTACCTGAAATTGTTCAAGAAAGGCTTGATAGGGAGTTAGATTCCATTATAAAGAATGGATTCTCAGTAATGTACATTATCGCACAAAAGCTGGTATGGAAATCCAATGAGGATGGTTACCTTGTAGGATCTAGAGGCTCCGTTGGCTCATCTGTTGTAGCGTATATGACTGGTATAACGGAAGTAAATGCTCTACCACCTCATTATAGGTGTTCAAAATGTAAGCATTCAGATTTTACAGATTATGGCTATAAATTAGGCTTTGATTTACCTGATAAGCTATGTCCAGTTTGCGGAGAAAATTTAACTAAAGATGGAATAGATATACCTTTTGAAACCTTCTTAGGTTTTAATGGGGATAAAGAGCCAGATATAGATTTAAACTTCTCGGGAGAATATCAGGCAAAGGCTCATAGGTATACAGAAGTTATCTTTGGAAAGGGTACAACTTTTAAGGCAGGGACTATAGGTACCATTGCAGAAAAAACAGCCTTCGGCTATGTAAAAAAATATTTTGAGGAAAAAAGCATAACAGCAAATAAAGCAGAAATTCTTCGAATCTCAAAAGGTTGTACAGGTATTAAAAGAACTACAGGTCAGCATCCAGGGGGAATAATAG
>NZ_JBFNEO010000314.1:0-1914 GCF_040797585.1 Clostridium sp.
CCTATATATTGTCCTTCTATTCTTTTTAAGTTTATATCGTTGATATCTCTTAAGGCTTCTACTTCCTTTTTCTTATTAAAATACTTACTATGAAAATGTACTATTATTAAAAATATTAATGAAAATACCAATAATGATAATATAAATAAACTCCCTTGTCTTTTTAAAAAGAATACTATAGCACTTATAACTGCAACTATAAATACTAATAATCTTCCATAACTAAATATATCTATGGTTTTATCTAAGCTTTCTATAAGCTTATTATAAGAGGCTATTCTTTTTTTATAACTTTTACTATTCATCCTATCCTCCAATATACCTTTTAAGTTTATATATAATAAATATTGTACCATATACTTTTAAAAGCCTTAAGTAATTTATGTGTTTTTTTCCATATTTAATCATTCAATCTAATCTTTTAATAAACCATCATAACTAAAATCTACTTTTTCTCTAGTTTCTTTAAATAGTATAGAGTTTGAACTTTATCTAAGTTTTAGTCTTAATATTTTAAATATATATTACTTTAGCTTCTCCTATTTCTTTAAGTAACTCTATTTCTCTCTTTTGGCATGTAAATAGTATAATTTGCTTATGAGAAGAATATTCGTATAAAACCTTAAGGGTATTTTTAAGTCTTAAGTCATCATACTGAATAAAAGCCTCGTCTAAAATTATAGGAACTATCTCCTCTTTTTTAAATAGCATATCCACAAGGGCAAGTCTTAAGGAAAAGTATAACTGATCTTCTGTTCCGCTACTTAGAGCATCTTTACTTACTAAAGTGCTCATACTCCTATCTCTAGCTATCATTGAGTAGTCTTCCCCTACCTTTACCTCATTATAAGAATCTAGAGTAACACTATTAAATATACGGGATACCTTCTCATTAAGCATAGGACCGAAGGTTTTTTGGACTTCTTTAAAGGATAATTTTAAATTTTCAAGAGCTAAATCAAGAATTTCTAAATATTCCTCACCTTTTTCTATTTCCTCTTTTACAAACTCTACTTCTTGCATTATTTTCCATGTATCTCGTCTATTAAGGAATCTATTATTTATACTATTCTCCACATCCTTTAATTCCTTCTCTATATTTAAAAGCTGTGAGTTTTTATTCTTATAGGTATCTTCAAGTTCCTCCTCATTATTAAAAGCTAAAGTCATTGCTTCTTCTTCCACTATATCTTCTATTTCATTTTTAATATCTTCAAGATCTCTATCTTTTAGTAGTAACCTATAACTACCTTCTACTTGATTTAATTCTATTTCTATGGATCTTTTCATTTTTAGTTTTTCACTAAGGTCTTTAATTTCTTCTTCTATGTTTTCTAAAGGAACATGGAATTTATTTATCGATTCAAGTTTTAATTGTAAACTCTCACTTTTCTTATGTAGAGTCTCCTTTAGAGATGTTAAATAAGAATTTTTATCTTTAATCTCTCTTGCTACTTCCTCATAATTCTTATATAGGTAATTAAACTTTTCATAATTCTTAAAGAACTCTTCTTCATTTACACAAGAGGTATGCTCCAATATAAATCTTAAAAATTTATTATTTTTATCCATTTCCTCTTCTACATCATAATCACTAAGAAGTATTAGTTTATCTTGAAGCAGCTGTTTTAGTCTATCTTTCCTCACTAAAAAATCATCATACTTTTTTAGAAGTACATATATTTCCCTATACTCTTTTACTGAAAGCCTACTAGAAATCTCTTTTAACTCATTCTCTATCACTTTAATGTCTTCATTTATAATATGTAATCTTTCTTGTTTTTTCTTTTCTTCTCTAAGTTTTTCTTCATAAAGACTTAATGTGTTTTTTTCCTTAAGGAAATATCCAAATAGCACAAGCCCTATTAAAAGACTTACCACTCCAAGGGCTTTTGAAAATAGTAAAGATAATAC
>NZ_JBFNEO010000315.1:0-1907 GCF_040797585.1 Clostridium sp.
ATAGAGAACTTTGTTGAGTTTTTAAGAGAAGGATTTGTTAGAAATCCCTATGTTTTAAATTTAAATAAGTTATTTGATAAAGATAAGGCATCTATTATAGAAGAGGATCTTCTGAAAACAATAGCTCTTAGCTTTAATATAATAAAATCTATAGACATTATATATGACGAGAATATAGAAAAGATTAATGAAGCATTAAGTAAAGTAATAGAGCTTATAATAGAGGATAATAATAATTATGAAGAATATGTAGAATATAAGGATATATATATTTATTTACTACATTTAAAAATAATATCTATATTGAGATATAAGATAGATACCAAGCATTTAGAAGAACTAATATTGAATATAAATAAAATTCATATGAAGGATGATTTAAATGATAATCTTCTAAAGTACTTAGATCATATGAATTTACTTTCAAAAATAAAACCACAAGATATTTTGTCATTATTAAATCATGGTCATTTTACATTAGATTAGAGCTATTAGAATTTTAAGTATAAAAAATTCAAGGGGGAGAAAATGCATATAGAGGATTTAATTTTAGAAAGACAGGGAGATAATATAACTATCAGCTGGAATAGTACAATAAATAAAGAGGTAAGAATTTATTGGACAAATATTCCTAAGATAAATGATAATATTAAATTAATAGGATGTACAAAAGATAACTTTATAAAATTTAAAGATCCAGAACCAATGGTTAGAAATTATTATGTATTAGAGGTGGAAGGATACCATAGAGAAATTCTAGGAGAAAGGCTTATACCTCTTAAGGGAGTAGTTAATTTTAGAGACCTAGGTGGATATAAGACTTATGATGGAAGAAGAGTAAAGTGGAATAAGTTTTATCGCTCAGATGCTTTATATACTCTCACTAAGGAGGATATAGCTTATATAAATGATTTAGGCATTAAGGTTGTATTTGACTATAGGTCCATTAGGGAGGTTGAAGAAAAACCAGATCCTAGTATAGAGGGAATTGAAATTTTTAATATATCTGCAATGAAAGCTTTAGATAAAGAAGATAGAGGATTAAGCATGTTTGATCTTATAAAAAAAGAAGGTAGCTTAAGAAATATAGATAGAGATATGCTTAGAAATTCATATAAGGATATGGTAATTAACAACGAAGCGTTTAAAGAAACTATTAGATATATAAGTAAGAAAAATAGTTCTCCCATAGCTTTTCATTGTACTGCAGGGAAAGATAGAACTGGTCTTGCAGCAGCTTTAATATTATCAATTCTTGGGGTTCCAGAGGAAATCATATTAGAGGATTATATGTCAACTAATATGTATATAAAAAGTAATAATGAGAAGCTAATGGAACCTTTAATTTCTATGATAAAGGATAAGGAGAGTATTGAAATCTTTAATGCCTTAATGGGGGTTAGAAAGGAGTATATACTAGAATCCTTTAATACAATAATAGATAGTTATAAAACAATGGAAGACTATCTATATAAAGAATATGATTTAGATAAGAAGAAATTAATAGATTTAAGAGACTATTATTTATATTAAATACTAAAATAGATGATGAAGAGTAAAATATATTCTTTGAAAGGATGAAGATTATGGATATAATTGATTTCAATGAAATTAAAAATAAAGCAAGAGACAAGGACATAGATAAATTTGAGCAATATATATATGGGTTATATTCTTCTTTGGCTCAAGGACAAATAAATATGCAAGATTTATATAGTAATTTAAATGATTACATGAGAGAAAATAATATATCTCAAGAAAAATTAATTAATATACAAAAAGAGATAATGAAAAGATATGGATTTAACCTTGAAGATATAGAAAACCAAATGAAAAGTATGGGAATAGAAACTCAAAACTTTAATATGAATATGAATATGGATTATGATTCTCTTAGAAAGAAAATG
>NZ_JBFNEO010000316.1:0-1899 GCF_040797585.1 Clostridium sp.
ACATTGTCTCTTATTTTGAATTATCCAATTTTAGTAAAAACCTCATTTACTTATGATACGGTTCACTATAAATAATTCTAAACTTCATTTATAAACAAGCAATATTTATACATTCATTCTTATATTTTTTTTAAGTTTTTCATTATCTCTACATCATTTTTATATCTCAAAATTACTATTTATACACTATAATTTAAATCCAGTAACTCCCTTATAAATTTCTCTAAAAAGAACCTGCCACAAAACATGACAGGTTCTAAGTTAGTTACACTATATAAATATTTAACTTTTTTCTCTTAGTTTAATTATCCTTGCTATATTATTAGCTGAAACCTCTAAATTACCCTTTCCATCCTCTAAGGCTTCTTCAAGGGTAGATACTCCAGGCATTATTCCTATAATTGAATCTATTCCTAAATCATATAATTCTTCGATTCCTGCCCCTACCTTGCCGGCAAAGGCAATTACAGGAATATTATATTTCTTAGCTATATTAGCAACTCCTATTGGGGTTTTACCAAACTTAGTTTGAGAGTCTATACTTCCTTCTCCTGTAAAGACAAAATCTGCATTCTTTATCTTTTCTTCTAGCTTTGAGTATTTAATTACAAGATCTATTCCTTTTCTAAGCTTTCCATTGCAGAAACCTACAAGAGCTGCTCCCAGGCCTCCCGCTGCTCCTGCTCCCTCTATATTATCTATATCCTTACCAAGTTCTTTTTTAACTACCTCTCCATAATGCTTTAGATTTTTATCTAAGACTTTTACCATTTCCTTAGTAGCTCCCTTTTGAGGTCCAAAAATATAACTTGCTCCATTTTCTCCTGTTAAGGGATTTTTCACATCACAAGCAACTTCTATTTCCATTTCTAAAATTCTTTTGTCAAAATTACTTAAATCTATGGTTTCTAGATTTTCTAAGGCTCCGTTGCCAAAGGGAAGTTCATTTCCTCTCTTATCTTTTAAGCCTACTCCTAAAGCTTGAAGCATTCCTGCTCCACCATCATTGGTAGCACTTCCACCTAGTCCTATAATAAGTCTCTTTGCTCCCTTGTCTAATGCTGCTTTTACAAGTTCTCCTGTGCCATATGTGGTTGTGACTAAGGGACTCCTTTCATCTCTTTTCACTAAATGAAGGCCACTTGCTTCTGCCATTTCTATTACTGCTGTTACCCCATCTCCTAAAATACCAAATCTTGATTCTATTTTATTTCCTAAGGGAGCTGTAACCTCTACAGTATATAGGGCACCTTCTGTAGCATCTACTAAAGATTCCATTGTTCCCTCTCCCCCATCTGCCATAGGGACATTAACACATTGAACATCTTTAAATACTTTTTTTATTCCCTTCTCCATAGCAAAGCATGCTTCCTTTGCTGTCATGCTCTCCTTAAATGAATCTGGTGCTAATATGAACTTTTTAACTTCCATATAAATTTACTCCTACGTATTAATAATATATTAAAATATATATGTTGTAGTAATGATGGATCATTTTAACTAAGGATTTTAATAGTACTATTCTTAAAGTAATTCCTTAATGCTTTTATATATAGATAAACCATATGATAATTGAGACTAAATCACAAGATTTCATTATTTAACATATATTCAAAGGTTGAGTTTTGAAGTGGTTTATCTATATAGGATTCCTAGGTCATCTCTTAACTTGTACCTCCCTTAAAAGTCTAATTTATCAATGAATAAACCCTAGGTATAAGTTAGCTTTTAAGATAGGAACCCTATATTTAATTACAACTTATATATAAGTATTACTTTATCCATAAGAATTCATAAGGTTTTAATTCTATGTTACCTATTACTTCTCTACCTGTAACTATATCCTTACCAGAAATATTTGAGTTCACCTTTACTATCTTTGAATCTATATTTACTACA
>NZ_JBFNEO010000317.1:0-1873 GCF_040797585.1 Clostridium sp.
AACTATGATTTACACCGTATTCAAAGATTAAGTTTAGATATGGTACATCTATAGATAAACTACCTCGAAACTCAATCTTTGAATATGTCTTAGATAATGGTAGCTGGTGATTTAGTTTCAATTACCATGTGGCTTATCTTACTATAAGTATCTTTACTTAATATTTATATTGGATTACATAATACATCTTTTATTATAGATATACAATAATCTATTTCCTCTTTTGTAATAGTTAAAGGAGGAGCAAATCTTATGGTGTGCTCGTGAGTTTCCTTACAAAGAAGTCCTAGAGTCATAAGTTTCTCACAGAACTTTCTAGCTCCACCATACTCTTCTTTTATTTCTACCCCAATTAAGAGTCCTTTACCCCTAATTTCTTTAACATAAGGGCTATTAAGATTTTTTAAATTATCTATAAAGTACTTTCCAAGATCTAAGGATTTTCTTGCTAGGTCTTCTTCTAAAAGAACATCTAATGATGCTATACCAACAGCAGCACCTAAAGGATTTCCTCCAAAGGTTGAACCATGGTCCCCAGGTTTAAATACATCCATAATTTCTTTGTTAGAGAGCATAGCAGATACAGGATAAACTCCTCCACCTAAAGCTTTACCCACTAACAATATATCAGGAGATGCATCTTCGTGTTGGAAGGCAAAATTCTTACCTGTTCTTCCAAAACCAGTTTGTATTTCATCTAAAATAAACAATATGTTATGGTCTTTACAAATTTCTTTAAGTTCTTTAAGAACCCCATCTTTAGGAACAATAACTCCAGCTTCTCCTTGAATAGGTTCCATTAAAAATGCAACAGTATTTGGAGTAATTGCATCTTTAAGAGCCTTGGTATCTCCAAAAGGAATTACCTTAAATCCTGGAGTATAAGGACCAAATCCTTTTTTATATTGTTCTTCTGTAGAAAAGCTTACTATACTTATGGTACGACCGTGGAAGTTATTAGAACATACGATGATTTCTGCAGCATTTTCTTCTATGCCTTTATTTATATGTCCCCATTTTCTAGCGGCTTTAAGTCCTGTTTCTACAGCCTCAGCTCCAGAGTTCATAAGAAGTCCTTGATCAAAATTAGAAATTTCACAAAGCTTTTTAAGAAAAGGTCCCATTTCTGTATTATGAAATGCTCTAGAAGTCAAGGTAATACGAGAAGCCTGTTCTATAAGAGCATCAATTATTTTAGGATGCCTATGACCATAGTTTAAGGCTGAATAAGAAGAGAGCATATCAATATACTTCTTCCCTTCTATATCGTATACAAATATTCCATGACCTTTCTCCAAAACCAATGGTAGAGGATTATAGTTTTTTGCACTATACTTATTTACTTCTTCTAAATAATTCGCTGTAGTTTTAATGTTAATCCCTCCTAATGATCTAAATATAAATATTATTAGATATTTAGAACTTTAATATACTAAACTGCAGACATATTTCTGTCACAAGTTATAATATTTAAAATTCCTTAATATAATTATAGAATAATTATGAAAAAAATGTAAGAGGTGTTATATAATAGTTACACACTATTTAAATATTAGTACATATAATTTAAAAATAAAAAAATTATAGCAACATTAATTTATATAAGCTTGATTAAATTTATTGCCTTATATTATAAATATATAAATTTATAATAATTAAAGAATAGGCTAGAAAAATAGTAATAAAAAATTTTTAATTATTTAAAGATTTACCCTTAAATTTTATAATAAGAAGTTTTTAAATCAAGTCCTTGAGCTATGTTAGAATCGGGGAATTATTAAATTTTAGATTTTTAAATTTTCTACTTTATAAGTTTAAACTATAATTACATTAAGAGTTAATTATCATAATAGGAAAAATCATAGGTTATATG
>NZ_JBFNEO010000318.1:0-1866 GCF_040797585.1 Clostridium sp.
AACCTCTATTATATCTCCCTCTTTTATGACTCCACCTTTTAGAACCTTAGTAAATATTCCTTCCTTTGGCATTACACATTTACCAACCTTCTGAGATATTGCACATCCTGTATGACATTCTTTACCTATTTGAGTTACTTCTTGAATCGTCTCTCCTATAATTAGTTTTGTACCTATAGGAAGCTCATAAAGTATTATTCCCTCAGTAGTTATATTTTCTGCAAATACTCCTGGTACTAATCCTTCTATACCTTGATTTTCCATTTTATCAAAACTTTCTATACCTAATAAACTTACTTGTCTATGCCAATTCCCTGAATGTGCATCTTTTTCTAATCCAAAGTTTTCTATAAATAAACCTTCTTTTATCGGTTCTTTTATTACTCCTTTTTTATCTGATATATTTATAGATAATACTTTTCCTCTTATATCTTTATACATATAATCACCTGTCTTTCCACCAGTCTTTTTTATAAGTCTTATATCTTCAATTACCATGTCCTTATCAACTGCTTTACACATATCATATATGGTTAAACACGCAATAGATACTGCTGTTAGTGCTTCCATTTCTACTCCTGTTTTTCCTATGGTTTTTACTTCTGATTCTACCTCTATTGCATTGTCTGTTATATTAAATCTAATGTCTGCTCCTGTTAGAAATATATTATGACACATTGGAATTATATCACTTGTTTTTTTGGCTCCCATTATTCCACCTATTTGAGCTACAGATAGAACATCACCTTTTTTTATTAATCCTTCTCTAATTTTTTCTATGGTTTCTCTATTCATTCTGATTTTTCCTCTTGCTATGGCTTTTCTTCTGGTGTCTTCCTTTTCACCAACTTCTACCATATGAGCTCTGCCATGTTCATTAAAGTGTGTAAATTCCATCTTTATCCCCCTATTTGATTCATATTTCTCTTTATATATTCACCATCTTCTAAATGATGTGATTCTTCTTTTTTATATATAGAATTAAGTATTAGTTTCTTTATATCTTGTCCACTTCTTAAAGCTTCTTTTATATCTATTTCATTATTTGAGTGAAGACATAATTTCAACTGTCCCCTAGATGTTAATCTAACCCTATTACAGTTGGCACAAAACTTACAGGATATTGGATTTATTATACCTACTTTGCCTTTTCCATTAGGTAGTCTATAATATACTGCTGGAGACGATATATCTTCTCTTGGTGTAGGTGTAAGTTCTCTAACCTTCTCTAATATAATATCGTTTGAAATAAATTTTTCTTTAGCCCAATTAGCTGCTTCACCTATTGGCATCAATTCAATAAACCTTAAATCTATTTCATCTTTTTCCGTTAACTTCACTAATGATTCTATTTCATCATCATTAAAACCACCTATAAGGACAGTATTTATCTTTATTGGTGTTAATCCTACGCTCTTTGCTTCTTCTATTCCTTCAAGTACACATTTTAGTTTACCGCCTCTAGTAATTAGATTATATTTATCTTCATCTAATGTATCTAGACTTATATTCACTCTATTTAGTCCTGCTTTCTTTAACTCTTTTGCATATTCTTTTAAAAGTATACCATTTGTAGTCATTGCCAAATCTTTGACTCCTTCTAGCTTTGATACCTTAGACATTAGATCAACTATACCTTTTCTTGTAAGGGGTTCTCCCCCTGTAAATCTTATTTTATTAATACCTAAATCTACAAAAGCCTTTGTTATTTCATATATTTCTTCTAATGTTAGCATTTCTTCATGAGAAAACTTAGAAATTCCCCTCTCTGGCATACAGTATCTACATCTTAGATTACATCTATCTGTTAAGGAAATTCTAAGATAATTTATTTCTCTTCCAAAAGAATCTTTCATAATAATCACC
>NZ_JBFNEO010000319.1:0-1832 GCF_040797585.1 Clostridium sp.
GGTACTATCTAATGTTTTATATAGTTTTTCTCCCTTATTATAATTAGTTGGATTTATAACTACCCTATCTCCTTTATTTCCTTCACTTACTTCTTTATTGTTTTTTAGTATTTTAGAAATAGTAAATCCTTTCTCTCCATTTCTAATACCATCTCCTATGGAAATACCTTCTTCAAGAATTATTGTATTATCCTTAAAAACTTCTCCTATATACACCCCTGTATTTTTAGGGAAATTATAGGACATCATATCCCTTCCTTTATTTCCATAAAGGTAAGCTTTGGAGAAACCTTCTCTATTAAATAATTGTAAGAGTTTTTTCTTTTCCTTTTCCTTATCTAAAGTATTCTTTTTGTAGTAAGAGTCTATTACTTTTCTATAGCTCTCTACAACTCCAGCCACATATTCTGGTCTTTTCATTCTTCCTTCTATCTTAAGAGAATCAACACCGCTCTCTATTAAATCCTCAACATTTTCTATATTACATACATCTTTAGGACTTAAAAGATATCCCTTTCTTTCTTCCTTTGTATCCTTATTTATAAGTGTATAGGGTAGTCTGCATGGTTGAGCACATCTTCCTCTATTTCCACTTCTTCCTCCAATTAAACTACTCATTAAACATTGGCCTGAATAACAAACACATAATGCTCCATGGACAAATATCTCTGTCTCTATATCTAAATCCTTAGCTATATACTCTATATCTTTTAAAGTAAGCTCCCTTGATAAAACTATTCTTTGAAATCCATTCTTTGTAAAAAATAATGCTCCCTCTCCATTATGTATTGTAAGCTGAGTGGAAGCATGGATTTCAAAATCTTTAAAATATGTTTTTAAAATTTCTACCATTCCTAGGTCCTGAACTATTAAGGCATCTACCCCTATGGAATATAAAAAACTTATATATTCAAAAGCTTCTAATACTTCCTCTTCTTTTATTAAAGTATTTAATGCAATATGTATCTTTACCCCATATAAATGAGCATAATTCACAGCCTTCTCTAAATCTTCATTAGTAAAATTAGATGCATAAGCCCTAGCTGAAAACTTACTTCCTCCCATATAAACTGCATTACACCCTTTATTTATTGCTGCATATAAGCTCTCAAGACTTCCTGCTGGAGCTAATAATTCTATCCCCTTCATAACTTGCACCTCTCTACTATTTTTAACTTCTTATGTTTTCCACTTAATTTATTATACATTAAATAAAATTCAATGTTAATATATAAAATAGCTCATGAATCTCATGAGCTATGCTGTAAATACCTTTGATATTACTTTATCTTTAAGAGAATCTGGATATTTTTGACCATTTCTTATTATAAAATTTACTTCCTCCTCTATATCAAAATCATCACTATTTTCTATGTAACCATGTATATCCATCGGTGGTATATATTTTATCTTTTCATTTAAACATATATATTTTATTTGACTTTCTATAAGATCTTCTATAAGATCTATATATTTATTCTCATAACTTTTTAGTTTATAGAAGTTACTTGTGGTATTAAAGGATACATCCTTAGATTTTTCCTTTAAGTATTTATTAAGCTTTTTATGATTTTCAGCTTCTTTTTCTAGTAATATTAGTTTATTATTTAACTCTTCAACCTGGTCTTTATAAGAATTATTCTCTTCATAATCCTTAAATTTAATCTCTAAATTTCTAATATCTCTTTCTAGTTCATTCTTAGTTTCATTTAATATAGATTTCTCTTTTTTTAAATTAAATAGTTCCTTCTCTTTTCCTTCATTGTCTTGAAGTAAAATTCTATTTTCATTATGGAACTTTTCTATATCTTTCACTTTACTCTTAATAAGAT
>NZ_JBFNEO010000320.1:0-1794 GCF_040797585.1 Clostridium sp.
ATGGTGAATTTATTGTTTCTATCCGCTACCTTATGCAAGGAAAGTTTTAATCTTCAAAAAGAGAAAATTGCAGGAGCCATATTGGTACCAATAATTTATGCTATATGCTTATATCCAGAGAATTATGCAGATATACAAAAATTATCAGGAACATTTTTAGAACCTATGATTTTATTTATAATAGTAGCACTTCCTTTAATCCTGCTTATAGTAACTAAATTTAAACTGCGAAAAAAAGGAGGGGTAAAGAATGAAGGGTAAAAAGTTAATAATTTTACCTCTCCTATTGTGTTTAATTTTTACAGGATGTTGGGATAAGGTAGAGATAGATAGAAAAATATTTATATCAACTATAGCAGTAGATGTAGGAGAAGATATAGATAAGGATAAAGAGCTTAAAGAAATGAGTACTGAAGAGATACCGGCAGAGAGAAGTGTAAAGAAACTTAAAGTAATTTATTCTTATCCAGATTTAAGTAAATTTTCTCCAGAGAAGGGTACTATAGAAGAAGAAGGGGTCCTTGAAATGGATACTTATTCTATGGATGGAGCTATGGCTGATGCTGCAGTAAAGAGTAGTCGAGATATATCCTTAGATCATACTAGGCTTCTTATATTAAGTAGAGACTTACTTCGATATGAAGATACATTTAAAGAGGTATTAGATTATCTAAAAAGGCAACCTAAATTAAATAGAAGATTGTATGTAATAATGAGTGCAGGTCCCCCTAATGAGTTCACTAAGGCAAAACTTCCATCAGGTAGTCATTTGCAGGTACACATAAACGGCATAATGGAAAATGCAAAGAGGAATTCAGCTATACAACCAGTAACTTTAAATGATCTTTTAATTAATCTTTCAGCAGATGGAAGTGGAACTATTCCTATAATGAAGATGGATAAGGACACTAAGGAGATTGCTATATCAGGAACGGCTATAATAAAAGATCATAAATTAAAAGGGAATATAAATGAAATTGAGAGTGTGGATTTTCAAATACTAAAAGCAAAGGCTAAAGGGGGGAATAAGGTTGTATATTATGAAGGCCACCCTGTAGACTATGAGATAGATGGAATTCTTAAAAAGACAAGAGTTGAATATGATGAAAAATTAAAAGTAAATATAAATTTAGAGATCGAAGGTAGGATACAGAATGCATATTTAGAAGGAAAAAAGTTAGATGAGGATATGTTGAAAAAATTAGCTAATGATTTTAATACAAGTATATCATCCCAATGTGAAAAAGTTGCAGAATTAATTCAGAAGGAGATGGAGGTAGATGTTATTGGAATATCTACATATATTGAAAAATTTAAGCCCTCTATGTGGAAAAAGATAAAGGATGATTGGGATGAAATCTTTAAAGAAGCTGAGATAAATGTAAATGTTAAGAGTCACATAAGAAGAATGGGGGTAACAGACTAATATAGAGTGTAGATCATAATATAAGGCTTTCTTATTTAATCCAAAGGGATTTTTATAAGAAAGCCTTTAGATTTACACGAAGTTACTAAGTATATGGTATATATAGGGTTCCCATGCTAATTCTTAGGAACCCTATATATATACTATTTTAAAATTCAATCTTTGAATACGTATTAAATAATGTAAGCTTGTGATTTAGTTTCAATTATTAGGTGATTTATATATAGATTAGATATTAGCTTATATCTTAATCTAATTTGTTGAAAATTCTATATTTAAGTAGTGTATGAAATAAGATTTAGGTTAAAAACTCTATATAGGGTTTTTAGTCTAAATCTTAACTTATACATGTACTTAAATCCTTTAAA
>NZ_JBFNEO010000321.1:0-1714 GCF_040797585.1 Clostridium sp.
GGGTATCTAATATATCTCTATTTACCTTAAATCCTATAGACTCCATATTAGAAAGTACCTTAGTTAATGGAAGCTCTATGTCATATAAAAGTTTCTCCATACCCCCTTCTAGTATTTTTTTATTTATGGCTTCATATAAATCTTTTAAATAGAAAGTTTCTTTAATTCTTATATCCTTATCTTCTCCCTGAACATCTCTATGAAGGTATTCATTTATTAACACCTTAGCCTCATAATCTCCCTTAGATGCATCTACAAGATATGCTGCAATTTTCACATCAAATACAAGGTTTTTAAGAGCTATGCCCCTTTTTCCTAAGGCACTATATGCACTTTTAACATCAAAAGCTATTTTCTTAATTTTGTCGTCTTCTAAAATATCCTTTAATTCTTTTAATACAGTTTCCTCTAAACTATCCATATTAATAAAATATACTGTATTCTGAGCTCTAATATATAGTTCTTTTAGGTTTAAGGAAGAGTATTTTGAAGTACCCTCTATATTAAAAGTTAGATATAATTCTTCATTTCCAACATATTCTTTAAAACTTTTAATATGGTCTAAAGTTTTTATATCATTGGTTTCAATATTTTCCTCTTCTTCTTTTATATTCTCACTCTTTGGTAATTTATCTAGTAGGGATTTAAATTGTAACTTATAGAAAAGTTGTCTTACACCCTCAATGTCTAAATTTTTCTTAGATTTTATCTCTTCTAAATCAATTTCTACTGGTACCTCTGTCATTATAGTTGCGAGCTTCTTTGAGAATATAGCTTGTTCTCTATATTCCATAAGGTTTTCCTTTAACTTTTTACCACTAATCTCTTCTAAATTCTCTAATACACCTTCTACACTTCCATAGGTCTTTATGAGTTTTATAGCGGTTTTCTCTCCAACCCCTGGCACTCCTGGTATATTATCTGATGTATCTCCCATAAGTCCCTTAACATCTATAAACTCTTTAGGAGTGATTCCATACTCTTCTATCATAGCATCCTCATCATAGATTACTTTCTCTGTTATACCTTTTTTAGTTATTACTACCTTTATATTTTTAGTTGCTAATTGAAGAGCATCCTTATCTCCAGTCACAATGTATACTTCCATGTTGTTTTTTTCCGCATGATTAGCTAAAGTTCCTATTAAATCATCTGCTTCAAATCCATCTATTTCAAATATATTTATATCTAAAAGTTTAAGCATATCCTTTACTATAGGGAATTGCTCTGCAAGCTCTGGCGGCATCTTTTTTCTTCCAGCCTTATAATCCTTATATTCTACATGTCTAAATGTTGGAGCCTTTCTATCAAAGGTTGCAACTATATAATCTGGATTTATCTCTTCCTTCATTTTAAAAAGCATAGATGTAAACCCAAGTACAGCATTAGTATGAATTCCTTCACTATTGCTAAGTAAAGGCAATGCATAATATGCTCTATTCATAAGACTGTTACTATCTAAAATCAATAATCTTTCCATATATTATCCTCCGCACTAAAAAATCAACTTCTTATAAACTATGTTTTTATTTATTGTTAAAATCTATATAATAAAGCATATAAGTTATAGATATACTACATCGCACTTAAACTAAACCTCATGATACTATGATTTACAACATATTCAAGATTAAGTTTAGAATGGTACATCTATATAGGGTTCTTAACTTATACCAATGATTTTTATCTTGTGACCTTATGGCGTGAAGACCTG
>NZ_JBFNEO010000322.1:0-1701 GCF_040797585.1 Clostridium sp.
TCTTAATTTTATCTAAATTTATTTAAATACTTACTTAAGTATTTTATCTATTGATTACTATGTTAATTTTAATATTATAATAGGTAATTATCAAGAAAAATAGAATATATGTTCTTTAAATTGTAATAACTTTTCTATGTAGCCAAAGAATATACGTAGATACTTTGTAAAAGTTTTAATATAATTGAATAATGAAATGTATTGAAGTATAATACAATGAGGAAATATAAGAGAAAAAGGATGATTAATAATGAATAAAGATGTGGTAATATTAGCGATAGAAACAAGTTGTGATGAAACATCAGCATCAGTAGTGAAAAATGGAAGGGAAGTTTTATCTAATATAATATCTTCTCAAATTGATATACATACAAAATTTGGAGGAGTAGTTCCAGAGGTGGCTTCAAGAAAGCATATTGAGGTTATTGATGGAGTAGTTAAGGAAGCTTTAGATAAGGCAAATATGAATTTTAATGATATAGATGCTATAGGGGTAACCTATGGACCAGGCCTTGTGGGAGCACTTTTAGTAGGGCTTCAGTATGCCAAGGGACTTTCCTATGCTTTAAATAAACCTTTAATTGGAGTTAATCATATAGAAGGGCATATAAGTGCTAACTTTATAGAACATAAGGAATTAGAACCTCCTTTTATATGTCTTGTGGTTTCAGGAGGGCATACTTTCATAGTTTATGTTAAGGATCATGGAGACTATGAGATTATAGGACAAACAAGAGACGATGCAGCTGGAGAAGCTTATGATAAGATAGCAAGAGCTCTTGGACTTGGATATCCAGGAGGACCTAAGATAGATAAACTAGCTAAAGAAGGAAATGAGGATGCTATAAAGTTTCCAAGGGCTAATTTCCATGACAATAGCTTAGATTTTTCCTTTAGTGGAGTAAAATCTTCGGTACTTAATTATTTAAATAAGATGGATATGACGGGGGAAGAAGTAGTAAAGGCAGATGTGGCAGCTTCTTTCCAAAAGGCTGTAGTAGGGGTCTTAACTGATAATGTTATAAAGACTTGTAAATTAAAAAAGGTAGATAAAATTGCCATAGCAGGAGGGGTCGCTGCTAATTCAGCCCTAAGGAAATCTTTAATTAAGGAAGGTGAAAATATAGGAGTTAAGGTATTATTTCCTTCTTTAGTTCTTTGCACAGATAATGCAGCTATGATAGGTAGTGCTGCCTATTTCCAATATATAAAAGGGAATACATCTTCATTAAATCTTAATGCTAAACCTAATTTAAAATTAGGAGAGAGATAATTCATTAGGGAGGATAAGTATGAGGCTTATAAATTATTCAAACAGTATGCATACATATAAGGTTAAAAGAAAAATAAACAAAATTAAACTTATCCAGTATGTGTTAGTAATATTATTTTTAGTTTTAATGAGTGGATTTCTATTTGAAAATATAAGTAATAGTAAAATAAAGGCTTTAAACAAAAGTAAGACTAGAATAGCTACCATAGATGGAGCTAAAATACATTATAATATACAGGGGCAAGGGCCTTTTACAGTGGTTTTAGAAAATGATATAGCTACTACCTCTAATGAGTGGAATAAGGTTATTAAAGAAGGATCTAAGGATTTTAAGTTTTTCACATATGATAGGGCAGGCTATGGTAAAAGTGAAATAACAAATGGGGAGATAAATCCTAAAAAACAAGCAGAAGAACTTCATACTATTC
>NZ_JBFNEO010000323.1:0-1634 GCF_040797585.1 Clostridium sp.
CAGTTTATATAAAAACCTTAAAGGATATATTAAAAGAAGTTTATATAAAGGATAAAAATCTTATTGATGAGACTTCAAAGAAAAAATTAATATATCCATTAATAGAAGAATTAAAGAGTAAATATAAAAAGGTTAAAATTTTTAATAGACCTTTAGAATTTTTTATAGAAGAAATTGAATTCTTAAAGTCTAGTAATATAACTAAAGAAGAGTATATGACTACTTTAAGACGCAAAAGAGCCTTAAGGAAGAATTCTACAGGAAGAGAAGCGATATTTTATCTTAAGGAAATGTATAATGAAAAGCTTAAGGAATATAGATATTATGACTATGAGGATTATATAAAAGAAGCAGAAGCTATACTTAAAAGTTCCTATACTCATGTTATGGTTTATAATGGACAAGACTATAGCTGTAGTGAGTTAGAACTTCTAAAAAACATTAGAAATCATGAAAGTACCTATGGAACCTTTACAATATTTATCACAAGAGAGAAAAAAATAAAAGTAAAAGAAACCTTTGGAGAAGGGGTTAAAACTCATTATTTAAAGGGTGATATTGTAGAAAATAGAAATAGTAAGGTAGAGGATATGGAAAAGTTTAAATATATAGATTTAAGACATAAATCAGAGGTTATATTTAAAAGAGATTATTTAAACACAATGGAACTATTTTTAACTACTGGAGAGGATATAGAAGAAGTTCCTAAGGATGATTTAAGAGAAGTTACCTTATATAGTGACATAGCAGCAGGAGAACCTATTCTTATGACAGAGGAAAATGAGGGGATATTTAATATTCCAAATTACTTCCTAAAGGGAATAAAAGATTGCTTTATGTTAAAAGTTAAGGGTGACAGTATGGTGGGAGCTAACATAGAGGATAATGACTATGTGGTTATTAGAAAACAGTATATGGCAAATAACGGAGATATAGTGGCAGCGCAGATAGATGGAAATGCTACTTTAAAGAGATTTGTAATGAAGAAAAATAGACCTTATCTTGTACCGGAGAATCCAAGGTATGAACCTATAAATCTTATGGATAAGGAAGCAGGCATACTTGGTATAGTAGTTGGAGTGGTTAAGTCTTTAAATAGTTAATATTATTAAACAAAGGGATTAGTATAGAATTTTATTTGAATTCTTTATACTAATCCTTTTGATATTTATAATTTTATTTATTATAAATTATTATGCTAGTTAAATTGCGTTCTTTAAAGTAATAACTTTTGGCTTATTAATTTTCATACTTTATAATTTAAAATAAGCAATTAAGTTTATTTTAGGATTTAACTATCATAACATGTTAGGTTATTTCTAATATAGAGACTATATGATAATTAAATATAGAAAAGAGGAGTTTTATGCTATAATATAACTAATAAATTTTAATTAATAGTTATTATCTTTAAAGTATATAAGAATAGTTAATTATCCCTAAATTAACTATCACAAGAGAGTGATTTAAAATCTAAAAGATTAATATAAGTAATTAGTTTTGGACAAACTAACTTAAAAAGAGGTAACGTAACAGTGAATAAAACCTTATAGAAGTTTATATAACACTCTTGAATTTATATAATGTTTATGTTATAATAAATTCAAGAAGGTGATTATATGAAATACTATTCT
>NZ_JBFNEO010000324.1:0-1610 GCF_040797585.1 Clostridium sp.
GGTTTTAAATTTCCCATCCTCTTCTTTTATTGATATAGCATCCTTTTGCCACTCAAGGTTTTTAAAATCATAGCTATTTTTTATTATAATGCCACTATTATAATACTCATTGTATAGTCTATCCCTAATATCCTCTGTGGTGTTTTTTATGTAACTCTTATCTCCCTCATTAAGAGCTTTAAAAAAGTTATCATAGAACTCTTTATATACTTTTTCTAAATCTACCCTTAATTGCTCTGTTAAAGGATTTATTTGAAGACTAATCTTAGGTAAATCTTGAATCTCCTTTTCTTCGCTTTTAACTGTGCCCCATGGAAACTCTTTTTCTAAATGTACTTTATAAGATCCATCTGAAGGTATTGGTCCTATTCCACTAAACTCCTTTACAGTTTTTGATGTATCCTCTCCATTTATAAATACCTTTGCATCCTTATAATTACTATCTAGAGTAAGATTAACTCCTTGAAGATTTAAAGACTTTGTATTTTCTTTGTTTACTAAAGCCTCTGTTATACTATCTTCTATATCTCCATAGTTTCCATCATATATGCCTTTTATATTGTAAGTTCCAGGTATGATATTATCTATGTTTACTACCTCATTATCCTTCTGTGTTATTGCAACCTCTTTATCATTTAACATTACCCTAGTACCCTTTAAATTCACAGTTACTTTAAGGCTTACTTCTTCTATACCTATATAATATCTATCTCCTATAACTCTCTCTTCCTTCTTTAGCTTCAGAAGATCCTTTGATGAATCCTTAAATCTTAATACAGATATAAGTTCATCCGTTCTACTTTGGTTTTCTTTTAGATAATCTACTAAGGGTTTTATATTTTCCTCATTAAGCTCCCTATCACTACCTTCTACCTTCATATATTTATACACTTTATAAGGATTACTGCTATTTAATGTGCTTTCAAATTTTTTAATAACAGAGTCTCTTGATGAATTTACTATGCTATAAATAACTCCTCCAAAAACAATTATAGCCAAAGAAAACGCTATAACAATAACTGTATTTCTCTTTTTTGAGTCCTTAAAGAATACTTCTAAATTATCCTTAAGTTTATAAAGACTATTTTTAATCTTATCAAAAATTTCTTTCATATTTATCACCTTCTATAAAGAAATATTTTATCTATTGTATTCCTCTTATATTCTCTCCATTAAAAACATTATACTATTAAAATCTTTCTAATTATTAAATTAACATAAATATAATTTAATAAACAGTTTTTAGGTTTAATCTCTTAGATTTTTTAATATTTATTGTTTGTATATATAGATAAACCACATAACGCATTAAACTAAGCTTAAATCCACCATGATTTATAGTATATTTAGAGATTAAGGTTGACTATTTATATATCCATTATATAAATAACTCTATGTGTGTTGTAATAATTGATTTTAAAAATATATTATTAAGAAAAAATCTTAAATTCAACTTATATACAAAAAAAGAAATGAAGAGGTATCTTAAAGAAACCTCTCCACCTTCTTCTTCTAGCTAAAGATTTTTAGCACCAACCTCATATACGAAATAGGAGTAAATTATTATGATGATGCATATTTCAAAGCAATACAGAAACACCCTGTATCCC
>NZ_JBFNEO010000325.1:0-1606 GCF_040797585.1 Clostridium sp.
TTTTAAGTGTTTTTCTATATAAAGTATGATAATTCTATACAATATATATTTGATATAAAATAATGAGATGTAAAAACAAATTCGGATTGACCCCTTAATATTGGACAAAAACTCACGAATACTTTCTTTTTCTTAGTTTATCTATATTTTAATGTTTATCGCTTTTTTTATTATACATAAATATTTATCCTCATCAAGGGTAAAGGCTACGCCCTTGCTATTGCAAGCCCTTGATTTCAGCTAAATATTTACGTAATTTGCTACTAAGCGAAAAAACATTAAAGTCTTACCACTAAAGGTTTTGCTGTTCCCTCTAAGGTTTTTTGATAGAATTCCATTGGAGAGATATAACCCAAGGAACTATGAATTCTAACCTTATTGTAGGATTTCATATATTCAGATACTGCCTCATAGGCTTCAGCATAAGTTTTAAATTCGTACCTTGATAAACATTCATCTTCTAGTAATCTATGGAAAGACTCTATATGAGCATTTTTATTTGGGGTTTTGAATGGTATTCTTTCATGCTCTAGTTTTAGTTCTTTACACACATCTTCAAATTTATGGCTAATAAATTGTGGACCATTGTCTGACCTTATTACTAAATTAGTTTCTTTATCATATAGACCCCGCTTCATTAAGGCTCTTTTAAGAATTATAGTTATATCTTCTGAAGTGCATGATAGTCCCATATGGTATTCTACTATGTTTCTATCATATACATCTAGAAAAGAGGATATATAGAAGAATCTATCTTCACCATGGATGTAACCGTATTTTATATCTACTTCCCAAAGAGCATTAGGATTTGCAATTTCTCTATTTTGAGCTATTTTCCTTGGATGCTTTGGTTTAACTATCCTTTGAGGTCTTAGTACATTTAATTCTTTACATAATCTATATACCTTCTTTTTATTTATGATTAAATTAAATTTTCTTCTTAGAATTATGGTTATTTTATAATAGCCATAGCATAATCCTTCAGATTCAATGATTTCACAAATATATTCTTTAATTTGTTCATCACAGACAGTTTGTCCATCGGTGGTTTTAGATGAACCTTGAATTGGTCTACCACCCTTGTTTATTAACTTTCTATCTTCTGTTGATTCTATATTTGAATCTTTATTTATATTAAAGTAATAGGTTGATTTATTTAATCCAAGTATTTTAAGTACCTTAGTTACTGGATAACCATACCCTAGCCATTTATTAGCTATATTTACTTTATCTTCTATCTTTGGGTCGTTTTTTTTAGTAGGTCTTTAAGAATAGCTATTTCAAGGTCCTTTTCACCTAATAGCTTCTTTAATTGCTCATTCTCCTTATCCAAGGAGGAATTAGTGCTATAATCTATATTAAGAGGATTATTGGTTTTATTAGCTGATTTTGACTCCCTAACCCATCTTGTTACTGTACCTGGAACAATATCATGTTTTCTTGCTACTAAAGTTGCATTACCAGTTTCCTCTACTTCTTTAACTATTTGTCTTTTAAATTCTTCTGAATATCTTGTATTTTTACTTCTCACTTTGGCAACCTCCTATTGATTATATTTTACTATAATCGTGTGCGATTGTCCAAAGTGGTTAGGGGGCTAAATAGT
>NZ_JBFNEO010000326.1:0-1593 GCF_040797585.1 Clostridium sp.
TAGCTCTAAATGCTGATTAATCAAGAAAAAATTTTATGGATAAGTTAATCATTAAGGTAGGAACCCTATATATGGTTTTTGATTCAAAACTTATCTTATGAACTGCTTAAAATCTAAGTTCTACTTGATTTCTCTTCTTATAAAGTCCAATGTGGCTAAGGCTGTTCTTCTTCTTATCCTATCTCTATCTCCCTGAAGATTAAGTTTTTTAACTTTCATATTTCCATCTATATATAATCCTATATAAATAAGTCCTACTGGTTTATCACTTGTTCCTCCATCCGGACCTGCAATTCCTGTTATAGATACTCCAATATTTGCTATGCATCTCTTTGCTATACCTTCTGCCATTTCCTTTGCAGTTTCTTCACTTACTGCCCCAAACCTCTCTAAGGTTTCTTTTTTTACTCCTAGAGTTCTCATCTTTGCCTCATTAGAATAAGTTACTGCCCCTTCTAAAAAGACCTTAGATATTCCTGGGTAACTTATAAGCATAGAAGCTAAAAGTCCTCCTGTACAAGACTCTGCCACTCCTATCTTAAGCTCTTTATCTACTAACAACTTAGAAACTACATGCTCTAGAGAAGTTTCTCCTTCTCCATATATATTATCCTTAAGGATTCCTCTTATGTCCTCTTCTGCTGGCTCTATAATACTCATAGCTTCTTCTTCATCTTTAGCTTTAGCTGTTAATCTAAGTATTGACTCTCCATCTTTTGCATAGGGAGCTATGGTTGGATTCTCATACTTATGTATTATATGCTTCACTTTCTCCTCCATATGACTTTCACCTAGACCAGATATCCTTAAAACTTTTGACACAAGAACACTATTAGTTAGTTTTTTAAGATAAGGTTTTACTTCGTTTTTAAACATAGTTTTCATTTCTCTAGGAGGTCCTGGTAAGACTATTATAGCTTTATTATCTTCTCCTTTTATTATAGCCCCTGGTGCTGTTCCGCAGGTATTCTTTAATATTATAGCATCCTCTGGAAAATAAGCTTGTTTTTTATTATTCTCACTTAAATACATACCGCTCTTTTCAAAGTATTCTTGTAGCGCTTTATAACTCTCCTCATGACAGATAAGTTCTTTATTAAAGTATTTACATGCTATTTCCTTAGTTAAATCATCCTCTGTTGGTCCAAGTCCTCCTGTAGTTATTATAATATCACTAACTTTAAAAGCTTCTTCAAAAGCATTTAATATTCTTTCCTCATTATCTCCCACTACTGTTTGTCGATACATATCAATCCCTAAATCCGCTAACTCCTTAGCTAAGAACTGAGCATTTGTATTTACAATATCCCCTAAAAGCAACTCTGTTCCCACAGATATTATTTCTGCTTTCATCTTAACACGTCCTTTACTGTAAAACTTTTTAAAGTAATTATACCATATGGTTTTATCTATATATTTTAAATTAAAATTATTTTATTCATCGAATCTTATCATCCTTTTAGATTTCAGCTGAAAGATATTGCCTCTTTTATAAATATGTTAAGATTAAATTCTAATAAATATATTTCTCATATATGTATATATAAACTACATCCAAACTCAATCTTTGAATAAGCCTTAAGTAATGATAGC
>NZ_JBFNEO010000327.1:0-1553 GCF_040797585.1 Clostridium sp.
TATGCACTACTTAAAATCCAAGGTTTTAAAGGATTTAAGTGCATGTATAAGTTAAGATTCAAGCTAAAAATCCTATAAATCTATAAACTAAAAATAATTTCTAATCTTTGTAATCTCTCCATTTTTAATATATACCCTAGGAACCCTTTGTTTAATCATACAAATAACTTCATAGTTAACAGTTCCCATCATCTCTGCTATATAATCTGCATCAATATTTAAATCTCCATACTGACCAAGAAGTATAACCTCATCATCAACCTTTACTTCTCCTACATCAGTCACATCTATCATACATTGATCCATGCATATTCTACCTACTACTCTGGCAAGCTTACCATTTATTATAACTTGAACCTTTCCACTTAAAAGTCTTGAATATCCATCTGCATAACCTATAGGAAGAGTAGCTATTACACTTTCTCTCTCTGTTTTAAAAGTCCTACCATAGCTTATATACATATCTTTATCTAGCTTTTTAACATAAGCGACCTTTGTCTTTAAAGTAAGAGCAGGCTTTAAGTTCATCTTTTTCATATCCACATCTTGAGATGGATAATATCCATATAACAATATACCAGTTCTAACTCCATCTAAATAGGTTTCTGGTAAATCTACTATGGCTCCACTGTTAGCCGCATGCTTAACTTTTACATTTACCCCTTTAAGAGAAAGCTTATCACAAAATTCTTCTAGCCTTCTAAGCTGGTCATAGGTATACTCCTTATCCTCTTCATCAGAGCTTGCAAAGTGAGTAAATATCCCCTCTACTTGAAGTCCCTCTAAAGAACATATTTCTAAAACTTCCTTAAAGTTTTCTTCATTCGGTAAGAATCCTAGTCTTCCCATACCTGTATCAATAACAATATGGACTTTAGCTTTCTTCCCTCTTCTTACAGCTTCCTCTGATAATTCCTTTGCATAGTCTAAGCTATATACAGACTGCTCTATATCATTTTCTATTAATTGTTTTGCAAAATCTATAGGTGTATAACCTAAAATCATTATGGGAGCATCAATACCTACATGTCTAAGTTCCATAGCCTCTGTTATAACTGCTACTGCAAGCTTTGTAGCTCCATTTTCTAATAATACTGGTGCCACATCAATAGCTCCATGGCCATAGGCATCTGCCTTTATAACTGCTATTATCTCTTTATCCTTTAATAACTTCTTAACTTCCTTCATGTTATGTGCTATTGCATCTAAATCTATTTCAGCCCATACTGGTCTAATATTTGCATTCATATTTACACCTCTAACTATAATATCTGCTCATAATATTATTATACAAAAAAGTATACTGTAAACTAAAGAACCACTACAAGGTCAAATTTATCCTATAGTGGTTCGAAATAATAGTATATTACTGTTATCCCCCACTTTTAAAGATGATGGGAATGTTGCAGCTTGTAGCTATCAGATAAAATCATATAAATATATGGAAAATAACGGTATAATATATCCATAAACTAGTTGTTAACTCTTATAGAATCTAGAAATACACAGCTTTTATAACAACTATTATTTAAATCACTTTATAGGATTTTTAA
>NZ_JBFNEO010000328.1:0-1534 GCF_040797585.1 Clostridium sp.
ATTTTTCTAGGGATTATATAACCACTTCTTGTAATCTAAAGGAATTAGTTAGTAGTGTAGTTACTTCGAAGAAAAGAGATTTTATATATAAAGGGGTATTCCCTAAAATGGATATTGGTGAAAGTATCTCAGTTTATACTGATAAAAAATGGGGCTCATATATGTTAGCACAGATAATATCAAATGCTATTAAGTATTCTGATGTAAATAAGAATAATAAGATAGAGATAATGGCTACCAATAAAAACAATGTCATTGAATTATTAATAAAGGATTATGGGATTGGAATAACTGAGGAAGATTTACCAAGGGTATTTGAGCCATTCTTTACTGGAAACAATGGAAGGAAAGAAAGAGGTTCCTCTGGAATTGGGCTATATATGGTAAATATCATAGCCAAAAAACTTGGTCATAAAATTAAGATAGAATCTAAGATAGATTCTGGGACAGTAGTTAAAATAGAATTCAATAATGAAAGTATTATTTAAAAATATACTAACCTTTCAAAAATGTAAGGTTATGTAAGGGGAATCCATTAGAGAAAAGTGGATTCCCCTTTATACTTATATTATAGATAAATCATTTCAGAACTAAATCTTTCAATACGCTTTAGGCAATGGTATCTGGTAAATTAGTTTCAATTATTACATGAGTTCACCTATATAAGGTGTGTGGAAGAGTATAATCTTAATATAAGAGAGGTATATAATTATGGAGATTTTAAAAGTAAATAATTTAACTAAGATTTATAATTCATATAAAGGGGCTAAGGAAGTTACAGCTTTAGGAGGAGTAAATTTAACAGTTAATAAAGGTGAATTTGTTGGGATAATGGGTCCTAGTGGAAGTGGTAAGACTACTTTACTTAATATACTATCTGGA
This sequence comes from Clostridium sp., assembly GCF_040797585.1. GTDB lineage: Bacteria > Bacillota > Clostridia > Clostridiales > Clostridiaceae > Clostridium_Z. The sequence continues at coordinate 883 of NZ_JBFNEO010000328.1, forward strand.
GTTGACAAGAGTACTTCAGGAGAGGTTGTTATAAGTGATAAAGATATTAGCAAGATGAAAAAAGATGATTTAGCTTTATTTAGAAGAAAAAATATAGGATATATATTTCAAGATTTTAATCTTTTAGATAGTTTAACCCTTGAAGAGAATATATCATTACCACTTATTTTAGATAAGAAAAATCCTAAGGAAATAGAAAAAAGAGCTAATGAACTTATGAATTTCTTTAATATTGAAGATTTAAAGAAAAAATATCCTTATCATATTTCAGGAGGACAAAAGCAGAGGGTAGCAGCAGCAAGAGCATTAATAAATGATCCAACCATAATATTTGCAGATGAGCCAACAGGAAATTTAGATTCTAAATCAGCTAATAACATAATGACAACTTTAAGTAAAATGAATGATGAAATACAAAGTACTGTTTTGATGGTAACTCATGATCCTTTCGCAGCCTCTTTCTGCAGAAGAATTATATTTATTAAAGATGGTAAAATCAAGATGGAAATAACATCAAATGGAGATAGAAAGAAGTTTTTTGATAAAATACTTGAGGTTCAAAGTGTTATAGGAGGGGAAAACTAATGACTTTTTCTTCTATAATACGAAAGAACCTTGTTTATAATTTCAATAAATATATATCATTCTATTT
>NZ_JBFNEO010000329.1:0-1508 GCF_040797585.1 Clostridium sp.
GCCATATGCATTGTAGTTCCTGTTTCTTTTGTAAGCTTTTTTAATTTTAATGTTACCTCTTCATTAACTTCAAAGCTTACACTATCTCCTTCAAAACTTTGCATAGTAGGCCTTTCATAATCAGTAGACATATTTAACACTGGTATCTCATCATCAAACCTATTAATCCAGTATTCTTCTAGTTTTTTCATTTCCTCTGAGTTTAAGAAGTTATTCTGCCATGCTGCAAAATCTTTATATTGCAGCTTTAATGGTTCTAGCGTCTTTCCACCATAAATTTCGGTAAACTCGTTTATTAATATTCCCATAGATAAACCATCAGATATTATGTGGTGCATATCTATTAGCAAATAAGTTTTATCTTTGTTATCAACAAGTTCTACTCTGAATAATGGGCCCGCCATTAAATCAAAAGGTCTTACAAAGTTATTTATTGTATCCTCTATATTTTTATTTTCAGCTCTGTGCTCTAATTCAAATTCGCAATTATTTTGTATTTTTTGTATTATTTCACCATCTAAAGTTTCAAAATAAGTTCTTAATGCTTCATGTCTTTGCGTTAGCTTTCTAAAAGTTTCTTCTATTTTATCCTTATCAACTTCTCCTTCTAACTCAAAAACTGCTGGCATATTGTAAGCTACACTATCTTTATCAAATTGTTGAAGCATATACATTCTCTTTTGAGCTGAAGATGCTTCGTAGTATTCTTTTTCTTCTAACTTTTCTATTTTTGAATAAAGGTTTTCTTCCGCATTTTCAATGTACTTATTTAAATCTTTTATTGTCGGTGACTTAAATAGTTCTTTTAATGGGACTTCTTTATTTAATTCTTTATGAATCTTAGCCATAAGTATTGTAGCCTTTAAAGAGTGACCTCCTAGATCAAAGAAGTTATCATTTATTCCAACCTTTTCAACTCCTAATATTTCACTCCATATTTTTGTTAAAGTCTCTTCAACTTCATTTCTTGGAGCTTCATATTCTGTTAAGCTTAAGTCTAAGTTTGGTTCTGGAAGTACTCTTCTATCAAGCTTTCCATTCGTTGTAAGCGGCATTTTTTCTAATTCCACAAAGTAAGCTGGAACCATATATTCTGGCAATGTTTCCTTTAAGTAACCTTTTAAATCTAATTCTTGAATGGTTTTATCACTTACCACATAGGCACATATATATTTTTCACTCTCTTTATTTTCCTTAACTAAAACTGCTGTCTCTTTAATATTTTCATGTTGTAATAACCTATTTTCTATCTCACCAAGCTCTATTCTAAATCCTCTTATTTTAACTTGATTATCTATTCTCCCTAGGAACTCTATGTTTCCATCTGGTAACCATCTAGCTATATCTCCTGTTTTGTACATCTTTGTTCCTTGTTCAAATGGGTTATCTATAAATTTTTCTGCTGTTAATCCGGGTCTGTTTATATATCCTCTCGCTAATCCATCTCCTGATATATAAATTTCACCAGCTATACCTACAGATACCATTGCCCTATCACTATCTAAAAT